>JBIQJS010000012.1:21585-51481 GCA_044507405.1 Rubrivivax sp. | reverse complement strand
CGCGAAGGCGGCCGCACCGTCGGCTCGGGCGTCGTGGCCAAGATCATCGAGTAAACGTCTGCGTGACGACCGGGCGCTCCTCGCGGCGCGCCCGGCCTTTACCACCGCGGCCGCCTGCGGCCGCCATGCTCTTTTCAGGAATTCGTCATGCAAAAGCAAAAGATCCGCATCCGCCTCAAGGCGTTTGACTACAAGCTGATCGATCAGTCCGCGCTCGAAATCGTGGACACCGCCAAGCGCACCGGCGCGATCGTCAAGGGCCCGGTGCCCCTGCCGACCCGCATGCAGCGTTTCGACATCCTGCGCTCGCCGCACGTCAACAAGACGAGCCGCGACCAGTTCGAGATCCGCACGCACCAGCGCCTGATGGACATCGTCGACCCGACCGACAAGACCGTGGACGCGCTGATGAAGCTCGACCTGCCGGCCGGCGTGGACGTCGAGATCAAGCTGCAGTAACCCGCTCGCGGAAGGTCGGTGGTTGCGGGTTGTCCCGCGGCTGCTACAATCCGCAGCTTTTCCGCTTTCGAGCGGCCGGAATCCGCTTCGGCAGATTCCACGGAGCCCCGCCTCGGCGGGGTTGCCACCCCAAGTCAGCCCGGCCAATCGCTGTCGGGTATCGAAACAAAGGCTTCCGAACCGCAAGGCGAGGGGGCTGGAGAACACTTATGAGTCTGAGCAACCGTCTCGGTTTGCTGGGCCGCAAGGTGGGCATGATGCGCATCTTCACGGACGACGGCGATGCCGTTCCTGTGACTGTGCTGGACGTGTCCAACAACCGCGTCGCCCAGGTCAAGACCGCAGAGACCGACGGCTACAGCGCCATCCAGGTGGCGTTCGGCACCCGCAAGGCATCGCGCGTGACCAAGCCGGAGGCTGGCCACCTCGCGAAGGCGGGCGTTGAAGCCGGCGAGATCCTGAAGGAATTCCGTGTCGAGGCCGACGTGGCCGCCGGCTTCAAGCCTGGCGCGCAGATCCCGGTCACGACCTTTGCCGTGGGTCAGCTCGTGGACGTGCAGGGCACCTCCATCGGCAAGGGCTTCACCGGCACCATCAAGCGTCACAACTTCGGCTCGCAGCGCGCGTCGCACGGCAACAGCCGTTCGCACAACGTGCCGGGCTCGATCTCGATGGCGCAGGACCCGGGGCGCGTGTTCCCGGGCAAGAAGATGTCGGGTCACCTCGGTGACGTGACGCGCACCGTGCAGAACCTCGACGTGGTGCGCGTGGACGAAGCCCGCCAGCTGCTGCTGGTGCGCGGCGCCGTCCCCGGCGCGAAGAACGGCCATGTGGTCGTGCGCCCCGCCATCAAGGTCAAGCTGAAGAAGGGAGCCCAGTGATGCAGCTCGAGCTCCTGAACGAACAAGGCCAGGCGACCTCCAAGGTCGACGCGCCCGACACCGTGTTCGCCCGCGACTACAACGAAGCGCTGGTGCACCAGATCGTCGTGGCCTACCAGGCCAACGCCCGCCAAGGCACGCGCGCCCAGCTGGACCGCGCCGAGGTGAAGCACACGACCAAGAAGCCGTGGCGCCAGAAGGGCACCGGCCGCGCCCGCGCGGGCATGTCCTCGTCGCCTCTGTGGCGCGGGGGTGGTCGCATCTTCCCGAACAGCCCCAACGAGAACTTCACCCAGAAGGTCAACAAGAAGATGTACCGCGCCGGCATGGCCGCCATCTTCTCGCAGCTGGTCCGCGAAGGCCGCCTGGCCGTGGTCGATTCGATCTCGGTCGATGCGCCCAAGACCAAGCAGCTCGCCGCCAAGCTGAAGGCCATGGGCCTGTCCAGCGTGCTGGTGATCGCCGACCAGGTGGACGACAACCTGCTGCTGGCCTCCCGCAACCTCGCCAACGTGCTGGTCGTGGAGCCGCGCTACGCCGATCCGCTCTCGCTCGTGCACTACAAGAAGGTGCTCGTGACGAAGGCCGCGATCGAGCAACTGAAGGAGATGTTCGCATGAGCACCTCAACGCAAAAGCCCAAGCACGACGAAGGCCGTCTGGCCCAGGTGCTGGTGGCGCCCATCGTCAGCGAGAAGGCCACGTCCGTCGCCGAAAAGAACAACCAGGTGTTGTTCAAGGTCCTGCGCGATGCCACCAAGCCCGAGATCAAGGCCGCCGTCGAGCTGCTGTTCAAGGTCGAGGTCGAGTCCGTGCAGACCGTGGTGCAAAAGGGCAAGGTCAAGCGCTTCGGTCGTTCCATCGGCCGCCGCGACCATGTCAAGAAGGCCTACGTGTCGCTGAAGGAAGGCCAAGAGCTCAACTTCTCCGGGGAGGCCGCGTAATGGCCGTCATCAAAGTCAAGCCGACCTCGCCTGGCCGCCGCGCCGTGGTGAAGGTGGTGCACAAGCACCTGTACAAGGGCCGTCCGGAAGCGTCGCTGGTGGAGCCGCAGTTCCAGCATGCCGGCCGCAACAACAACGGTCACATCACGATTCGCCACAAGGGCGGTGGTCACAAGCACCACTACCGCGTGGTCGACTTCGTGCGCAACAAGGACGGCATCCCGGCCAAGGTCGAGCGCATCGAGTACGACCCCAACCGCACGGCCCACATCGCCCTGGTGTGCTACGCCGACGGCGAGCGCCGCTACATCATCGCCCCGCGTGGCCTGGAAGTCGGCTCCACCGTCGTCTCCGGCGCCGAGGCGCCGATCAAGGCCGGCAACACGCTGCCCATTCGCAACATTCCCGTGGGTTCGGTGATCCACTGCATCGAACTGCTGCCCGGCAAGGGCGCTCAGATCGCGCGTTCGGCCGGTGCGTCGACCACGCTGCTGGCGCGCGAAGGCAGCTACGCCCAGGTTCGCCTGCGTTCCGGCGAAGTGCGACGGATCCACATCGATTGCCGCGCGACCATCGGCGAAGTCTCGAACGAAGAGCACAGCCTGCGCCAGTACGGCAAGGCCGGTGCGATCCGCTGGAAGGGCATCCGCCCGACCGTTCGCGGCGTTGCCATGAACCCGGTGGACCACCCGCACGGTGGCGGCGAAGGCCGTACCGGCGAGGGCCAGGTGCCGGTGTCGCCTTGGAACACGATGACCAAGGGCTACCGCACTCGCAACAACAAGCGCACGCAGACCTTCGTGGTCTCGCGTCGCAAGAAGTAAGGGGAACGGCACATGACTCGTTCACTCAAGAAGGGTCCGTTCGTCGACCAGCACCTCCAGACCAAGGTCGAGAAGGCTGTCGCCACGAAGGACAAGAAGCCCATCAAGACCTGGTCGCGCCGTTCGACGATCCTCCCCGACTTCATCGGTGTGACGATCGCCGTGCACAACGGCAAGCAGCACGTCCCTGTCTACATCACCGACCAGATGGTTGGCCACAAGCTCGGCGAATTTGCGCTCACCCGCACCTTCAAGGGCCACCCGGCTGACAAGAAGGCGAACAAGAAGTAAGGATGACGACGATGGAAACCAAAGCTATCGTTCGCGGCGTCCGCCTGTCGGCCGACAAGGGCCGGCTGGTGGCCGACATGGTCCGCGGCAAGAAGGTGGACCAGGCGCTCAACATCCTGACGTTCACGCCCAAGAAGGCTGCCGGCATCATCAAGAAGGCTCTGGAATCGGCGATCGCCAATGCCGAGCACAACGACGGGGCCGACATCGACGAACTGAAGGTCAAGACCATCTACGTCGAGCAGGGTGCCACGCTGAAGCGCTTCTCCGCACGGGCCAAGGGCCGCGGCAACCGCATCAGCAAGCCGACCGCGCACATCTACATCACCGTCGGCAACTAAAGGCTCAAGGAAGACCATGGGACAGAAAATCCACCCAACCGGGTTCCGCCTGCCGGTCACGCGCAACTGGGCGTCGCGCTGGTACGCCTCGAACCAGAACTTCGCCACCATGCTGGCCGAAGACCTCAAGGTTCGTGACTACCTCAAGTCGCGCCTGAAGAGCGCCGCGGTGTCGCGCATCCTGATCGAGCGCCCCGCCAAGAATGCCCGCATCACCATCTACTCGGCGCGTCCGGGCGTGGTGATCGGCAAGAAGGGCGAGGACATCGAGAACCTGAAGGCCGAGCTGACCAAGCGCCTGGGCGTGCCCGTCGCCGTCAACATCGAAGAAGTGCGCAAGCCCGAGATCGATGCGCAGCTGATCGCCGACAGCATCACCCAGCAGCTCGAGAAGCGCATCATGTTCCGCCGCGCGATGAAGCGCGCCATGCAGAACGCGATGCGTCTGGGCGCCCAGGGCATCAAGCTGATGTCCTCGGGCCGCCTGAACGGCATCGAGATCGCCCGCTGTGAGTGGTACCGCGAAGGCCGCGTGCCGCTGCACACCCTCAAGGCCGACATCGACTATGGCTTCTCGGAAGCTCACACCACCTACGGCGTGATCGGCGTGAAGTGCTGGGTCTACCGCGGTGACCGCCTCGCCAATGGCGAAGTGGCCCAGGTCAAACCCGAGGCGCAGGAAGACGATCGCCGCCCGCGTCGTGGTCCCCGCCCTGGTGGCCCTGGCGGCCCCGGCCGTGGTGACCGTGGCGCGCCGCGCCGCGATGGTGGCCGTCCGGCCGAAGGCGCTGCCGCAGCGCCGGCTGCCGACGCGCCCAAGACGCCGGCCGTCAAGCGCGTGCGCAAGGCGCCGACCGAGGCCAAAGGAGAATAAGCATGCTGCAACCTGCACGCAGAAAGTTCCGCAAGGAACAAAAGGGTCGCAACACCGGTGTCGCCACGCGTGGCGCTGCCGTGTCGTTCGGCGACTTCGGCCTCAAGGCCACCGAGCGCGGCCGCCTGACGGCGCGCCAGATCGAGGCGGCTCGCCGCGCGATCTCGCGCCACATCAAGCGCGGCGGTCGCATCTTCATCCGCATCTTCCCCGACAAGCCGATCTCGCAGAAGCCGGCCGAAGTCCGCATGGGCAACGGCAAGGGCAACCCCGAGTACTACGTGGCCGAGATCCAGCCGGGCAAGGTGCTGTACGAAATCAACGGCGTGCCCGAGCAGCTGGCCCGCGAAGCGTTCAAGCTGGCCTCGGCCAAGCTGCCGCTGAGCACCACCTTCGTCGCCCGCCAGGTGGGCGCCTGAGGCGCGAACGGAGCATCGACATGAAAGCATCTGAACTCCGCGCCAAGGACGTCGCAGCGCTCGAGAAGGAAGTGGCCGACCTGCTGAAGGCGCACTTCGGCCTGCGCATGCAGAAGGCGACCCAGCAGTTGACCAACCACAGCACGCTGGGCAACACCCGTCGTGACATCGCTCGCGCCAAGACCATCCTGGCCGAGAAGAAGAAAGGGGCCGCGAAATGACTGCCACCGCCGGTGAAATCAAGATCGACGCGCCGGGCAAGAACCAGCGCAAGCTGGTCGGCAAGGTCGTGAGCGACAAGCGCGCGAAGACCGTCACGGTCCTGGTCGAGCGTCGCACCAAGCATGAGCTCTACGGCAAGATCGTCGCCAAGTCCAGCAAGTACCACGCCCATGACGAGAAGGGCGAGTACAAGCTGGGTGACACGGTGGAGATCGCCGAAAGCCGGCCCATCTCGAAGACCAAGTCGTGGGTCGTGACCCGTCTGGTCGAGAAGGCCCGCGAAGTCTGATCTGACGCGACATGCGGAGCACCACTCCGCAGCAACGGCCGGGTGTGACCTGAAAAGGCGCCCCGGCCGTTTCGCTTTCCTTCAACCGATCCACCCACTCAACCACCGCTCGGAGGTGACATGCTCAAGGTAGGCGACAAGCTCCCTGCAGGCACGCTGCAGGAATACATCGAGGTCGAAGGCAATGGCTGCACCCTCGGGCCCAACAGCTTCGACATCGCGAAGGAAACCGCCGGCAAGACGGTCGCGATCTTCGCGCTGCCCGGCGCCTTCACCCCGACCTGCTCGGCCCAGCACGTTCCAGGCTACGTCCGGCTGGCCGACGACTTCAAGCAAGCCGGCGTGGATGAGATCTGGTGCGTGTCCGTCAATGACGCCTTCGTCATGGGAGCGTGGGGTCGCGAGCAGAAGACCTCCGGCAAGGTGCGCATGATGGCCGACGGCAGTGGAAGTTTTGCGCAGGCGACCGGGTTGACGCTCGACCTCACGGCGCGCGGCATGGGACTGCGTTCGCAGCGCTACTCGATGCTGGTGCGAGACGGCGTGGTGAAGACGCTCAACCTGGAGGCGCCCGGAAAGTTCGAGGTGAGCGGCGCGGAGACCCTGCTCACCCAGGCCCGCGAACTCAAGGCCTGAATTCGACGCATGCCCGTGCTTGACACGGGCCTTTGCAGCACTGCATAATCCGCAGCTTCGCCGAAAACCGGCCGCGTTGCCTTTGCGCTTCACGAAACGATTCGGCTTCGCCCATACACGGGACCAAGACTGACCGCTCGCGCGGGAAAAGTTGGGGAACAGAACATGATTCAAATGCAATCGCGGCTTGACGTCGCGGACAACACTGGCGCGAAGTCCGTCCAGTGCATCAAGGTGCTTGGCGGCTCGAAGCGTCGCTATGCCGGCATCGGTGACGTGATCAAGGTC
Source organism: Rubrivivax sp. (assembly GCA_044507405.1). Taxonomy (GTDB): domain Bacteria; phylum Pseudomonadota; class Gammaproteobacteria; order Burkholderiales; family Burkholderiaceae_C; genus Rhizobacter. The sequence continues at coordinate 45,014 of JBIQJS010000012.1, read as the reverse complement.
TCCATCAAGGAGGCTGCGCCGCGTGGTCGCGTGAAGAAGGGTGAGGTCTACAGCGCCGTCGTCGTTCGCACCGCCAAGGGTGTGCGCCGCCAGGATGGTTCGCTGGTCAAGTTCGACGGCAACGCCGCCGTGCTGCTGAACGCCAAGCTCGAGCCCATCGGCACCCGCATCTTCGGCCCGGTGACCCGCGAGTTGCGCACCGAGCGTTTCATGAAGATCGTCTCGCTGGCGCCCGAAGTGCTCTGAGCCAGGTTGGAGAACAGGCAATGAACAAGATTCGCAAGGGCGACCAGGTCATCGTGCTGACCGGCCGCGACAAGGGCAAGCGTGGCACCGTGCTGTCGCGCGAGAGTGAAGACCGCATCGTGGTCGAAGGCGTGAACGTGGTGAAGAAGCACGTCAAGCCGAACCCGATGAAGGGCACGACCGGTGGTGTCGTCGACAAGACCCTGTCGATCCATCAGTCCAACGTCGCCATCTACAACCCCGCCACCGGCAAGGCCGATCGCGTGGGCATCAAGCTGGTCGCCGACCCGAAGACGAACAAGACCAACAAGGTTCGCGTCTTCCGCTCCAGCGGCGAAGAAATCAAGGCGTAAACGACATGGCCAAGCAACAAGCCCAAGCCCAGGAAGGCTCGCGCAGCGCGCGCCTGCAGAAGGTCTACCGCGAAACGATCGCGCCGGCGCTCATCGAGAAGTTCGGCTACAAGTCGCCGATGCAGGTGCCGCGCATCACCAAGATCACGCTCAACATGGGCGTGAGCGAGGCGGTTTCCGACAAGAAGGTCATGGACCACGCCGTGAGCGACCTGACCAAGATCGCGGGCCAGAAGCCGGTGGTCACCAAGTCGAAGAAGGCCATCGCCGGCTTCAAGATCCGCGACGGCGTGCCCATCGGCTGCATGGTGACGCTGCGTGGCGTCCAGATGTATGAATTCCTGGATCGCTTCGTGACGATTGCGCTGCCCCGCGTGCGCGACTTCCGAGGCATCTCGGGGCGTTCCTTCGACGGTCGTGGCAACTACAACATCGGCGTCAAGGAACAGATCATCTTCCCCGAGATCGAGTACGACAAGGTGGATGCGCTGCGTGGTCTGAACATCAGCATCACGACGACCGCGAAGAACGATGACGAGTGCAAGGCACTGCTGTCGGCGTTCAAGTTTCCGTTCAAGAACTGAGGTGGCCCGTGGCTAAACTCTCCCTCATCCAGCGCGAACTCAAGCGTGAAAAGCTCGTCGCCAAGTACAAGAACAAGTACGACGAACTCAAGGCCACCGCGAACGACGCGAAGAAGTCCGACGAAGAGCGCTACGCCGCCCGTCTGGAGCTCCAGCAGCTCCCGCGCAACGCCTACCCGACCCGCCAGCGCAACCGCTGCGAACTGACCGGCCGCCCGCGCGGCACGTTCCGCAAGTTCGGCCTGGCCCGCAACAAGATCCGCGAACTGGCCTTCAAGGGTGACATCCCCGGTGTCATCAAGGCGAGCTGGTAATCGGCACGACGATCAGGAGAAATTCGAATGAGCATGAGTGATCCTATCGCCGACATGCTGACGCGCATCCGCAACGCGCAGATGGTCGAGAAGACCAGCGTTGCCCTGCCGTCCAGCAAGCTGAAAGTGGCGATCGCCCAGGTCCTGAAGGACGAGGGCTACATCGAGAACTTCGCCGTCACCGGCGACAAGGCCAAGCCGCAGCTCGAGATCGCGCTGAAGTACTACGCCGGCCGCCCCGTGATCGAGCACATCGAGCGCGTGAGCCGTCCTGGTCTGCGCATCTACAAGGGCCGCCACGAGATCCCCAGCGTCCAGAACGGTCTGGGCGTGGCCATCGTCACCACGCCGAAGGGCGTGATGACCGACCGCAAGGCACGTCAGGCCGGCATCGGCGGCGAAGTGCTCTGCTACGTCGCCTAAGAGAAGAGGGAAGCACAAATGTCCCGCGTTGGAAAAATGCCGATCGACCTGCCGAAGGGCGTGGATGTGTCGATCAACGCTGAGCAGATCAGCATCAAGGGCTCGCTCGGCACGCTCACGCGTGCGGCCAACCCGCTCGTGAACGTGAAGAACGCCGACGGCAAGCTGACCTTCGAGCCGGCTGATGAGTCCGCCGAAGCGAACGCGATGTCGGGCACGATGCGCGCGCTGGTGAGCAACATGGTCAACGGCGTCAGCAAGGGCTTCGAGCGCAAGCTGACCCTGGTGGGCGTGGGCTTCCGTGCCCAGGCGGCCGGCCAGAAGCTCAACCTGCAGATCGGTTTCTCGCACCCGGTGGCCAAGGACATGCCCGCCGGCATCAAGGTCGAGACGCCTTCGCAGACCGAGATCGTGATCAAGGGCGCCGACCGCCAGGTGGTCGGCCAGATCGCCGCCGAAGTGCGCGCGATCCGTCCTCCCGAGCCTTACAAGGGCAAGGGCATCCGTTATTCGGATGAGAAGGTCGTGATCAAGGAAACCAAGAAGAAGTAAGGAGCGACGATCATGTCTCTGACCAAGAAGGACCAGCGCATCCGCCGCTCCCGCCAGACCCGCGCCCGCATTGCGGTGCAGCGCGTGGCCCGCCTGACGGTGTTCCGCACCAACCTGCACATCTACGCCAGCGTCATCTCCGACGACGGCAGCAAGGTGCTCGCCACCGCCTCGACCGTCGAAGCCGACGTGCGCAAGGAGCTGGGCGCCGCCGGCAAGGGTGGCAACGTCAACGCCGCCACGCTGATCGGCAAGCGCATCGCCGAGAAGGCAAAGGCCGCCGGCGTCGAGAAGGTCGCGTTCGACCGGGCTGGTTTCGCATATCACGGCCGCGTGAAGGCCCTGGCCGAGGCTGCGCGTGAAGCCGGCCTGCAGTTCTAAGGAATACTGAAATGGCAAAGTTCACTCCCCGCGCCCAAGCCGAAGGCAACGACGACGGCCTGAAGGAAAAGATGATCGCGGTGAACCGCGTCACCAAGGTGGTGAAGGGCGGTCGCACGCTCAGCTTCGCGGCGCTCACCGTGGTCGGTGACGGCGACGGCCGCATCGGCATGGGCAAGGGCAAGGCCAAGGAAGTGCCGGTCGCGGTGCAGAAGGCCATGGAATCGGCCCGCCGCAACCTGTTCAAGGTCTCCCTCAAGAACGGCACCATCCACCACAAGGTGGTCGGCGAGCACGGCGCGTCGCGCGTCCTGATGGCGCCTGCCAAGCCCGGTGACGGCATCATCGCCGGCGGCCCGATGCGCGCCGTCTTCGAAGTGATGGGCGTGACCGACATCGTGTGCAAGAGCCTCGGCTCGTCGAACCCGTACAACATGGTTCGTGCCACGCTGGACGCGCTGCGCAACATCAGCACCCCGGCCGAGATCGCCGCCAAGCGCGGCCTCACGGTCGAAGAGATCACGAGCTGATCGCCGGGATCGGAGAAACATCATGGCTGACAAGAAGACCCTCACCGTGAAGCTCGTGCGCAGCATCGCCGGCACGCGTGAATCGCACCGCGCCACCGTGCGTGGCCTGGGCCTGCGCAAGCTCAACAGCACGTCGACCCTGGAAGACACCCCGGCCGTGCGCGGCATGATCACCAAGGTCCAGTACCTGGTGAAGGTGATCTGAGGCAAGGAACGAACATGGAACTCAACACCATCAAGCCGGCCGCCGGCTCGAAGCGCCCCCGCCGACGTCTCGGCCGTGGCATCGGCTCGGGCCTGGGCAAGACCGCCGGTCGTGGCCACAAGGGTCAGAAGTCGCGTTCAGGCGGCTACCACAAGGTCGGCTTCGAAGGCGGCCAGATGCCCCTGCAGCGTCGCCTGCCGAAGCGCGGCTTCAAGTCGGCTTCGCTCAAGTACAACGCCGAGATCAGCCTGACCGACCTCGAGCGCCTCGGCGCCGATGAGGTCGATGTGCTGGCGCTCAAGGCTGCCGGCCTTGTCGGCCAGCTGGCCAAGGTCGTCAAGGTGATCAAGTCGGGCGAACTGACCAGGAAGGTCGTGCTCAAGGGCATCGGCGCGACCGCCGGCGCCAAGGCCGCGATCGAAGCCGCCGGCGGCTCCGTCGCCTGAGGCCGCACGGCCTGCACAAGGAAACGGTCTCAGTGGCAACCAACGCGAATCAGCTGGCCAAGAGCGGCAAGTTCGGCGACCTGCGTCGCCGGCTTGTCTTCCTGCTGCTGGCGCTCGTGGTGTACCGCATCGGGGCGCACATTCCCGTGCCTGGCATCGACCCTGCACAGCTGCAGGAGATGTTCAAGTCGCAGGAAGGCGGCATCCTGAGCCTGCTCAACGTGTTCTCGGGTGGCGCGCTGTCGCGCTTCACGGTGTTCGCGCTGGGCATCATGCCGTACATCTCCGCGTCGATCATCATGCAGCTGATGACCTACGTGGTGCCGACCCTCGAAGCCCTGAAAAAGGAAGGCGAGGCCGGCCGTCGCAAGATCACGCAGTACACCCGCTACGGTACGCTGGGCTTGGCACTGTTCCAGTCGCTGGGCATCGCGCTGGCGCTCGAAGGCTCGCCGGGCCTGGTCATCGACCCTGGCTTCGGGTTCCGCCTGACGGCCGTCGTGAGCCTGGTGGCTGGCACCATGTTCCTGATGTGGCTGGGTGAGCAGATCACCGAGCGGGGCCTGGGCAATGGCATCTCGATCCTGATCTTTGCTGGCATCGCCGCAGGCCTGCCGAGCGCGATCGGTGGCCTGATGGAACTCGTGCGTACCGGTGCCATGAGCGTGCTGGTCGCCATGTTCATCGTCGTGCTGGTGGGTGCCGTCACCTACGTCGTGGTCTTCGTCGAACGCGGCCAGCGCAAGATCCTGGTGAACTACGCAAAGCGCCAGGTGGGCAACAAGGTCTATGGTGGCCAGTCGTCGCACCTGCCGCTGAAGCTCAACATGTCGGGCGTGATCCCGCCGATCTTCGCGTCGTCGATCATCCTGTTGCCGGCTACCGTCGTGGGTTGGTTTGCGACCGGTGACAGCCTGCGCTGGCTGAAGGACCTGGCCGCGGCCCTGTCGCCGGGCCAGCCGATCTACGTGATGCTCTTTGCCGCGGCGATCGTGTTCTTCTGCTTCTTCTACACGGCGCTCGTGTTCAACAGCCGCGAGACCGCTGACAACCTGAAGAAGAGCGGCGCCTTCATTCCGGGCATCCGTCCGGGTGAGCAGACCGCACGTCACATCGACCGCATCCTGTCGCGCCTGACGCTGGCCGGTGCCATCTACATCACGGCAGTGTGTCTGCTGCCTGAGTTCCTGGTGCTGAAGTACAACGTCCCGTTCTATTTCGGTGGCACGTCGCTCCTGATCATCGTGGTCGTCACGATGGACTTCTGGGCGCAGGTGCAGAGTTACGTGATGAGTCAGCAGTACGAATCGCTGCTGAAGAAGGCAAGTTTCAAGGCGAGCTGAACGACAACAACACGACAACACGATGGCGAAAGACGACGTCATTCAGATGCAGGGGGAGATTCTGGAGAACCTCCCCAACGCCACCTTCCGGGTGAAACTGGAAAACGGGCACATCGTGTTGGGCCACATTTCGGGAAAGATGCGCATGCACTACATCCGCATCCTCCCCGGCGACAAGGTGACGGTTGAACTGACGCCTTACGACCTGACGCGGGCACGCATCGTGTTCCGCGCCAAGTAAGAGTTTGATGATTTGAGAAGCGGTCTGACGAAGGCCTAGGAGAAGAGAATGAAAGTTGCAGCGTCGGTGAAGAAGATGTGCCGGAATTGCAAGATCATCCGCCGCAAGAACGTGGTGCGCGTGATCTGTACCGATCCGCGCCACAAGCAGCGCCAGGGCTGAGCAACGCCTTCGGACGCACAGAGCGAATAGAGGAAGCACATGGCACGTATTGCTGGTATCAACATTCCGCCGCACAAGCACGCCGAGATCGGCCTGACCGCGATTTACGGCATCGGCCGTACCACCGCGCAGAAGATCTGCAGCGCCAGCGGCGTTCCCTTCGACCGCAAGATCAAGGACCTGACCGACGCCGATCTGGAGAAGATCCGCGAAGAGATCGGCAAGCTGACGATCGAAGGCGACCTCCGCCGCGAGATGTCCATCAACATCAAGCGCCTGATGGACCTGGGCTGCTACCGCGGTTTCCGTCACCGCCGCGGTCTGCCGGTGCGCGGCCAGCGCACGAAGACGAACGCCCGCACCCGCAAGGGGCCGCGCAAGTCCGGCGCCCTGGTCAAGAAGTGATCGCTGCTCGACACGGCAGTCTGACGAGCATCAAGAGAGAAGGTCGATATGGCTAAAGCACCCAACAACTCCGCCGCCCAGCGCGTGCGCAAGAAGGTCCGCAAGAACGTTGCGGACGGCATCGCGCACGTCCACGCGTCGTTCAACAACACGATCATCACCATCACCGATCGCCAGGGCGGCGCCCTGTCGTGGGCGTCCAGTGGTGGTCAGGGGTTCAAGGGCTCGCGCAAGTCCACGCCCTTCGCGGCCCAGGTGGCTGCCGAGGTGGCCGGCCGTGCCGCCCAGGAACAGGGCATCAAGAACCTCGATGTGCGCATCAAGGGCCCGGGCCCTGGCCGCGAGTCGTCGGTTCGTGCCCTGGCGTCGCTCGGCATCCGCATCACCTCGATCTCCGACGTGACGCCGATCCCGCACAACGGCTGCCGTCCGCAGAAGCGCCGCCGCATCTGAGCGCTGGAGAGTCCGTTTTTCATCGCCGGCCAGCGCCTCCAGGTGCTCGCCGGCGGTTCTGCTGAAACCGCAAGGTTTCTGTTCTAAGCCCACCGTCTGAGCGCCGACAAGAAGACCCGCCAGACTCGCGCGAGCCCGCCAGGCCCGCGTCAGATTGATCAAGGAAAGCAACGTGGCACGTTATCTGGGACCCAAGGGCAAACTCGCCCGCCGTGAAGGCACCGATCTTTTCCTCAAGAGCGCTCGCCGCCCGATCGGGGACAAGGTCAAGTTCGACAGCAAACCCGGCCAGCACGGCCGCACCTCGGGCTCGCGCACCTCCGACTTCGGCCTGCAGCTGCGTGAAAAGCAGAAGGTCAAGCGCATGTATGGCGTGCTGGAGCGCCAGTTCCGCCGATATTTCGCCGAAGCCGAGCGTCGCAAGGGCAACACCGGTGCGAATCTGCTGAGCCTGCTCGAGTCGCGCCTCGACAACGTCGTGTACCGCATGGGCTTCGGCTCCACGCGCGCCGAAGGCCGCCAGCTGGTGTCGCACAAGGCCATCACCGTGAATGGCCAGGTGGTGAACATCGCTTCGTACATGGTCAAGGCCGGTGACGTGGTCGCCGTGCGTGAGAAGGCCAAGAAGCAACTGCGCATCACCGACGCGCTCAAGCTTGCAGAAGCGCAAGGCATGCCCAACTGGGTGCAGGTCGACGCGAGCAAGCTCGAAGGCGTGTTCAAGAAGACGCCGGACCGCGACGAATTCGGGGCCGACATCAAGGAAGCGCTGATCGTCGAACTGTATTCGCGCTGATGCGCCTCGCGGGCGTGACGGGCGCCTCGTGCGCCCGCATGTCCGCTTCGAGATCTGAAGTTCCCCTCGTCCGCGGCGGCCGCTGCCGCTGTGGTTGGTCCCTCAGCCTTATCGGTGTAACGAACCGAGGGTATTGAAAGAAAGACCTCATGCAAACAAACCTGCTCAAACCCAAAGCCATCAATGTGGAGCCGCTGGGCGGCAACCGCGCCAAGGTCACGCTCGAGCCCTTCGAGCGCGGTTATGGCCACACGCTGGGCAACGCGCTGCGCCGTGTGCTGCTGTCGTCGATGGTGGGGTATGCGCCGACGGAAGTCACCATCGCCGGGGTGCTCCACGAGTACTCCGCGATCGATGGCGTGCAGGAAGACGTGGTTCACATCATGCTCAACCTCAAGGGCGTCGTGTTCCGTCTCCACAACCGCGACGAGGTCACCCTCGTGCTGCGCAAGGAGGGCGAAGGCCCCGTGACCGCGGGCGACATCCAGACGCCGCATGACGTCGAGATCATCAACCCCGAGCACGTGATCGCCCACCTGTCGCAGGGCGGCAAGCTGGACATGCAGATCAAGGTCGAGAAGGGCCGTGGCTACGTGCCGGGCACGCTGCGCCGCTACGGCGACGAGCCGACCAAGTCGATCGGCCGCATCGTGCTGGACGCGTCGTTCTCGCCGGTGGCTCGCGTGAGCTACACGGTCGAGTCGGCTCGCGTGGAGCAGCGCACCGACCTCGACAAGCTCGTGATGGAAATTGCCACCAACGGCGCCATCACGCCGGAAGAGGCCATCCGCGCGTCGGCCAAGATCCTCGTGGAGCAGCTCGCCGTGTTCGCGCAGCTCGAGGGCAGCGAGATCGCCGCCTTCGACCAGCCGGCCCAGCGCAGCACGCAGTTCGACCCGATCCTGCTGCGTCCGGTCGACGAGCTCGAGCTCACGGTGCGTTCGGCCAACTGCCTGAAGGCCGAAAACATCTACTACATCGGCGACCTCATCCAGCGCACCGAGACCGAGCTGCTCAAGACGCCGAACCTCGGCCGCAAGTCGCTCAACGAAATCAAGGAAGTGCTGGCCTCGCGTGGCCTCACGCTGGGTGCGCGCCTGGAAAACTGGCCGCCGCAAGGTCTCGACAAGCGTTGAGCAGGCATCCCACTCGCTGGCGCGAGCCCGTCCAGAGCCGCACTCAGCGGCCCGGCGTAGCCGGTTCCGCACGCACCGCTGGATCGCGTCGCCGAGGTGAGTGAATTGAATTTTTGAAAAGGGCGGCGTCGATACGCGCCGCCCGGTGCACCCGGCAGTACCTGACACGGCTGCCGGTTTTTATACAGAGAAAGGACAGCACCATGCGTCACCGTCACGGACTTCGCAAACTCAACCGCACGAGCGAGCACCGCCTCGCGATGCTGCGCAACATGACCAACTCGCTGCTGCAGCACGAGGCCATCAAGACCACGCTGCCCAAGGCCAAGGAACTGCGCCGCGTCGTGGAGCCGCTGATCACGCTGGCCAAGGAGCCGACGCTGGCCAATCGCCGCCTCGCCTTCGACCGCACGCGTGATCGCGACATCGTCACCAAGCTCTTCAACGAGCTGGGCCCGCGCTACAAGGCCCGCCCGGGTGGCTACACGCGCATCCTGAAGATGGGCTTCCGCGTCGGCGACAACGCGCCCATGGCCTTTGTCGAGCTCGTGGATCGTCCCGAGCCGGCTGCCGAGGAAGGCGCCGAAAAGGCTGAATGAGCGTTCTTGCTCAAGCGGAAAGGCCGGCACTCGCCGGCCTTTTCTTTTGATGCGTCGGCTCTCGTGCACCCGCGTCATTGCGCCGTGGCCGCGCGCAATTTCTTGCACGCAGCAGGGGAGTCGAGATGACATTCGATGTGCACTGCGCTATACTTGCGGGCTCAGTCGCGGGGTGGAGCAGTCTGGTAGCTCGTTGGGCTCATAACCCAAAGGTCGTCGGTTCAAATCCGGCCCCCGCAACCAAGAACAATAAGCAAAACGCCCACTCTTCGGAGTGGGCGTTTTGCTTTGTGCGGGGTGCAGGACGTCTACAGATCGAGCGCCAGCACCTTGGTGAGGCTGCCCGAGCAGCAGATCATCATCACGTCATTGGCGGCACGTTCCTCGGGCGAGAGCAGCGTGTCGCGGTGGTCGGGCAGGCCGGCCACCACCCGGGTTTCGCAGGCGCCGCACACCCCTTGCTGGCAGGACGCGCGCACGTTGACGCCGCAGGCTCTCACGGCATCCAGGATGGTCTGCCCCGGTGCGATTTCCACGCTGCGCTTGGAACGGGTGAGCTCCACGGTGTAGCCACCTTCGACAGCCGGTGCGACGTCGGAGCTGAAGCGCTCCAGGTGCACGAATTCCGGCGCTCGATCGGCGCACGCCTGCTCGAAGGCATCGAGCATCGGGGTCGGGCCGCAGCAGTAGAGGTGGGCATCGCGCGGCGCGGAGGCCACGGCCAGGTTCACGTCGAGCACCTCACCGTTGTGTTCGGTGTCCACGTGCAGGTGCAAGCCAGGGCCTTGCAACTGATCGAGGAAGGCGGCTTCCGCCCGGGTGCGGACGGCATAGTGCAGCGTCCACGGCTGCCCCAGCGACGAGAGGCGGCTGATCATGCAGGCGATCGGCGTGATGCCGACGCCGCCTGCGATGAAGACATAGGCAGGCGCGTCGGACACCAGCGCAAAATGATTGCGCGGTGCGCTGACTGACAGCGTGGCGCCCACACGCAGCGACTCGTGCATGTAGCGCGAGCCGCCGCGGCTGTTTCGATCGAGCTTCACGCCGACGACATACCGGTCGTTCTCGTGCACGCTGTTGCACAGCGAGTATTGGCGGGTCAGGCCATTGGGCAGGCACACGTCGATGTGGGCGCCGGGCTCGAACGGCGGCAAGGTGCCGCCGTCGAGCGCCGCGAACTCGTACAGATGCGTGCCCTCCGCCGCGTGGCGGATCGCCACCAGCCGGACCGGGATGTCAGCGTCGCTCATGGAAGGTTCGATCAGAACAGGTGGCGAATACCCAGGTCGAAGCCCGTGGCGTCGCCGCCGGCCGTGATGGGCGAACGGTTGAGCGCCAGGGCCGCGGGGCCCTTGTTCTCGGCGTGCGCGAGCGTGGCGTAGATGATGGTGCGCTTGGACAGCGTGTGCACATAGCCGAGCGCCGCCTTCTTGTGCTCCGGATTGCCCGCGAGGACGCGCTTGTACGCCGAGTACGACGCCCGGATGAAGCCGGCGCCCACCGGCACCTTTGCGCCGATCAGGTAGCCCTTGCCGGTGCCGCGCTCGCCGACGTCGTCTTCCTGGTAGGCGCCCGTCAGGCGGACGCCCGGCAGGTTGAGGCCCACGCCGATGTTGGCCGTGGTGATGTCGCCGGAGTTGTAGTTGGTCTTGGCGACGGCGACCGCTGCGTCGAAGGCCGTGGTGCGGTAGCCGAGGCGGAAGCCGCCACCGTTGCCGTCGTCCTCGGTCGCACCGGGGGCGAGTTCGCCGCGCCACAGCGTGGCCTGGCCGAAGACACCGCCCAGGTTGGCCGGGAGGTGGTACGCGAGGCTGTTGGACGCACGGGCTGCGACGCTGCCGGCATCGGTGTACAGCAGCATGGTGTTGGCGGCGACGCCGTTGGTGAGGAACGGGTCCATCTGGTTCACGTTCCAGAACTGCGGGGTGTAGTCGCGGCCCGCGCGCAGCTCGCCCCAGTTGCCGTGCAGGCTCACGGTGGAGCGGCGGTTCCACTGCAGGCCCGAGCCGGTGCTGGTGCCGGTGGGCGTGTTGTTGGTGTTGGTCGCGGTGCCCACGCCGGTCGACGAATCGAGCTGGGCTTCGAGCCAGAAGCTCGCGGCCAGGCCGCCGCCCAGGTCTTCGCGGCCGCGCACGCCGAAGCGGCTGCCGGAATCGCCGCCCGAGTCCACGCCGTAGGTCGTGCCGCCGTCACCGCGGCCGACGGCGATCTTCGCGTCCATGTTGCCGAAGATGACGACCGACGAAGGCTGGGCGTGGGCGGTGGGCACGCCGACGACGGCTGCAGCGGCGAGCAGAAGAGTGCGTTTCATCTTGATCATGTCTCCTAGTGCGATGAATGCGGAACGGCACTTTTGGGCAACGCTGCGCCCCAGGACACCGTTCCTGTGGTGAGGCCGCGCCCTGTCAAGCGCGGCACGAGGGATCGAAAAGAGGCGGGCTTGCGGGCGGTCAGTCCCAGACCGCGAAGCACAGGCCGGTGCCGGTGCCGGCGGGCGTGCGGTACGCGGGGATGTACTCGAGTGAGCGCAAGGCCAGGCCCTCGGCGGCCCCGGCCATGCAGATCCAGTTGCGGATCTCCGAATTGCCGGCGTTCAGCTGCTTGCGCGGCAGCGACGAGAGGGCGGCCCCATCGTGCCGGCGCAACGCGTCGATGACCTGCGCGTCGAGCTCTTCATTGACGGTGAAGTGGCTCAGCCCGCCCGAAGCGATCACCCCCACGCGCAGGTCGCCCGGATAGGCCTCCACGGCGCGGCGGATCGCCTGCCCGAGCTTGTAGCAACGCGCAGGGGTGGGCTGGTTGGGCGGGTAGTAGGTGTTGAGGAAGAGGGGGACCACCGGCACCAGCGTGCCGTTGAGCAGGCGGTTGTGGACGAAGCCGAACGCATGGCCCTCGCCGTAGCCGTCGGGCAGGCTGTTGGCCACCGCGAGGTCGAACTCGTCGTCCATCAGCGCGTCGATGAGGTGATGGGCGAGCGCCGCATCGACCGGGTAGTCGCGTGGCTTGTTCGGCTCGTAGTAGCGCGCCGACGCATCGGCGGCCCACTGCGGCCCGTCGAAGTCGTGCAGCGGCACATTGCGGATGCTCTCGCCCCGGTACAGCAACATGCTGGGCATGTTGTTGTCGTGGAAGAGCTCCTTCTGGTCGTCGCCCACGACGATCAGCGCATCGAGCTGCGCTTCGCGCAGCGTCTTGCCGACGTGGTCGACCTGCGCCATCGCAGCGGCGTGCCGGCGCTCGAGCGTGGCGGGTTCCAGCTCCTTGGCCATGTCGGGGCCGGCCAGCTCGACGAGCTGGTCGTAGGTGACGGGGTTGCCCGCCTTGTCGAGATGTGCCCGCGTGCGGTCGCGCTCGATGAAGCGCGTCCAGTTGACCACCGGGGCATTCAGCATCGGCGTGTGCGAGGTGCCGATCCCGAGAACGATCTTGCCCATCAAGTCTCTCCAAACATGTGGCAGCGTGTGGCTGCGGACGACGCCGGGCTGCGGGTGGCGAGCGGGGCTGTCGGTCGATGACGTCCATTCTAGGAGCGCTGCGGTCATTGTGGAAGTAAATTCCATTTTTGACAAATAGGACGGCGTCCGCCGAGCCTGCCGAAGTGGTTGTTGTCTCCATTGGTGATCGCGGAGATCGCTGGTGTGTAGAATGAAATTCCATTTAACAGACTGTGGGCTGGCCGTCGTGCTGCAGGCCCGCCGCGCCTCCGATGAACTCCATGGCCATGACGTCGCACGAAGAGACCGCGGCGCGCACGCTCTACACCCAGACGATCGACGGGCTGGCGGTTGCCAGCAGCGCGGCCTTCGACGTGGTCAACCCCGCGACCGGCGCGGCGTTCGTGAGCTGCCCGTCGGCCTCGCGCGAGGAGCTCGACGCTGCCGTGGCCTCGGCCCGGCGCGCAGCACCTGCGTGGGCGGCGCGCGGCTTCGAGGCCCGGCGCGAGTTGCTGGTGCGCTTCGGACAGGAGATCCAGGCGCGCGCCGAGGCGCTGGCCGCCCTCGTCACGCTCGAGCAGGGCAAGCCCTATGCGCGTGCGCTGGATGAAGTGCGGCGCACGGCCGCGACCATCGACCGCGTGACCTCGCTCAAGGTCGAGACGGAGGTGCTGCGCAGCGATGCGCGCGGGCGGGTCGAGCTGCGCTATCGCCCGCTGGGCGTGGCGGGCGCGATCACCCCGTGGAACGTGCCGGTGGGCCTGGCGATGGGCAAGATCGCGCACGCGCTGTACACCGGCAACACCATGGTGCTCAAGCCATCGCCCAACACGCCGCTGGCCACGCTCAAGCTCGGCGAGATCGGCGCGCTCGTCTTCCCGCCTGGCGTGCTCAACGTGCTGGCCGGCGGCGCCGACCTCGGGCGCTGGATGTCCGAGCACCCGGGAATCGACAAGATCTCGTTCACCGGCTCGGGCCCCACCGGCCGACGGGTGATGGCCAGTGCCGCGGGCAACCTCAAGCGCCTCACGCTCGAGCTCGGTGGCAACGACGCGGCGATCGTGCTCGACGACGCGAAGGTCGACGAGATCGCGCCCAGGCTCTTCCAGGCGGCCTTCGCCAACAGCGGCCAGATCTGCATGGCGATCAAGCGGCTGTACGTGCACGCCTCGCTACACGACGACGTCTGCGAGGCTGTGGCCGCACTCGCGCGCGCTGCCCGCGTGGGAGACGGCTTCGAGCCCGACGTGCAGCTCGGCCCGGTGCAGAACGCGGCGCAGTTCGACATCGTGCGCGGCATGATCGACGACGCCCGCCAGCGCGGCGCCCGCTTCGCGGCGGGCGGCGGCGTGATCGACCGGCCGGGCTATTTCGTGCAGCCCACCGTCGTGACCGGCGTGGCCGAAGGGTGCCCGGTGGTCGACGACGAACCCTTCGGCCCGGTGCTGCCCATCCTCGCGTACACCGACGTCGACGAGGCCATCGCGCGCGCCAACGACACCGAGTTCGGCCTGAGCGGCTCGGTGTGGAGCGCCGACGCGGAGCGCGCGGCCGAGGTGGCCGCGCGCCTGGACGTCGGCACCGCCTGGGTGAACCAGCACCTGGCGCTCGATCCGGCGGTGCCCTTCGGCGGCGCCAAGCAATCGGGACTCGGCCGGGAGTTCTCGACGGTGGGGCTCAAGAGCTACATGGAAGCCACGGCGCTGCACGTGAACCTGCCTTGATCCAGGACAGGCGGAGCGCCCCTGTCCAGGGTGCGCCCCATCGGTTTTCGAACGCATATTTCAATAAGATTGCCGCTCAGAGCGGGCCCGCGATGGCGCCCGCAGATCCAAGAGGAGGAGTGCCGTGGGTCGTCCCAGCCGAAAAGACAAGATCGTCGTGCCCGACTATTCCGAGGGCCTGCAGTTGCGCATCGACGACCCCGACCCGCGCTTCAACGCCGCGCTCGCCCGAGGTCTCGCGATCCTGCGCTCCTTCCACATCGACCAGCAGATGCTGGCCAACAACGAGATCGCCGAGCGCACCGGCATTCCCAAGCCCACGGTCTCGCGCCTGACCTACACGCTCACGCGGCTGGGCTATCTGCGCTACCGCGAGGAATTCGGCAAGTACGAGGTGGGCGCCGGGGTCGTGGGCCTGGCCTACCCCTACATCGCCAAGCAGGTGGTGCCCAGCGTGGCCCGCCCGCACATGCTCGCGCTGGCCGAGGAGACCCACACCAACGTCGGCCTGGGCGTCCACGAAGGGCTGAGCGTGCTGTACCTCGAATACGCACCGGGCGACCCCAAGTCCAACCGCCGCCAGCGCGTGGGCTTTCGCGTGCCCATGGTGCGCACCGCCATGGGCCGCGCCTGCGTGGCCGCCATGTCGCCCCTGCAGCACAAGGATCTGCTGGAGCAGATGCAGGAGTACTACCCCAAGGAGTGGCAGCACCTGTGGTCCGAGCTCGAAGAGGCGGTGGAGCAGGTGCAGAAGCACGGCTACTGCACCGCCATCGGCACCTTCGACCGCCTGACCAACACCGTGGCCGTGCCCTACGTCGACGTGCAGTCGGGCACCATCCTGGCCTTCAATTCGCAGGGCCCGGCGCACCTGCAGACGCCGACGCGCCTGGCGCGCATCGGCAAGCGCCTGCAGGCCATGGCCGAAGAGGTGCGCGCCCAGGTCGCCCGCGGCCTGCCCGGGCCGACCTACCACGTCAACTGAAGCAAGGCGGCCTGCGCGAGGCAGGCCGTGCGGGTGATGCACGAGGCCCTTGCGGGCCCTCGGCGCCGACCCGGCGCCTACCTGGCAAAGAGCGAGTGAAAGGCCTTGCGCCGCTCGTCCGCGCCCTGCGGGTCGGCGGTGCCCAGCAGCGGCCCCTGGGCGATCTCGCGCATGTCGGCCGGCATGTCGTCGGCCAGGTCGCCGGCCACGCTGGTGGAGCCGGCGAGCACCAGCTGCTTCTGAGACGAGGCCTCGAGGAAGTGGTTCAGGAAGAGGCGCGCCGCATGCGGGCTCTTGCCGTTCTTCACGCGCGCCATCGCCATCACGATGTACACGTCGCCCTCCTTCGCGCGCATCGCCTTGACCGGCAGGCCGCGCAGCTGCATCAGGCTCTGCACGCGCACGGGCAGCAGGAAGGCGTACTCGCCCTGGGCCACGCGCCGCTCGGCGACCGAGATGTTGTTGATGACCACCGGCTCCTGCTTCATCAGGTTCTCCAGGTAGCTGCGGCCGAACTTCTCGTTGAGCACGTCGTACGCGATCACCGCGGCGCCGGGCAGGCGCGGGTCGTCGGTGAGGATCTTGCCCTTCCACTTCGGGTCGAGCAGGTCGTGCCAGCTCTTGGGCTCCTCGCCCGGCTTCACCAGGCGGGTGTTCATGAGCACGGTCTGGCGGCCGATGCCGGCCGGCATCAGCGTGCCGTCGGACTTGAACGGCGCCTTCATGCGCTGGAGGTTGGGCAGCTCGCCGTGCGGCACGTAGTGGGGCACGTGCGCGGCGACCTTGAGCGTGGCGCCGTCCATCAGCAGGTCGGCCTGCACGCGGCCGGCGGCCTGCTCGGCGCGCACGCGCTCGCGCGTCTCGGCCGGGCGGCCGAAGAGCAGCTCCACCTTGATGCCGTACCGGGCCTCGAACGCTTCGATGATGGGCTTGAGCGTGGACGGTGTCGCCGCGCCGCTGTAGAGCACGAGGCGCCCCTCCTTCTTCGCGAGCGGCTCCACCTGCTCCCACGGCGTGTGGGTGGCGGCATCGGCGGGCGCCCATTGCAGCGGCGCGGCGCCCTGGGCCTGCGCGCTGGCGGCGAGCACGCCGAGCGCAAGGGCCGCGGCGTGGCGGCCGATCGTCGTGACGAGTCGGTTCATGTCTGTCTCCTGGGTGTTGTAGGCAAGCCGGCGCCGTGCGGCGCGGCGCCTGGTGGAAAAACAGCCCCGGGCGGGGCTGTCGGTGCTGCAGGGCGTGACGCTTACTTCGCGAAGAGCGAGTGGAACGCCTTGCGACGCTCGTCGGCGCCGTTCGGATCGGCCTCGCCCAGCAGCGGGCTCTGGGCGATTTCGCGCAGGTCGGCCGGCAGGTCCTCGGCGATGTCGCCGGTCACGCTGGTGTAGGCCGCACGCACGAGCGCCTTCTGCGAATCGGCTTCCAGGAAGTGGTTCATGAAGAGCCGGGCGGCATGCGGGCGCGGCGCGCCCTTGATGCGCGCGAAGGCCATCACGATGTACACGTCGCCCTCCTTGGCGCGCATCGGCTTGACGGGCAGGCCGCGCAGCTGCGGGATGCTCTGGATGCGCACGGGCAGCAGGAAGGCGTATTCGCCCTGCGCCACGCGGCGCTCGGCCACCGAGATGTTGTTGATGACCACGGGCTCCTGCGTCATCAGCTTGTCGAGGAAGCTGCGGCCGAACTTCTCGTTGAGCACGTCGTAGACCACCACCGCGGCGCCGGGGGCGCGCGGGTCGTCGGTGAGGATCTTGCCCTTCCACTTCGGGTCGAGCAGGTCGTGCCAGCTCTTGGGCTCCTCGCCCGGCTTCACCAGGCGGGTGTTCATGAGCACGGTCTGGCGGCCGATGCCGGCCGGCATCAGCGTGCCGTCGGACTTGAACGGCGCCTTCATGCGCTGGAGGTTGGGCAGCTCGCCGTGCGGCACGTAGTGGGGCACGTGCGCGGCGACCTTGAGCGTGGCGCCGTCCATCAGCAGGTCGGCCTGCACGCGGCCGGCGGCCTGCTCGGCGCGCACGCGCTCGCGCGTCTCGCTCGGGCGGCCGTGCAGCAGCTCGACCTTGATGCCGTACTTCTTCTCGAAGGTCTCGATGACCGGCTTGAGCGTGGCCGGCGTGGCCGCGCCGCTGTAGATCACGAGGCGGCCTTCCTTCTTCGCGAGCGGCTCGACCTGCGCCCAGGGCGTGGCGGTGGCGGCATCGGCGGGCGCCCATTGCAGCGGCGAGGCCGCGGGCGCCTGTGCTTGCGCACCGGCAGCCAGGAAGCCGAGGGCCATGGCGGCGGCGCTGAGGGCAAGACTCGTGGTGAGTCGGGACATGTCTATCTCCTTCACGGTGTGCTGGCGCATGCGTCGCATGCGCCGGGGATGAGGGCGGCCTGGTTCGACCGCCCTTCGGTTTGCGCGGTCAGGCGGCGGCCTTGGCCTTGCGCTCGGCGTCGTGGTCGGCGAAGGTGCGGCCTTCGTCGGCCAGGCGGTCGAGCAGGGCGGCGGGCTTGAACTCGTCGCCGTACTCGCGCTGCAGTTCCAGCAGGCGATCGCGCACGGCCGCCAGGCCCACGAAATCGGCGTGGTGCATCGGCCCGCCGCGATGGCGCGGCCAGCCGTAGCCGTAGATCCAGATCACGTCGATGTCGCTCGCGCGCAGGGCCACGCCTTCCTCGAGGATCTTGGCGGCCTCGTTGATCATGGGGAAGAGCAGGCGCTGCTCGATGAGCTCGTCGCTCATCTCGCGGCGCGTGATGCCCGCGTCCTTCGAGGCCTGCACCACGATCTCGTCGACCACCGGGTCGGGGATGGGCTTGCGGGGCTGGGCGGGGTCGTAGCGATAGAAGCCGGCGCCGGTCTTCTGGCCGAGCCGCCCCATCTCGCACAGCTTGTCGGCCACCGGCGACTTCAGGCCGCGCTCCTGGCGGATGCGCCAGCCGATGTCCAGGCCGGCCATGTCGACCATCTCGTACACGCCCATGGGAAATCCGAACCGGCGCCACACCGCGTCGACCTGCTGCGGAAGCGCCCCTTGCAGGATGAGCGCTTCGGCCTGCTTGCTGCGGGCGCGCAGGATGCGGTTGCCCACGAAGCCGTCGCAGGTGCCCACGAGCACCGGGATCTTGCGGATCTGCTTGCCGAGCGCCATGGAGCGCGCGACCACGTCGTCCGAGGTGTTCTTCGTGCGCACCACCTCCAGCAGCTTCATCACGTTGGCCGGGCTGAAGAAGTGCAGGCCGATCACGCTCTGCGGGCGCCTGGTGACGCTGGCGATGTCGTCGATGTCGAGCGTGGAGGTGTTGGTGCCGAGGATGGCGTTGGGCGCGGCGTGCTTGTCGAGCTCCAGGAAGATCTCCTTCTTGAGGCTCGTGTTCTCGTACACCGCTTCGACGATCACCTCCGCCCCGGCCACGTCCGCCAGGCTCGTGCTCGGCTTGATGAGCGCCATGCGGCGGTCGACGTCGGCGGCCTTCATGCTGCCGCGCGCGGCGCTGGTCTCGTAGTTCTTGCGGATGACGCCGAGCCCGCGGTCGAGCGCCTCCTTCGAGACGTCGATCAGCGTGACCTGCACGCCCGCGTTGGCCAGGCTCATCGCGATGCCGCCGCCCATGGTGCCCGCGCCGATCACGGCCGCGGTCTTCACGTCGGGCAGGCCGGTGGTCTTGATGCCGGGCACCTTGGCCGATTCGCGCTCGGCGAAGAAGAAGTAGCGCAGCGCCTTCGATTGCGGATCGGCGACGAGCCCGGTCACGATCTCGCGCTCGCGCGGCAGCGACTGGTCGAAGGGCAGGTTGACGGCCGCCTCGATCGCGTCGATGGCGCCCAGCGGGGCCTTGAGGCCGCGCGCCTTCTTCGCCGCCGCTTCGCGCGCGGCCGCGAAGAACTCGGGCTTGTTGCGGTAGGGCAGGAGCTTCTCGTCGCGGTCGCGCACGCGCAGCAGCGGCGCCCGGGCGGCCACCTGTTCGGCGGCGAAGGCCACGGCACCGGCCACCAGGTCGCCTTCGATCAGGCGGTCGAGCAGGCCGGCGGCTTGCGCATCGGCGGCCTTGAGCTGCGTGGCGCTGGTGATGAGCTCGATCGCGCGCTCCACGCCGACGATGCGCGGCAGGCGCTGGGTGCCGCCGGCGCCGGGGATGATGCCGAGGTTGACCTCGGGCAGGCCCAGGCGCGTGGCGGGCGCGGCCACGCGGTAGTGGCAGCCGAGGGCGAGCTCCAGGCCGCCGCCGAGCACGGTGCCGTGCATGGCGGCGACGACGGGCTTGGGCGCGTCTTCGATCGCGGCGATCACCACCGACAGGCGCGGGTCCTTCGGCGGCTTGCCGAATTCGGTGATGTCGGCCCCGGCGATGAAGGTGGTGCCCTCGCAGGCGATGACGGCCGCATCGACGTTGCCGTCAGCCGCGACGTCGGCCAGTGCGAGCACCAGGCCTTCGCGCAACGGGTGGCTGAGCGCATTGACGGGTGGGTTGTTCAGGCGGATGACGGCGATGCGCTCGCGCGTCTCCAGGCTGACCACGGAATTGATCTGCTTCAAGGTACGGCTCCGGGTGTGGGCGAGGTCAGGCGGGGGTGAACATCGGCAGCGGCGGCGCGTCGTCGGTCGTGGGCTTGTAGACGAGCCTGACCTTCTGGCCGATGGCGAGCTTGTCGGTGTCGCAGTCCACGATGTTGGTCATCAGGGTCGGGCCCTCGGCGAGCTTCACGTAGGCGATCACGTAGGGTTCGTCGGTGTGGCGCATCACCGAGTACGAATAGATCTCGCCCTTGCCGCTGGCCTCGCGCCAGTCGGTCGCGCCGAGGCAGAAGGGGCACAGCGTGCGCGGGTAGAAGTGCGGCTTGTCGCAGCTGCGGCAGTGGCGCATCAGCAGCTTGCCTTCGCGCGCGGCGTTCCAGTAGTGGGTGGTCTCCGGCGTCTGCACCGGCGGGGTCAGCTTGCGGTCCTTGACGATCGCCATGTCTCTTACTCTCTTTCCAGGATGATGGTTGCGCTGCCGTGGCGGGTGGCCAGCATCCCGCCGGTGCCGTGGGCCAGCACGAGGTCGCAGTTGGGGACTTGCACCGCCGGGTGCGCTTCGCCGCGCGCCTGGCGCACGGCTTCGATGATCTTGGTCATGCCGCCGCGGTTGCCCGGGTGGTTGCTGCACAGGCCCCCGCCGTCGGTGTTGAAGGGCAGCTTGCCCACGCCCGAGATGAGGTTGCCGTCGGCGACGAACTTGCCGCCTTCGCCCTTCTTGCAGAAGCCCAGGTCCTCCAGCTGCACGAGCACGGTGATCGTGAAGCTGTCGTAGATCGAGGCGTACTTGATGTCGGAGGGCTTGACCTTGGCTTCTTCGAAGGCCGCCTTGCCCGACCACACCGCGCCCGAGTAGGTGATGTCGATGTTGCCGCCGTCCTGGCCCTTGTTGGCCTCGCCGGCGCCCAGCACGC
The DNA here is from genome assembly GCA_044507405.1 of Rubrivivax sp. GTDB lineage: Bacteria > Pseudomonadota > Gammaproteobacteria > Burkholderiales > Burkholderiaceae_C > Rhizobacter. The sequence continues at coordinate 24,289 of JBIQJS010000012.1, read as the reverse complement.
GCACCAGCGGACGCTTGAGCGACTTGGCGATCTCGGGCGTGGTCATCACGATGGCGCCGCCGCCATCGCTGATCACGCAGCAGTCGAGCTTGTGCAGCGGGTCGGCGACCATGGGCGAATTCAGCACGTCGTCCACCGTCACCACGTTGCGCAGCATGGCGTGCGGGTTGTGCTGTGCGTGGTGCGAGGCGGCCACCTTGATCCAGGCGAGCTGTTCGCTGGTGGTGCCGAACTCGTGCATGTGGCGCTTGGCCACCATGGCGTAGAGGTTGAGGATGGCCGGCGCGAACGGGCGCTCGAACTGCGACTCGGGGTAGCGGTTGAGGTCGTTGCCCAGGCCCGAGCCCATGCCTTCGGAGCGGGGGCGCCCGCCGAGCGTGATCAGCGCGACCTTGCACTTGCCGTCCTTGATGGCCTGCGCGGCGTGGTGCACGTGGATCATGTACGAGGAGCCACCGGTCTCGGTGGTGTCCATGTAGCGCAGCTTCAGGCCCAGGTAGTCGGCGATCGACAGCGGGCCCAGGCCCGGTGCGTCGCCGGCGCAGAAGAAGCCGTCGACGTCGGCAAGACTCAGGCCCGCGTCGTCGAGCGCGCCCTTGGCCAGCTCGGCGTGCAGCTGCGCCAGCGCGATGTCGGTCGCCTTGCGCGTGGGGTGTTCGTAAATGCCGGCGATGTACGCCGCTCCGCGGATCGTCATGGTGTGTAGGCTCGAAGGGGGTGGGGAGGGGGTTGCACGAATCGAAGAGGCGGCCTGCCGCTCAGGCGGCTGGCAGCACGATCACTTCGGACGACGGTTCGGCGGCGTAGAGCTGCTGAACCCGGTCGGCACGGCGTGCGAGCACGGCGGCCTGGTTGATGTAGGCCTTCTCGTTGATCTCGCCATCGGCCGAGGAAGGGGGCTCGGCCAGCAGCATCACGCGGGCGATGCGGGTCGACGAGGCCGGGTGCGCGGCGTTGTAGCGGGCCAGCGCCTGCGCCACCGCCTCGCGCACCACGGGCGAGGCGGCGACCTCGGCCGGGCTCGCCGCAGGGGCGCCCATGCGCTTGCGGCACACGGCCAGCTGCGGCCAGGCGAGCAGCCCGAGCTGCATGCGGTCGTGGCCGGTGACGACGACGTCCTGCAGCAGCGGCGCGGTCGCCTCGAGCACGGCGCCGCGCAGCGGCCCGACGGCGACCCAGGTGCCGGTGAGGAGCTTGAAGTCTTCCTTCACGCGGCCCGCGAAACGCAGGCCCTGCACCGGATTGGCCGGGTCGACGAAGCGCGCGGCATCGCCCATGCGGTAGTAGCCCTCTTCGTCGAAGGCTTCGGCGGTGGCCTCCGGGTCGGCGTAGTAGCCCGGCGTCACGTTCTCGCCGCGCACGCGGATCTCGTAGCGCCCGTCGAGCACCGGCACGAGCTTCAGCTCCACGCCGGGCGGCGGCAGGCCGATCAGGCCGGCGCCCTCGGCGATCCAGTAGAGCGTGGTGATCATGGGGGCCGTCTCGGTGCTGCCGTAGCCGGCGGTGAAGGGCACGCGCATGCCGGTGGCCTGCACCGCCAGGGCCTGCAGGCGGTGCCACAGCTCGTCGGGCAGGGCGGCGGCCGCGTACGACATGCTCTCGAGCCGCTCGAAGAAGGCGCGCGCGAAGGCCGGGTCTTCTTCCAGGGCATCGACCAGCATGCCGAAGGCCACGGGCACGTTGGAGAAGGTGGTGGGCAGCACCTCGCGCAGGTTGGCGATGGTGCGGTCGAACTCGCCCGGCAGCGGCTTGCCGTCGTCGAGGTACAGCGTGCCGCCCAGGCGCATGTTGCGGTTGAAGAGCGCGTTGCCGCCCATGGTGTGGTTCCACGGCAGCCACGACAGCGTGATGGGCGGCGGGTCGTTCTCGGCGCTGCGCACCGACTCGGTCATCGCCTGGTTGGCGCACATCATGCGGTGCGTGTTGATCACCGCCTTGGGCCGCCCGGTCGAGCCCGAGGTGAAGAGGATCTTGGCGATCGTCGCGGGGCCGACCTTCGCGTAGGCCTGCACCACCTCGGCGGTGGGCGTGGTAGCGGCCAGCCGCGCGACATCGGAGTCGGCGCCCGGCGCGGCGCTGCCGGTGATGACCCGCGCGCCCAGCGCCCGCACCGTGTCGAGGGCGGCGGCATAGGCCACGGCGTCCTGCGCGTAGACGGCCGCCGGCTTCACCAGGCCGGCCACATGGCGCAGCTTGGCGAGGCTCCTGTCGGCGAGCGAGTACGCCGGCGTGACCGGCGCGGCGATCACCCCCACGGTCATCGCGCCCAGCACCATGGCCGCGTGCTCGATGCTGTTGGGCGAGAGGACCAGCAGCACGTCGCCCGGCTTCAGGCCGAGGTCGAGCAGGCCCTGGCCGATGGCGTCGGCCATGCGGCGCATCTCGCCGTACGACACACGGCGCCACGGACCCTCGGGCGTGCGCTCGCCGAGCATCGCGCGGCCGGGATCGGCCTCGCTCCAGTGGTGCAGGTAGGCGACCACGTCGCGTGCGACCGGGCCGACCGCGTACGGGCAGCGCAGCAGGATGGTGCCGTCGGCGCGGCGCTCCACATCGACCGCCGCCGGCAGGGCCTTGAGCGGGCGATACGGCGCCGTCTTCGGGTCGACGGCGGTGATCAGGGTCGAGGACATCTCGGGTTCCAGGCGGAGGGGTGGGGTGACGGGCGCGAGCCCGTCACGGCGTGCGTCACGGCAGGCGTCAC
>JBIQJS010000012.1:0-21485 GCA_044507405.1 Rubrivivax sp. | reverse complement strand
GCGTCACGGCAGGCGTCACAGGGTGCTGATGCGCCGCTTGATCAGGCGCAGCTCCACGAAGCGGAACAGCAGCACCAGGACCAGCATCAGGAGGCCGATCACGCTCACCTCTTCGGCCTTGCCGTCCAGCCACAGGCGCAGCATCACGACCGAGAGGACCTCGCTGCCTGCCGTGTAGAGCAGGATGGAGGCGCTCAGCTCGCGCAGCACCATGAAGAAGGTGAGCACCCAGCCGGCCGCGAACGACGGCCAGGCCAGCGCGACCAGGATGCGCCAGAAGGTGCGCCAGAAGCTGGCGCCGTGGGTGCGCGAGCACTCCTCCAGGTCGTGCGAGATCTGCATGAACGAGCCCGACATCACGCGCACCGCGAGCGGCGAGCCGAGCGCGATGTAGGCGAGGAAGAGCGCCCAGATCGTGCCGTAGAGCTCGATGCCCTTGGGCAGCATCGAGAAGCCCCACAGGAAGCCCACCGCCAGCACCATCCCGGGCATCAGCCACGGCAGCCAGGCGAGCAGCTCCAGGATGCGGCGGCCGCGCCAGGTGGTGCGCACGCTGATGTAGGCCACGATCGAGCCCAGCACCATGGTCGTGGTCGCACCCGCGAGGCCGAGCAGGAAGGTGTTGCCGAGCGCACGCCAGAAGAGGTCGTTGTTCCAGACCGAGACGTAGTGCTGCACCGTCAGCATGTCGCGTTCGTAGAAGCCGACGTACTGGAAGAAGCTGCCCAGGAAGAGCTGGCCGATCGGCATCAGCACCGTGAGCGCGAAGAAGAGCGCGCACAGCGCGAAGGCCGGCCAGCGCCAGGCGCCGAGCTTGATGATGTTGGGCCGGAAGCCCTTGCCCGTCACGGTCGCGTAGCTGCGGTTGCCCAGCAGGTGGCGCTGCCACAGCACGATCACCATCATCAGCACCACGATGCCGAACGACAGCGCCGACATCGCCTGGTAGTCGGGCGACTCCGAGCGGTTGATGTAGTTGTAGATCTTGGTGGTGATCACCTCGATGCCGGCCGGCGTGCCGAAGAACATCGGCGACTCGAAGGACTCGATGCCGCGGATGAACGACAGCACGAAGAGGCTGCTGGTGATGGGCAGCAGCAGCGGCAGCGTGACCTTGCGCATCGTGCGCCAGGCGCTGGCGCCGCTGGTGCGGCTGCTTTCCTCCAGCGCCGGGTCCATCGCGCGGAACGCGTCGACCAGCAGCAGGAAGAGGAAGGGGATCGAGTACTGCATCATGTGCCACACGATGCCGCCCCACGAGTAGACGTTCACGAGCGTGCCGTCGCTGCCGGTCAACCATCGCCACACGAGGTTGATCGTGCCCATCTGGGGGCTGCCGAGCATGCCCCAGGCCATGGCCGTGAGGATGGGCGGCACGAAGAACGGCAGCGTGATCGCGATCTCCAGCCAGCCCTTCATCGGCACGTCGGTGCGGGCGATGATCCAGGCCAGCAGGAGCGCGATGCCCAGCGACAGCACCGTCTTCGTCAGCGAGATGACGGCCGTGTTGAGCAGCACCTGGAAGTTCTCGCTGCTCAGCACCTCGCGGTACCCGCGCAGCGAGAACTCGCCGATCTCGCCGGGAGGCGCGCTGTAGAAGCTGCCGTACAGCAGCATGAGGAACGGATAGAGCGTCAGGAAGCCCAGCACGAGCGCGAGCGCCGTGATCACGACGCCGCGGCGCAGGCCCGGCCGGTTGGACAGGATGCCCGACGCCTGCGCGGGCGGGGGCAGCGCCATAGACGCCTGTGGTGCGGAGCTGCTCATCACGCGGCCTCCGCCGGGACGGCCCACGCCTGCGCCGAAGACGAGCGCAGCGTCACATGGTCGCCGAGGCGCGGCGTGACGTCGGCATCGACCTCGGCATAGAGCTGCGTGCCGGGGATGTTGACGCGGATGCCGTAGACCGCGCCCTGGTACGAGGTGCTCTCGATCTCGCCGCGGAAGCTGATGTCGGCCTGCTCGTCGTCGCCCGCGCCCGCGAGCTGCAGCGATTCGGCGCGCAGGACCACCAGCACCTCGTCGCCGTTGCGAATGCGCTCGACGCCGCGGCACGTGCCGCTCCAGCCTTCGCCGGCGACGGTGAACTTCGCGCCCTGGGCGTCGCGCTCGACGGCCGTGACGCGCGCGGGAATCATGTTGGGCGAGCCCAGGAAGCTTGCGACGGTGCGGTTCGCCGGTCGGCGGTAGATCTCGCGCGGCGCGCCGGCCTGCTGCACGCGGCCAGAGTTCATCACCACCACGTGGTCGGAGAGCTCCATCGCCTCGCGCTGGTCATGCGTCACGTAGATGGTGGTGATGCCCAGGCGCTGCTGCAGCTGGCGCAGGTCCACGCGCATCTGCTCGCGCAGCTTGGCGTCGAGGTTGGACAGCGGCTCGTCCATCAGCAGCACCTGCGGGCGCGAGGCGAGCGAGCGCGCGATGGCCACGCGCTGCTGCTGCCCGCCGCTCAGCGCAGGCGCAGGGCGGTCGCCGTAGGCGCCCATCTCCACCAGCTCGAGCGCCTCCTTTACGCGCGGTGCGATCTCGCTTTCCGGCACCTTGCGCGCACGCAGCGGGTAGGCCACGTTCTCGAAGACGGTCATGTGCGGCCAGATCGCATACGACTGGAACACCATGCCGAGCTCGCGGCGGTCCGGTGGCACGAAGAGGCCTGCGTCCGCGTCGCTCACCACGCGCGAGCCGATCGAGATGCGGCCCGAATCGTTGTGCTCCAGCCCCGCGATCATGCGCAGCGTGGTGGTCTTGCCGCAGCCGCTCGGCCCGAGCAGCGTGACGAATTCGCCGTCCGGCATGGACAGGCTGATGTGGTCCACGGCAGGTGCGCCGTTGAAGTGGCGGGCGACTCTGTCGAGGTCGACTTGAGGCATGGAGCGTCTCCGAATGTGGGTATGGGGCGAGCGGGCCGTGCAGGAGCTTGTGCCGGCCGACAAGTTTCGGAACCATATTTCATTTTCCGACTTGCAGCAAGAATTCCGGGGAAAGTTCTGGGCGTCGCGGGGTGTCTCGCGTCGCCTCCGCGACATCGCCCCGTCGAATGGCACTCGCGTGCGTTTTTAGAGGTGGAATCTGCTGTCGCGCGGGTGACGACCGGCAAGCGTTCCTCGGGGATAACCCGACGACGAAAACCGGCGCCGCTTGGAACAATATTCCATTTATAAGCAATACTTCTGCAGCCCGGAACGGGGGGGTCTCCGAGTGTGCAGGACGCAGCGCGGGGCCCTGCCCCGGCCTTCGAAGGACCCAGGAGACACGACGGATGAATTTCCTTTCTCGCCGCGAGCGCGGCACGACAGCAGGGGGCGCCTCGACGCGGCGCCGGATGGTGGTGGGCGGGGCGGCGCTCCTGGCCGCCTGCGTGGCAGGGCAGGTGGCGGCGGCGCCGCCGGCCGGCTACCCCTCGCGCACGATCACGCTGGTCGTGCCCTATGCGCCCGGCTCGCCGCCCGACAGCTACTCGCGCCTCTTCGCCGAGAAGCTGCGCCCGCTCGTGGGCCAGACCGTGATCGTGGAGAACAAGCCCGGCGCGCTCACCACCATCGGCATGGGCCACGTGGCGCGCTCCAGGCCCGACGGCTACACGATCGTGTACGGCAGCAACTCGTCGCTCGCGGCGGCCGGGGCGATGTTCAAGTCGCTGTCCTACGACCCGGTGAAGGACTTCTCGGCCATCGCCGTGACGCAGGAGTCGCCCATGATCCTCATGAGCCGTCCGGAGGATGCGAAGAAAGGCCTGCGCGGCATGCTCGAGCAGATGAAGCGCGAGCCCGGCATGCACCCGATCGGCGGTGGCGCGATCACGCAGGAGGTGATCCACAGCATGCTGCAGCGCGCGGCGGGCATCGACCAGCCCTTCGTGCGCTATTCCGGCCCGACGCTCAACACCGACCTGATGGGCGGGCGCCTGGCCATCGCCATCAGTGCGCTGAGCGGCGTGGCGCCGCTCGTGGAGGCCGGCAAGCTCAACGTGCTCGCCACCACCGGCGCGCAGCGCCTCACCGGCAAGTGGAGCCACCTGCCCACGGCCGCCGAGACCGTGCCCGGCGTGGTGCTCACGAGCTGGGTCGGCTTCTGGGTGCCCGCCGGCACGCCGCGCCCGATCATCGACTTCCTGCACGAGAAGACCATGCAGGTCCTCAAGGACCGGGAGTTCGCGACGCGCTCCGAGGAAACCGGCGGGCGCACGCTCTTCATGTCGCCCGAGGAGAGCGATGCATTCGTCAAGAAGGAAGGCCCGCGCTGGGTCAAGCTGCTCCAGGACGTGGGCGTGCAGCCGCAGTGACGCGCCGGTGCATTGCTGGTGATTGCGCCGGTGATGCACGAGTGCCGAGCGGGGTGATGCGCTTGAGGTCACCACCGAATCCAGAATATAATTCCATTTTTGAAGATATCGATCCGCAGGCCGGCCAACACGCTTTCAGCGCAAGCCGCGGGCCGCAGCAACCCCACCCAAGGAGAACCACGATGACCCAGTCCCAAGATTCGGCAGACCTCACACGGGTCGGTCCCGGCACCGTCATGGGCCGCTTCATGCGGCAGTACTGGATGCCGGCCGTCCTGTCGAGCGAGCTGGTCGCCGGTGGGGCACCCGTGCGCCTCATGCTGCTCGGCGAGAAGCTGATCGCCTTCCGCGATCCGCAAGGGCGTGTCGGCGTGCTGGACCACCGCTGCCCGCACCGCTGCGCCTCGCTCTTCCTCGGCCGCAACGAGGACAACGGCATCCGCTGCATCTACCACGGCTGGAAGTTCGACGTCGAAGGCAACTGCATCGAGATGCCGAGCGTGCCGCCCGAGCAGGACTTCAAGGACAAGGTCAAGGCCAAGGCCTACAAGACGCGTGAAGCCGCGGGCGTGATCTGGGTCTACATGGGCGAGCGCGAAACGCCGCCGCCGCTGCCGCTGATCGAGCCCACGCTCGTGCCGCCCGACCAGCTCGACGTCACCATGGTCCTGCGCGACTGCAACTTCGTGCAGAGCTTCGAAGGCGACATCGACACCTCGCACTTCGGCTTCCTGCACGCCGGCCACCTCGACCCGGACAACGTGCCCGAGGGCCATCCGCTGGACCACACCGTCACCGACCGCGCGCCGCTCTACCACGTGACCGACACCGACTGGGGCACCTCCTATGGCGCCTACCGCGACGCCGGCCCCGGCAAGACCTACTGGCGCTTCGCCAACTTCATGCTGCCCTTCTGGACGCAGACGCCGCAGGGCGAGTTCGACAAGCAGGTGCAGGCCCGCGCCTGGGTGCCGCTGGACGACACGCACACCATGATGGTGTTCTTCCGCTGGCGCGCCCCGGACCTGCCCAACCTGCGCCAGTTCCCGCTCAAGGACGGCACCTTCCTCGGCGGCGCGCTCAAGCCCGCGGAGTACCAGCCCATCAACACCGACTGGCTGGGCCGCTGGCGGCTGAAGGCCAACGAGTCCAACGACTGGATGCTCGACCGCCAGGCGCAGAAGGACAACACCATCTACTCCGGCATCGAGAACATCCACCTGCAGGACCAGGCGGTCACGGAGAGCATGGGCGGCATCACCGACCACGACTTCGAGCACCTGGGGATCGGCGACCAGATGATCGCCCGCACCCGCCGCCGCCTGCTCAAGGCCGCGCGCGCCTTCTGCGAGAAGGGCACGCCGCCCCCGGGCGTGGACAACCCGGAGGTGTACATGGGCGCGCGCAGCGGCTACTTCATCACCGACGCCGCCACTGAATGGCGCAAGGCCTACGAGGAGCAGGTGGCCAAGGCCAAGCGCCCCGCCGCGTTGCCCGCCGAAGCCGGCGCGAAGTGACGTGACGGCACGCACGATGTCTGCGGCAGCCGGCCTTTCGATGTCCTCGCAACTGGAGGGCGAGGTCGTGCGCGTCGAGACCTCGTGCGGCGCGCTCGCGGGCCGCCGCGACCGCGCAAGCGGCATCGTCGCGTTCCGCGGCATTCCGTACGCCGAGCCGCCGGTGGGCGCGCTGCGCTGGCGTCCCCCGCAGCCGCCGCGCCCCTGGGACGGCGTGCGCGACGCCTCGCGCTTCGGCGACGACTGCCCGCAGAAGAGCCAGACGCTCACGCGCGCCGTGGCGCAGGGGGAGGACTGCCTGCACCTCAACGTCTGGGCGCCGCCCGACGCGCGCCCCGGCGCCGGCCTGCCGGTGATGGTCTGGCTGCACGGCGGCAGCTTCGTCGGCGGCTCCGGCGCCGACCTGCGGGTCGACGGCAGCGCGCTCGCCTCGCACGGCGTGGTGGTGGTGACCCTCAACTACCGCGTCGGCCTCTTCGGCTTTCTCGCGCATCCCGGGCTCGTCGCGGAGTCGGCGCACGGCACGGCCGGCAACTACGGCCTGCTGGACCAGATCGCCGCCCTCGAATGGGTGCGCGACCACATCGCGGCCTTCGGCGGGGACGCCTCGCGCGTGACGCTCTTCGGCTGCTCGGCCGGCTCGGCCTCGGGCTCGCTGCTGCTCACGTCGCCGCGGGCGCGCGGCCTCTTCCACCGTGCCATCCTGCAAAGCCCGGGCGCGGCCCGGCCGCTCGCCTCGCTCGAGGACGCGCAGCGTGCCGGTGCGGCGCTCGGCGACTTGAGCACGCTGCGCGACATGAGCGCGCAGACGCTGCTCACCCACACCGGCAAGCTCAACCCGCAGGTGCGCGGCCTCACCACGCCCCGCGTGCTGCGGCCCATCCGCGACGGCTGGCTGCTGCCCGAGGACGAGCGCCCGGTGTTCAAGTCGGGCCGCCTGCACCCGATGCCGCTGCTCGTGGGCAGCAACCTCGACGAGGGCTCGCTGCTCACCGCGAGCTGGCCCGTCCAGGACGTCGCCGCCTACGAGGCGCTGCTGCGCGACAACTTCGGCGACGCCCACGACGAGGCGCGTTCGTTCTATCCCGCCCGTGCCGATGCCGAGGTGCGCCACCAGGTCGCGCAGCTCTTTGCCGACACGCAGTTCAACTACGGCACGCGCCTGCTCGCGCAGGCGATGTCGGCCACCGGGCAGCCCACCTGGCGCTATGTCTACACGCGCCGCCGCCCGGGCCAGGACGACGGGCCGCACCACGGCGAGGAAGTGGCGCACGTCTTCGGCAACCTCGCCGCCGCGCGCAGCGGCTCGCCGGCCGCCTACGACGAGACCGACGTCGCCCTGTCGCGCCAGATGATGGCCGCGTGGACGGCCTTCGCGGCCACCGGCCGTCCCGACGCGGCGGGCGTGGCCGAATGGCCGGCCTACGCCGCCGACGAAGACCCTCACCTCGTGCTCGACGACACGCCCCACACCGACCGCGGGTGGCGTGCGCAGCCGCTGAACTTTCTCGATCGTTTCTACGACAGACGTACGTCATGAACGCCGTTCCTGCCCCCAACCCCGCCGCCGCGCCGTCCGCGGCCCCGGCCGCCTCCGGCTTCCAGCGCATCGCCGACGTCATCCGCGCGCACGCGCGGCGCGACGCGTCGCACGCTGCGCTGATCGACGGCGAAGGCGCGGCCACGCGCCGCCTCTCGTATGGCGCGCTCGACGCCGACATGGACCGGGTGGCGCGTGCGCTGCAGGCCGCCGGCCTCGTCGAAGGCGACTGCATTGCCATCTGCTCGCGCTCGTCCATCGAGTACGCGACCGTCTTCCTCGGCGCGGTGCGCGCCGGCGTGGTGGTGGCGCCGCTCGCCCCCGGCTCCACCACGCAGAGCCTCCAGCGCATGCTGGCCGACTGCGAGGCGCGCCTGCTCTTCATCGAGGAGGAGACCGCTGCCTTGTTCGGCGACACGACGCTCGCGCGCATCGCGCTCGACGGCAGCGCCGCCGGCGAGCCGCTGGCGCAGTGGCTGGACCGGTCGCCGGGGCCGGTGGCGCCGGTGGAGGTGCTGCCGGGCTCGCCCTTCAACGTGATCTATTCGTCGGGCACCACCGGCGAGCCCAAGGGCATCGTGCAGTCGCACGCGATGCGCTGGGTGCACGTGCAGCGCGGCCTGACGCATGGCTACGGCACCGATGCGGTCACGGTGCTGTCGACGCCGCTCTACTCCAACACCACGCTCGTGCTCTTCCTGCCCACGCTCGCGTACGGCGGCACCGTGGTGCTGATGCCCAAGTTCGACGTGCGGCGCTACCTCGCGCTGTGCGTCGAGCACCGCGCCACCCACACCATGCTCGTGCCGGTGCAGTACCAGCGCCTGCTGGCGCACCCGGACTTCGACAGCTTCGACCTCTCGAACTTCCGCAACAAGTTCTGCACCAGCGCGCCGTTCAGCGCCGAGCTCAAGGCCGACGTGCTGCGGCGCTGGCCGGGCGGTCTGATCGAGTACTACGGCATGACCGAGGGCGGCGCGTCGTGCATCCTCGAGGCCCACCGGCATCCGGACAAGCTGCACACCGTGGGCCGGCCCGCGCCGGGCTGCGAGATCCGCATGATCGACGACCACGGCGTCGAGGTGCCGCGCGGCGAGCTGGGCGAAGTCGTGGGGCACTCCGGCGGCATGATGATCGGCTACCACGGCCAGCCCGCGAAGACGCGCGAGGTGGAGTGGTTCGATCCGACCGGCAAGCGCTTCATCCGCACCGGCGACATCGGCCGCTTCGACGCCGAAGGCTTCGTGACGCTCATGGGCCGCAAGAAGGACATGATCATCTCCGGCGGCTTCAACATCTACCCGGCCGACCTCGAGGCCGTGCTGGACGAGCATCCGCAGGTGCTGGAATCCGCCGTGGTCGGCGTGGCCTCGCAGCAATGGGGAGAGTCGCCGGCCGGCTTCGTCGTGCTGCGCGAGGGCGCCGGCATTTCGACCGATGCGCTGCTCGCATGGGCCAACGACCGGGTCGGCAAGACCCAGCGGCTGGTCTCCATCACGTTTGTCGACGAGCTGCCGCGCAGCGCCATCGGCAAGGTGCTCAAGCGCGAACTGCGCGACCGGCTCGCGCCGGTCGCCTGACGCCGCGCCGCCCCTCCCCGCCACCGCTTCCGGGAACCGACATGACACACCCCCTGCCCACACGCCGCCGCATCGTCCTCGCCGCGGCCGCCGCCTCGACCGCCCCGCTGTGGGCCCATGCCGAGGACCGCTACCCCTCCAAGCCGATCCGCATCGTGGTGCCCTTCGGTGCGGGCGGCTCGCCCGACGTGTACTCGCGCATCCTCGCTGCGGAGCTACAGCGGCGCACCGGCTTGGTCGTGACGGTCGAGAACCGCTCCGGCGCCAACAGCATGCTGGGCACGCACCACGTGGCCAAGGGCTCGCCCGCCGACGGCTACACCATCCTCTACGGCACCAACTCCGGCCTCTCGGCCGCACGCGCCATGGTGCGCTCGGTTCCCTACGACCCGACCGGCGACCTGGCCGGCGTGGCGATGGTGGGCGACTCTTCCTTCGTGCTCGTCACGCGCGCGCAGGACAAGGTCACGCTCGCGGAGCTGGTGCGGCTGATGCGCGAGCGCCCCGGTGAGTACGAGATCGGCGGCGCCAGCGTCACCACGAAGGTGGTCGACGGCATGCTCTCGACCGTGGGCAAGCTGGACCACCTCTACGTGCCCTACAAGGAAAACGCGCGCATGCTCAACGAGCTGATGGCCGGCGAGATCCGCTACGGCTTCAGCCCCATCCCGTCGGCGGTCAAGCTGATCGAGACCGGCAAGATCGTGCCGATCGCCGTCACGGGCCCGGCGCGCGTGGCGGCGCTGCCCGACGTGCCCTCGCTCTCGGAAGAGTTGCCCGGCGTCGCGCTCACGACCTGGACGGGCTACTTCGTCGCGGCGAAGACGCCGCGGCACATCGTGGACTACCTGCACCGCACGCTGAGCGAGATCAACGACCTGCCCGAGCTCAGAGGCATCACCGAGCAGTCCGGACGCCCGCTGCGCATGAAGCCCCACGAGATCGACGCGTTCGTCAAGAACGACGAGAAGCGCTGGGTCCGGCTCTTCCGCGACGCCGGGATCCAGCCGGAGTGAGCGCCGTGCCTGCCGATGATCTGGCCGCGCGCGTGCGGGCCTTGCTGGACCTGCTGGCCGCCCCCTCCGGCCAGGCGGAGACCGCCTTTTCCGAGCTGGCGCACGCCGAGGTGCGCATGGCCTTCCTCGGCCGCGAGGTGCAGGGTGCCGCCGCCGTGCTGCAGGAGCTGCGCGGCATCGCACGCACCGCCGCGGCCGCGGGCTTTGCGTGGACGGTGCGCGAAGCCGGCGGCAAGACCCTGCTGGTGGCCGACAGCCCGCGCGAGCATCCGCAGCGTGGGTACGTCCTCACGCTGCAGGCCGAAGGTGGCCGGCTGCTGCGCATCGGCCACCAGCGCACCGCGCCCAAGCCTGAGCCGGCCGCACCGCTCGTCATCGGCGCGGAGCTGCGCGAGATGATCGACCACGCGCTGGCGCAGCAGCATCCGATCCTGCTGGCGCACGTCGATGCCGACGGCCAGCCCGCGCTCAGCTTCCGCGGTTCGGTGCACGTGCACGGCGACGACCGGCTCGCGCTGTGGGTGCGCAACGGCGATGGCGGCTTCCTGCGCGCGATCGCGAAGCAACCGCGCGTGGCCCTCATGTACCGCAACGAGGCCACCAAGGCGACCTACCAGATGAAGGGGCGTGCACGCGTGGTGGACGACCCCGCCGAGCGCTCGGCCATCTATGCCGCCTCGCCCCAGGTGGAGCGCGACCACGACTTCGCCGAAGCGGGCGTGGCGGTGGTCATCGACCTCGACAGCGTGGAGGGCTACGCGGGGCTGGGCGCCGGCGGCCAGGTCGGCCGGGTGCGCATGCTGCGCGCGTTGCCGGCCTGACGGCTCAACCGCGCGCGCGCAAGCGGCGGGCGAGCGCCTGCACTTCGGCGTCGGGATGCGGCGCCGCGCCGCGGCCCTCACGCTCGCTGCGCAGGAGGCGCCACAGCGTGTCCGGGTGCGGCAGCACCGTGCCGAAGAAGCGCACGCCCTGTGCATCGGCCACCAGCAGGGTGGGAAAGTTTTCCACCTCGACCGGGTCCACGAGCTCGGATTCGTCCTCGATGTCCACCCACGTGAAGCGCATGTCGGAATGCTCCTGCGCCGCACGCTCAAAGATGCTGCGGTAGTCGCGGCAGGTGCCGCACCATTCGGCGCACAGGCAGGCGACGAACAGGGATGCAGAGGAGGCGGGCGTGTCGGACATCGCCGAGGATCATCTCAGACCTTGCCGCGTTGCGCCTGCAAGGGCCCTGATCCGGTATGCGGGTTGCCGACTCCGGGGCAGGCTGGATGTCCAGTCGCTGAAGGAGATACATCCATGAGCAAGAAGCTACTCGCGGCCCTTGTGGCCACCACCCTCGGCTGCGGCGTCGCCATGGCGCAGACCAACAACGTCGAACCCACCGGCAGCCCGCACACGCCGACCACCGGCCTGAGCCAGGAAGGCAAGGACGCGAAGACGCAGGCCAAGGGCGAGTACAAGGCCCGCAAGAAGGTCGCCGAAGCCAACAAGGCGCTCAACAAGGCCGACTGCGAGGTCGCCGCCGACGGCCGCGCCGAGCACGCCTGCAAGAAGCACGCGCGCGCACAGGCCAAGGAAGACAAGGCCGAAGCGAAGATGATCTACGAGAACGAGAAGAAGGACATCCGCGACAACCTCAGCAAGTAAGGCCGAGGCCTGCAGGGGCCGCGATGCACGCGCGCATCGCACCCTGCACCCGAGGGCGGCAGCTGCTGACATGCGCCGCGCGGGTGGTCTGCGGCGATATGCTGGCCGGCGCTTTCCCGGTGCCCCGCCATGCCGCTGCAAGACTTCCATCCCGCCGTCGCGAACTGGTTCGCGCGCCAGTTTCCGGCGCCGACCGAGGCGCAGCAGCGTGCGTGGCCGGCGATCCGCGCCGGGCGCCACACGCTGGTGGCCGCGCCCACCGGCTCGGGCAAGACGCTGACCGCCTTTCTCGCCGCGCTCGACGGGCTGGTGCGCCAGGGCCTGCGGCCCGAAGGCTTGCCCGACGAGACGGTGGTGGTCTATGTGTCGCCGCTCAAGGCGCTGTCCAACGACATCCGGCTCAACCTGGAGGCGCCGCTGGCCGGCATCCGCGCGGAGCTCGCCGCCCTCGGCCTGCCGGAAGTCGAGATCCGCACTGCGGTGCGCACCGGCGACACCCCGCAGCGCGAGCGCCAGTTGAGCGCGAAGCGCCCGCCGCACATCCTCGTCACCACGCCCGAATCGCTCTACGTGCTCCTGGGCTCCGTGTCCGGGCGGCGCCTGCTCGCGACCGTGCGCGCGGTGATCGTGGACGAGATCCACGCGATCGCCGACGGCAAGCGCGGCAGCCACCTCGCGCTCTCGCTGGAGCGGCTGCAACGCTTGTGCGGCACGCGGCTGTCGCGCATCGGCCTGTCGGCCACGCAAAAGCCGATCGAGGAGGTGGCGCGCTTTCTCGTCGGCAGCGCGGCGGTGCGGGGCGGCGTGGCCGACTGCCACATCGTCGACATCGGCTACACGAGGCGGCGCGACCTCGCGCTCGCGGTGCCGCCGACGCCGCTCGGCGCCGTCATGTCCAACGACCAGTGGGAGCAGGTCTACCGTCAGATCGCCGTGATGGCGCAGGAGCACCGCACCACGCTCGTCTTCGTCAACACGCGGCGCATGGCCGAACGCGCGGCGCGGCACCTGGGCGAGCTGCTCGGCAAGGAGGTGGTCGCCGCCCACCATGGCAGCCTCGCCCGCGAGACGCGGCTGGACGCCGAGCAGCGGCTCAAGCGCGGCGAGCTGCGCCTGCTGGTCGCCACCGCCTCGCTCGAGCTCGGGCTCGACATCGGCGACGTGGAGCTCGTGTGCCAGCTCGGCTCGCCGCGCTCCATCGCGAGCTTCCTGCAGCGCGCGGGGCGCTCCGGCCACTCGGTGGGCGGCGTGCCCAAGGCGAGGCTCTTCCCGCAGTCGCGCGACGACCTCGTCGAATGCGCGGCGCTGCTCGATGCGGTGCGCCGCGGCGAGCTCGACGCGCTGCGCATCCCGGCCGCGCCGCTGGACGTGCTGGCCCAGCAGATCGTGGCCGAGACCGCCTGCGAGCCGTGGGACGAAGACGCGCTCTACGCCCTCGTGCGCGGCGCCTGGCCGTATGCCGGTCTCCCGCGCGAGCGCTTCGACGCGGTGGTGCGCATGCTCGCTGAGGGCTACACCACGCGCCACGGACAGCGCGGCGCCTACGTGCACCGCGATGCCGTGCACCACCAGCTGCGCGAGCGGCGCGGCGCGCGCATGACCGCGCTCACCTCCGGCGGCACCATCCCCGAGACCGGCGACTACGCCGTGGTGCTGGAGCCGCAGTCCGCGCAGGTGGGCACCGTCAACGAGGACTTCGCGGTCGAGAGCCTGGCCGGCGACATCTTCCAGCTGGGCAACACCAGCTACCGCATCCTGCGCATCGAGCCCGGCCGCGTGCGGGTGGAAGACGCTCACGGCGCGCCGCCCAACCTGCCGTTCTGGCTGGGCGAGGCGCCGGGCCGCAGCGACGAGCTGTCGCACGCGGTCTCGCGCCTGCGCGGCGAGATCGGGCAGCGTCTGGCCGGGGGCGGTGTGCCTGCCGCCGTGCAGTGGCTGCAGGACACCTTGCGGCTCGATGCCGAAGCGGCACGCCAGCTGGCCGAGCACCTGGCGCACGCGGTGGCCTCGCTCGGCGAGCTGCCCACGCAGCAGTGCATCGTGCTCGAGCGCTTCTTCGACGAATCGGGCGGCATGCAGCTCGTCGTGCACTCGCCCTACGGCAGCCGGCTCAACCGCGCCTGGGGCCTCGCGCTGCGCAAGCGCTTCTGCCGGCAGTTCAATGTCGAGCTGCAGGCCGCCGCCACCGAAGACGCGATCCAGCTGTCGCTCTCCACCAGCCACAGCTTCCCGCTGGAGGAGGTGGCGCGCTACCTGCACAGCCGCACGGCGCTCGACGTGCTCATCCAGGCGCTGCTCGATGCGCCGCTCTTCGGCGTGCGCTGGCGCTGGAACGCGACCAATGCGCTGGCGCTGCCGCGCTTCACCGGCGGGCGCAAGGTCGCGCCGCAGCTGCAGCGCATGCGCTCTGAGGACCTGCTCGCGTCCATCTTTCCCGACCAGGTGGCCTGCGGCGAAAACATCGTCGGCGACCGCGCGATCCCCGAGCACCCGCTGGTGGCCCAGACGCTGGACGACTGCCTGCACGAGGCCATGGATGCCGAGGGTTTCCTGGCCCTCCTGCGCCGCATCGAAGCCGGCGAGGTGCGGGTGCTGGCGCGCGACCTGCCGGCGCCGTCGGCGCTTGCGGCCGAGGTGTTGAACGCGCGGCCCTATGCCTACCTCGACGATGCGCCCATCGAGGAGCGCCGCACCCAGGCCGTGCAGGCGCGGCGCTACGGCGATGCGCCGGCGGAGGCGGGCGACCTGGGCCAGCTCGATGCCGATGCGATCGCGAGCGTGCGCGAGGAGGCATGGCCGGAGCCGCGCCATGCGGACGAGATGCACGAGGTGCTGCTCGCGCTCGGGCTCGTCACGCAGGCGGAAGCCGAGGCGAACGCCGGCTGGGGCGCGTGGCTCGCCGAGCTCGCGGTCGTGAAGCGGGCGACCGCCTTGCAGTGGGACGGCCCCACGCTCTGGGTCGCAGCCGAGCGGCTGGTGCAGGTGCAGCCGCTGTACCCGCAGGCGTGCCTGGCGCCACGCATCACGACGCCCGTCGGGCACGACACGCCACCCGCGTCGCGTGAACAGGCGCTCGTCGAGCTGCTGCGTGCGCGCATGGCCGCGCTCGGGCCGGTGCGTGCCGAGACGCTGGCGGAGCACCTCGCCTTGCCGCTTCCCGACATCACGCACGCCCTGCATGCGATGCAGACCGAAGGCTCGGTGCTGCAGGGCCGCTACACGCCGGGCACGCCGCACGTCGAGTGGTGCGAGCGCCACCTGCTCGCCCGCATCCACCGCTACACGCTCAAGCGCCTGCGCCGCGAGATCGAGCCGGTGTCGCCGCGCGACTACGCGCGCTTCCTCTTCGAATGGCAGCGCGTCGCGGCCGACAGCCGCGTGAACGGGCCCGAGGCGCTGGCCGGCGTGCTCTCGCAGCTGGAAGGGTTCGAGGCGCCCGCGGCCCTGTGGGAGGCCGAGCTGCTGCCTGCGCGTGTGCAGGACTATTCCAGCGCGTGGCTCGACGACCTGTGCACCGCCGGGCGCACGCTGTGGATGCGGCTGCGTCCGGTGGCCAGCGAAGCACGCTCGGCCGGCGCCTCGCTGCGCGCGACGCCCGTGCTGCTGCTGCCACGCCGCAGCGCCGCGCTCTGGGCCGGCCTCGCGCCCGCGGGGGCCGACGATGCACAGCTCTCCTCGCGTGCGCAGCGTGTCGTGGCCTACCTCGCCGAGCACGGCGCCAGCTTCTTCGACGACCTGCAGCAGGGCACGCGGCTCCTGCAGGCTGAACTCGAAGACGCACTCTCCGAGCTGGTGGTGCGCGGCCGCGTCAACTGCGACAGCTATGCCGGCCTGCGCGCGCTGCTGGTGCCGGCCGCCAGGCGCGCGACCGCCGGGAGCCGCCAGCGCCGCCGCGTGCCGCTCTTCAGCATTGCGGACGCCGGCCGCTGGACGCTCGCCCGCCAGCCGGTGTCCACGCAAGCCGCGTTGCCGGCCGAGTCGCTGGAGCACGTGGCGCACGTGCTCCTGCGGCGCTATGGCGTGGTGGCCTGGCGCATCGTCGAGCGCGAGGCGGCGTGGCTGCCGCCGTGGCGCGAGCTGGTGCGCGTGTACCGCCGGCTGGAGGCGCGCGGCGAGATCCGCGGCGGCCGCTTCATCGACGGCAGCACCGGCGAGCAGTTTGCGCTGCCGGAGGCGATCGCCGCCATGCGCCGGGTGCGCCGCCAGCCGGCCGGCGACGACTGGGTGTGCCTCGCCGCCTCCGACCCGGCCAACCTGCTCGGCACCGTGCTCGCCGGCCCGCGCCTGCCGCGCGTGGCAGGCTCGCGCGTGCTCTACCGCGGCGGCGTGCCCGTGGCCACCGTCGTGGCGGGGCAGGTGGCCTTCCTCGCACCGCTCACGTTTGCGGAACAACAGGCAGCCCAGCGCGCACTCTCGCTCGCGCCCGGGCTGCGCTTCCTGGAGATGACCCCATGACCACGCCCCTGCACATCGGCATCGTCGGCTGCTCGGCCGAAGGCGCGGCGCTGTGCTACCGCACGATCTGCACGGAGGGTGCGGCGCTGCTGGGCGCGCATGCGCACCCCGAGGTGTCCATGCACACGCCCTCGCTCGCGGCCTACGTGGCCTGCCTGGAGCGCGGCGACCTGGCAGGTGTTGCGCAGCTCATGCTCGCCTCGGCCGAGAAGCTCGCCGACATCGGCGCGGAGTTGCTCATCTGCCCCGACAACACCATCCACCAGGCCTGGGAGCGGGTCGCGCCGCATGCTCCGCGGCCCTGGCTGCACATCGCCGAGGTCGTGGCCGCCGAGGCGCGGGCGCGTGGCCTGCGCAGGGTCGGCGTGCTGGGCACGCACTGGCTGGTGAAAAGCGAGGTCTACCCGCAGGCCTTCGCGGCGGTGGGCATCGAGGCCGTGCGGCCCGACGCCGAAGACACCGAACGCCTCGGCCGGATCATCATGGACGAGCTGGTGCAGGGCGTGCAGGCGCCGCTCTCGTTGCACGCACTGCAGCAGATCATCCAGCGGCTCGCGCAGCGCGGCTGCGATGCGGTCGTGCTCGGCTGCACCGAGCTGCCGCTGGTGCTCTCGGATGCCAACTCGCCGCTGCCCACCCTGGACAGCACCCGGCTGCTCGCACGGGCGGCGCTGCGGCGGGCCGTCGCTCAGCGCGACGGGGCCTGAGCAGGCAACGCCTCGGCCGGGACCGTGGCCGGCGCCCTGCGGCGCGACCAGACCAGCTCGTGGAAGAAGAACGCCACGGTGTTCACCATGGGCTCGATCAGCGCGACCGCCCCCGAGAGCTGCCAGTTGCCGGTGAGCGCGTACGTCACCCCGAAAGCGACGGCGAAGTGGAGGATCGCGAAGCTGGTGGTTTTCTGGACGTGACGGGCCATGGGACAACTCCTTCGTAAGCGAGCCCCTATTATCCGCCTAAATGAGAATCATTCTCATTGGATGTGCCGATGGCGGCGATAGGCCCGCCGCCATCGGTTGCCGGGGCGCCGGTCAGAGGCCGGTCTGCGTCACGAACTTGGCGTTGAGGTAGGCGTCGATCGCCTCGCTGCCGCCTTCGGTGCCGTAGCCCGAATCCTTGATGCCACCGAAGGGCACCTCGGGCAGCGCCAGGCCGAAGTGGTTGATGGAGACCATGCCGCTTTCGATGGCCGCGCCGATGGCCGTGGCCGTCTTGAGCGACTTCGTGAAGGCATACGCCGCCAGGCCGTAGGGCAGGCGGTTGGCCTCGGCCACCACCTCGTCCCAGCTCCTGAAGGTGAGGATGGGCGCGATCGGGCCGAAGGGCTCCTCGTGCAGGATGCGCGCATCGCGCGGCACGTCGGTCAGCACCGTGGGCTCGAAGAAATAGCCTTCGGTGCCGACGCGCTTGCCGCCCAGCGCCACCTTGGCGCCCTTGGCCACGGCGTCGTCCACGAACTGCTGCATGGCCTCGACGCGCCGGCTGTTGGCCAGCGGCCCCATGCGGGTGTCTTTCTCCAGGCCGCTGCCGACCTTCACCTGCGACGCGGCCGCCACGAAGCCGTCGAGGAACTGCGGGTAGACCGACTCGTGCACCAGGAAGCGCGTGGGCGACACGCACACCTGGCCGGCGTTGCGGAACTTGGCGCCGGCCAGCTGCTTGGCCGCGGCGGCCACGTCGGCATCGTCGAACACGATGGCCGGCGCATGGCCGCCCAGCTCCATGGTGATGCGCTTCATGTGCTGGCCGGCGAGTGCGGCGAGCTTCTTGCCGACCGGCGTGGAGCCGGTGAAGGTGATCTTGCGGATCACCGGATGCGGG
Organism: Rubrivivax sp.; assembly: GCA_044507405.1. Classification (GTDB taxonomy): domain Bacteria; phylum Pseudomonadota; class Gammaproteobacteria; order Burkholderiales; family Burkholderiaceae_C; genus Rhizobacter. The sequence goes on along the minus strand of JBIQJS010000012.1, from coordinate 3,624 downwards.
ATCAGGTACTCGGAGATCTCGCCCGGCACGCCGAAGACGAGGTTGACCACGCCCGCCGGCACGCCGGCATCGGCATACGCGCGGACGAGCGCCGCGCAGCTCGCGGGTGTTTCCTCCGGGCCCTTGAGGATCACCGAACAGCCCGCGGCGAGCGCGGCCGACACCTTGCGCACCGCCTGGTTGATCGGGAAGTTCCAGGGGGTGAAGGCCGCGACCGGGCCCACCGGCTCCTTGATCACGAGCTGGGTGACGCCCTCGGCCCGCGGCGGCACGATCTGGCCGTAGGTGCGACGGGCTTCCTCGGCAAACCAGTCGATCAGGTCGCCGGCCGACATCGCCTCCATCTTCGCTTCGGCCAGCGGCTTGCCTTGCTCCAGCGTCATCAGCTGGGCGATCTCGTCGGCGCGCTCGCGCATCAGGTTGGCGGCCTTGCGCAGCACCTTGTAGCGCTCGAAGGGCGAGACGGCGCGCCACTGTTTGAAGCCGCGCTCGGCGGCGGCGAGCGCGCGGTCGAGCTCGGGGATGCCGGCATGGTGCAGCCGCGCCAGCGCCTGGCCCGTGGCGGGATTGAGGATGGGCTCGCTCTTGCCGCTGGTGCCGGCGGTCCACTCGCCGTCGATGAACAGGGAGACGTCTGAATACATGGGGGTCCTGGAGATGAGTGAGGCGCGGGCTGGGCGCGCCGGGAGCGGCATTTTTCCGCGACTCGCAAGACCCGGTTGTCGCTCAGGTGGCGCGGCCCGTCATCGGCGGGCCGGCGGCACCGGCGCGGGGGCGGTGCGGGCCGGGGCGGCCGGCTCGGCGGGGGCGGGCGCGTCCGCCGGCTCGGGCGCGGCGGTGGCGGGCACCTCCTGCCAAGGCGAGGGGCACGAGGTCACGTAGGGGTAGTACATCTGCGCGTCACGGCAGTAGTACCAGAGGTACACCTGGGGAGCGGACGGGACGATGAGCGGCTCCTCGGGCGCCGGCGTCACGACCACCGGGCGCGGCACGATGACCGGGCCCCAGGACCCCGGTCCCCAATACCCGGGGCCCCAATACCCGGGACCCCAGTGGCCGTGCCACCAGAGCGGCCCGCCGACCCAGACCTGCACCCGGGCCCGCGGACGGGCGTCGGCCGGCGTGGGCGCAAGGCTCGCAGCGCCGAGCAGCGCCGCCATCGCCAGCGCCTGGAGCGTCAAACAGCGTCGAGTGTTCATGAGGCGACTCCTGTTCATCGCACCGCCGGTGGGGGCTGGATGCCGGCGGGCGGGCGGGGCGGCGCGGGCGGCACCGGCGCGGGGGCGGAGCGGTAGCGGGCATGGCCGACGCCCGGCACCTGGTTGCCCTTGGCGTACATGCACTGCTGGTAGGCAATGTCGTAACGGCGCTGGGCGGTGTTCGCGCTGTACTGGCTCTGGTTGGCGCCGACCGCCGCGCCGGTCATGCCCCCCATCGCGGCGCCGACGCCCGCGGCGCCGTGGTTGCCGCCCAGCGCCGCGCCGGCGGCGGCGCCCAGCACCACGCCGGCGGCGGTGGCGGCCGCCACGCGCTGGGCCGCCGCGTCGGCACCCGGGCCGCCGACCTGGCTGTGCGCCCAGTCGCGGCAGAGCCGGTCGTCGGCCACGAACACCTCGAAGGGCTTGTTCGGGCCGGGCATCACGTGGGCCGTGGGGCCGGTGGGCATCTGGGCGCATCCCGCCAGCACGGCGGTGGCGGCCAGGGCGCAGGGGAGGTTCAGGGCGCGAGGCATGGCAGTGAGGTCCGGGTCTGGGTTCAACGAGGGCGGACGCGGCATCGTTGACGGCTTTACACCGGTCGGAATGCGGCTCCTTCCTTCCTGGAGGCATGAGCTTGGTGTCATTTGGTCATTAGATGGTTCGCGAGCAAGCAAGCGCTGATTTGTTCGTTCGCCACGGGAAGGCCGGTCCCTAGCATCCGCGCATCTTTTCCCCACACGACCACGACATGAAAACCTCTGCACTGCGCCACCTCCTGGTCGCCGCCTCCGTCGCCCTGGCAGCCGGCGCGAGCGGCGCCAAGGACGTGACCCTGCTCAACGTCTCCTACGACCCGACCCGCGAGCTCTACCAGGAATACAACGCTGCCTTCGCCAAGCACTGGAAGGCCAAGACCGGCGACAACGTGACCGTCAAGCAGTCGCACGGCGGCTCGGGCAAGCAGGCCCGCTCGGTGATCGACGGCATCGACGCCGACGTCGTGACGTTGGCGCTTGCTTACGACATCGACTCGATCGGTGAACGGGCCAAGCTCATCGCGCCCGGCTGGCAGAAGCGCCTGAAGCACAACAGCTCGCCCTACACCTCGACCTACATCTTCCTGGTGCGCAAGGGCAATCCCAAGGGCATCAAGGACTGGGGCGACCTGATCAAGCCGGGCGTGTCGGTCATCACCGCCAACCCCAAGACCTCGGGCGGCGCGCGCTGGGGCTACCTCGCGGGTTATGGCTGGGCCCTCAAGCAGCCGGGCGGCAACGACGCCAAGGCGCGCGAATACGTGACCAAGCTCTTCCAGAACGTGCCGGTGCTCGACTCCGGCGCGCGCGGCTCCACCGTCACCTTCGCCGAGCGCGGCCAGGGCGACGTGCTGCTGGCCTGGGAAAACGAGGCGCACCTGTCGCTCAAGGAGTTCGGCGCCGACAAGTTCGACATCGTCTACCCGCCCATCAGCATCCTGGCCGAACCGCCAGTGACGGTCGTCGACAAGGTCGTCGACAAGAAAGGCACCCGTGCCGTGGCGACGGCCTACCTGGAATACCTCTATTCGCCGGAAGGCCAGGAGATCGCCGCGCGCAACTTCTACCGCCCCACCGACCCGGCCGTGGCCGCCAAGTACAGCAAGCAGTTCCCGGCGGTGAAGCTCTTCACCATCGACGAACTCTTCGGCGGCTGGGCCCAGGCGCAGAAGACGCACTTCGCCGATGGCGGCGTCTTCGACCAGATCTACACGAAGAGCAAGTAAACCTGCGCCTGGATCACGACGTGAGGGGGCGGGGTGACCTGCCCCCCTCATGCTTATTGCGTTTTCTGAATAAGCAAACTCATAAGTCATCGTTTTCCGATGGAAGTGGAGGCCGTAGCATCGGCCTCTTTTCATTTTTCGAGCCTGTCATGCGATTTCCTCATGCTCTCTCCCGCCGTTCGCTCCTGAGCCTCGCTGCGGCCGCCGCTGCCGGTGCCGCCGTGCCGGGCGCCTACGCTGCCGGGCCGACGCTGCTCAACGTCAGCTACGACGTGGCGCGCGAGCTCTACAAGGAAATCAACCCGGCGTTCATCAAGCACTGGAAGGCGCAGACGGGTGAAGACATCTCCGTCAACCAGTCGCATGGCGGTTCGAGCAAGCAGGCCCGCTCGGTGATCGACGGTCTGGAGGCCGACGTGGTCACGATGAACCAGTCGAGCGACATCGACGCCATCTCCAGCCGCGGCAAGCTGCTGCCGGCCGACTGGGCCAAGCGCCTGCCCGACAACAGCGCACCCACCACGTCGACCACCGTGATCCTGGTGCGCAAGGGCAACCCGAAGGGCATCAAGGACTGGACCGACCTGGCCCGCCAGGGCGTGAGCGTCGTCATCCCCAACCCCAAGGTCACCGGCAACGGCCGCTACACCTACGTGGCCGCCT
>JBIQJS010000124.1:0-8749 GCA_044507405.1 Rubrivivax sp. | reverse complement strand
CCGCGGCCGGCCCCCTCGTCGGGCCACCGCGCCCCGGCGCCCCAACCCCAGGGCCAACGGCCCGCACCTCGCCGCGAAGGCGGTGCCAAGCCGCAGCCGCGGCTGGTGCAGCCCAAGCGATAAGGCGCTATCAAAGATCGGCCTCGAACCGCGAAAGACCCTGCGGTACGCAGGTGGTGGCCCGGGGCCGATGCATGCGCTAAAAACGCCTCTTTCGGCAGTAACTGTGGAGCAAGTCACATGCGCACCCCCTGGCACACCGCCTGGCAAGGCCCCGATCTCGTCGTCTTCCGCGACGACAAGGAAGTCGATCGCTTCGCCGCCGAGCAGATCGAGCGGGTGGTCTTCGTCTACCGCGGCCATGGCGACACCCCTGGCGACCTGATCTACGCGGTGGTCGAACTGGCCGATGAATGCGTGCTGCTGCCGGCCGAAACCGGCTTCGCCGGCCGCGTGAACTTCGAGCGACTGAGCTTCTGGACCGACAAGCAGTGCATCTACTGGGTCTCCGAGACCAAGGCCTCGCTGCCCTCCGGACTGCGCCGCGGCGTGTGGCTGCTGCGTCCCGGCGCGCCTTCGTATGCACGCGTGCCGCGCAGCGAGCTGGCGGGCCGCATCGAGCAATGGCCGCTCGAAGGCCCGCAGACCTGGGAGCAGCGCAAGTGGCTGCGCATCGCGCGCAACCGGCCCTTCGCCGGGCTCAACCCGCTCAGCACGCAGCCGGGCGAGCTGAACGAGCAACCCCCGTCCCGGCAGCGCGCCTGATCGAGCGCTGCGGCGACGCCCACCTGAACCCGGCCTCGGCCGGGTTTCTTCATTCCCGAGGGCGCGCGGCGTGCAGCGGATGCGCGAGCGCTTCGTCAAGACGCAGCACCGGCGTCACGCAGCAGTCCACGCCCTCGAAGCGCGCCACCCAGTGCGCGAGCGGCTCGGCCGCGAAGGTCCGCGCGAGCTCGTCACGCAGCGCGAGCGATGCCTCGCCTCCGACCGCGAGCCCGAGCGTCCAATGCCGCGTGGCCCACGCGGGCCGGCCGAGCGCCTCGCACAGGCGCTGCCAGAAGACGAGCTCCAGCGCGCCCACGGCCAGGTGGCGCCCATCGGCCGTGGCGTACACGCCGTAGCACGGCGCACCGCCAGAGAGCAGGTCGCGCCCCGGTGGCGGTGCGCGCCCCGTGCGCTGCACGCTCACGCCGGCGATCACGTGATGGCGCAGCACCTCGTGGGTCATCGAGACATCGACGAAACGCCCTCGCCCCGTGCGCTGCACGGCCAGCAACGCGGCGAGGATCCCCTGCACCGCGGCCTGCGTGCCGCCCATGAGGTCGCCGATCTGGAAGTTCGGGGTGATGACCTCGCCGTCGTGCGTGGCGAGCTGCTCCAGCACGCCGGCCATGGCGACGTAGTTGAGGTCGTGCCCTGCGCGATGAGCCCACGCGCTGTGCTGCCCGTAGCCGCTGATGGCGCACATCACGAGACGCGGATGGCGCGCCTGCAGCACCTCCCAGCCGAGGCCCAGGCGCTGCATCACGCCGGGGCGAAAGCCCTCGACCAGCACGTCGGCCTCGGCCAGCAGCGCCTGCAGCGCGGCCACGCCTTCGGGCGTGCGCAGGTCGAGGCGGTGCAGGGTCTTGCCGCCGTTGAGGTGGCCGAACATCGGCCCGGGCTCGCCCCGTGCACGTTCCTCGTCGCTCTGCCACAGATGGCGTGCGCCATCGTCCTGCCCCTGTTCGGTGGGGCCTTCGATCTTGTGGACCTCGGCGCCCAGCTCGTGCAGCCGCCGGGTGGCGAGCGGCCCGGGCAGGAGGCGCGTCAGGTCGACGACGCGGACGCCCGCCAGTGGCAGGTCGTCCGGCGGCGCCGGGTCACTCAAAACGCCCTTCCCGCATCCACTTGGTCGCGACCCACTTCTCGCCGGCGAGCACCGGCGCGCCGCCGTGCAGCGTGCGCGTCATGGGATGCGGCCGGTCGTAGCTGAAGAAGACGGCATTGCCCTTGACGGGTGCGATCTCCACGGCGACGTCGGGGAAGGTGGTGCCGCCGCCGCCCTCGGGCGTGTTGAGGTAGGTGACCACCGTGCCCACGCGCTGCCCGCCCCGCTTGAGGATGGTGGGCGTGCCCGGCTGGGCCGGGTCGAAGTAGTCGTAGTGCGGCTTGTATTCCGCGCCGGGGCGATAGCGCAGCACCTGCAGGCCTTCGCCGTTCTCGACCGGCCAGTTGAGCAGCCTGGCGATGCGCGTCTCGATGCGCGCGCACAGGTCGTGCTCGCCGCGGCCGAAGAACATGCCGTCGCTCGTGCGCGCGGTGTTGACCTCGCTGCCGCCGGTGGTCGTGACCACCGTTTCCGAGCGCGAGAGGCGGGGCCGCGCCAGCTCGACCAGCTGATCGCACTCTTCGTGCGAGAGCAGGTTGCCGAAGACGATCACCCGCGGGTTGCGCATCGCCATGACGATCTGCACCTCGTGGCCGTCGATCACGATGGACGAGGGCGCACCGGAGAGATCGGGTTCGGGCACGAGCACCGGCTCGGGCAGGTTGTTGGCCTTGGCGTGCTCCTTCAGGAAGCCGGCAAGCGTGTCTTCGAGCGCGGTGAGCGCGACGTCTTCCTTCCAGCCGCTGGCCATCATGGACTTGAGCACGTCGTCGGGCGGGCGCCCGGCCTTGGCCTGGTCGATGATCCACTGACGCAGTTCGGGGGTGACGGCTTGTGCACTCATGCACGAATTCTGCCGGATTGAGCCGCGATACGGCGGGCGAAACCCGGAGCGCGCCGCCTGGATACCCGATTTTCGAAAGCCGTCTTCGCCCGTCAGGAAGTGCCCACCTGAGGCACCGCTTTCATGTCGACTGCCTTGCGCACCGCACGAAGTGAGGGAAATTCCCTCCCCCTGGTTTCAGGCCGCGCGTGCGATCCGGATCGAAGTGTGGAATACGCCCCTTGTTCGGAAAGTCACCATCGACAGAATCAGTTACTCGATACCGCCTCTTCCAACCACTGCCATGCGACACAACAGCCCGATTCCCTGGTTCGCGCAGATGCTGTTCGGCTTCGGCTGCTTCGTGGGTGGCCTCGAAGTGATCGGCCTGTTCTGGGAAACCGCCTGGGCGTGGGCGGCCGGCGGCGCCGTGCTGGCCGTGCTCGGCCTCGTGATCGTCGCGGTGGCCGAGCTGCGCGAACGGCCCCGCCGCATGCTGCGCCGCGCCCGCCGCTCGCTCAACTTCCCGACGCAGTGGGCGGTGCGCTTCGACAAGAGCGTGCCCAACGGCGGCGTGATCCCGGTGGCGGTGATCCGCTCGGACGGCGTGCGCTTCGTGATCGACATCCAGGACTTTCCGGAAGCCGACTGGAACGACCCGCTGCTCGACGAGCCCTTGCTCGTGGGTCCGCGCGGTCGCAAGTTCAAGACCGACCCGGTGGCGCCGCTGATGCAGGCCGCCGAAGCCTGGAGCGCCACCGCCATCCTGTGGCTGCCGCAGGCGAAGAGCCCGCGCAACCTGCGCCAGCCGGGCAGCAACCTGATCGTGGTGATGGGCGGTGCACGCGAGCTCAAGCACGTGCTGCGTGGCGCCGAGATCGCCCCGCGCCGCGATGCGACGCTCGAGATGACCATGCCGCCGCGCCGCGCCGGCAGCGGCATGCGCACGGGCAAGCCGGCGCCGGTGCCCTCGCCCGAGATGGCCTGATCGGGGCGGCGTCCCTACTTGAAATCGCGGCTGCGGCTGTCGAGCCCGGCGAGCAGGTGGGTGTGATCGACCACCCGCGTGGCCACGAGGTGCATCACCGCGAAGCGGTCGTCGCCTTCGCGCTGCCATTGGCCGTAGACCGTCATCAGCCGCGATGAGAGCAGCGGCTGGCGCTGCGTCTCGACCACCTGCGGCCAGGCGATCACGTTGATGGCGCCGGTCTCGTCCTCGAGCGTGATGAACATCGTGCCCCGGGCCGTGGGCGGGCGCTGGCGGTGGGTGACGATGCCGCTCGCCCGCGCCAGGCGGCCGCTCGGGTAGCCGCGCAAGGTGGCCGCCGTCTCGATCTTGAAGGCCCGCAGCTGTTCGCGCAGCAAGGCCAGCGGATGGCGCCCGAGCGTGAGGCCCACCGACTGGTAGTCGGCCCGCATGTCGTCGAACTCGGCCGGCGCGGCGAGCGCCACCGGCGCCTCGTGCACCCGCGTGGCGCGCAGCAAGGGCGTGGCGCGCGTGTCGATGCCCGCCACGGCCCAGGCCGCCTGGTGCCGGTGGCCGACCAGGCCACGCAGGGCGTTGGCGTGCGCCAGCGCCTTGAGGTCGCGCATGTCGAGCCGCGCGCGCCGGGCGAGGTCTTCCACGTTGTCGAAGGGCGCGTGGACGCGCGCGGTGCAGATGCGCTCGGCCGCCTCCTGCGAGAGGCCCGAGACCATGTGCAGGCCCAGGCGCACCGGGCGCAGGGGCGCGTCGAAGCCCTGGCCCTTCCCGTCGACCGCGAGCGGCAGGCCTTCGAGCGAGGTCTCCCACACGCTCGTGTTCACGTCGACCTCGCGCACGGCCACGCCATGCGCGCGCGCATCGCGCACCAGCTGCGCCGGCGCGTAGAAGCCCATGGGCTGGCTGTTGAGCAGGCCGACGAGGAAGGCGTCGGGGTGATGGCACTTGAGCCAGCTGCTGGCATAGGCCAGCAGCGCAAAGCCTGCGGCGTGGCTCTCGGGGAAGCCGTATTCGCCGAAGCCTTCGATCTGCTTGAAGATGCGCTCGGAGAATTCGCGGTCGTAGCCCTTGACGACCATGCGCTCGACGAGCCGGTCGTGAAAGGGACGCAGGTTGCCGTCGCGCTTCCAGGCGGCCATCGCGCGGCGCAACTGGTCGGCCTCGCCGGCGGTGAAGTCGGCGGCGATCATCGCGATCTGCATCACCTGCTCCTGGAAGATCGGCACGCCCATGGTGCGCGCCAGCGCGGGCTTGAGCGCTTCGGGATAGACGATCTCCTCGGGCTTGAGCCGGCGGTTCTTCAGATAGGGATGAACCATGCCGCCCTGGATGGGACCGGGTCGCACGATGGCGACCTCGACCACGAGGTCGTAGTACTCGCGCGGTTGCAACCGCGGCAGCATGGTCATCTGCGCACGGCTCTCGATCTGGAAGACACCGACGGTGTCGGCGGCGCAGATCATGTCCCAGGTGGGATCGTCGGCGCCATCGGGCAACTGGTGCAGCGCCACGGGCCGGCCGAGCTTGCGCGCGAGCAGCTCCAGCGTGCGCCTGAGTGCGCTCAGCATGCCGAGGGCGAGGATGTCGATCTTCATGAGGCCAAGCGATTCGAGGTCGTCCTTTTCCCACTGGATGACGCTGCGCCCTTCCATGGCGGCGTTTTCCACCGGCACGAGCGAGGAGACCTCCTCGGACGTGATGACGAAGCCGCCCGGGTGCTGGCTCAGGTGGCGCGGCGTGCCGATGAGCTGGTGCGTGAGCTCGAGCCACAGCCGCACGAGCGGTGATTGCGGCTCGAAGCCGCATTCGCGCAGGCGCTCTTCCTCGACGCTCAGGTCGAACCAGTGCACGCTCTTGGAGACGGCCTCGATGCGCTGCAGGTCGATGCCGAGCGCGCGCCCGACGTCGCGCAGCGCGGAGCGCGGCCGGTAGCGGATGACGACCGCCGTGAGCGCGGCGCGGTGCCGGCCGTACTTGGCGTAGATGTGCTGGATGACCTCTTCGCGACGCTGGTGCTCGAAGTCGATGTCGATGTCGGGCGGCTCCTCGCGCTCGTCGCTGATGAAGCGGCCGAACAGCAGCTGCGCGCCGCGCTGCGGATCCACCTCGGTGACGCCGAGGCAGAAGCACACCAGCGAGTTGGCCGCGCTGCCGCGCCCCTGGCAGAGGATGCCGTGCTCGCGGGCCCAGGTCACGATCTCGGCCACCGTGAGGAAGTAGTGCTCGTAGTTCTTGCGGCGGATCAGCCTGAGCTCGGCCCGGATCTGCGCAAGGTGCTTGCGGGAGATGCCCTGCGGGTAGCGCCAGCGCACGCCCTGGAAGGTGAGCCGGCGCAGGTGGCTGCTCGGCGTGTGGCCGGGGGGCACCAGCTCCTGCGGGTATTCGTACTCGAGTTCGGTGAGCTTGAAGCGGCAGCTGTGTGCGAGCTCGACGCTGCGCGCCATCCACTCCGGCCGGTAGAGGCGCCCGAGGCGCAGGCGGCGGCGCAGGTAGGCCTCGGCGTTGGCGGCGATCTCCTCGCCGCATTGCGCGAGCGGCCGGTTGAACCGGGTGGCGGTGAGCACGTCCTGCAAGGGCTTGCGCGAGCGCACGTGCATCAGCACGCCCCCGGCCGCGACGATGGGCAGGCCGGTGAGCTCGGACACCTGCTCGACGACCGCGATCAGGCGATCGTCGCCGCCTTCATTGCGCAGCTCCAGCGCGATCGAGGCACGGTCCTGCAGCCAGGTCTTGAGCCAGTGCGCATGCGCGAGCACCTCGCGCAGCGACTGGCGCGCATGGGGCACCAGGAGACCCAGGCAGCCGGGCAAGCCGGCCAGCATGGGAGCGGTGGGCACCTTGCCTTCCAGGTCGCCCGGGTGGGCGAGGTAGCGGCCCTTCTCGGCGCGGCCGCGCGCCACCGTGATCCAGCGCGCGAGATTGGCGTAGCCCCGCCGCGATTGCGCGAGCAGCACGAGCCGGGCGTGCGGGCGACCCGACTGCGGCAGGTGCAGGTGCATCTCGCTGCCGATGACGAGGTGGAACTTGAGCGCCTGCGCCGCATGGTGGGCGCGCACCACGCCTGCGAGCGAACACTCGTCGGTGAGGGCGAGCGCGCTGTAGCCGATGGCGTGCGCACGCTCGACCAGCTCCTCGGGGTGCGAGGCGCCCTTCAGGAAGCTGAAGTTGCTGAGGCAGTGCAGCTCGGCATAGGTCGGCAGCGCGAGGCGCTGCAGCGTCGCGGTGAACGATGCAGAAGGCGATGGGGGTGGCGATGGCGGGGGCCGGGGCGACATGGCGGGGGACGGCTTTCCACGTCGAAGCGCATCGGGTGCAGGCGTGCGGCAACGCTCTCAGCCGGCAGGCGAGAGATGCGGGGGCGGCACCCGGTATTGCGCGACGGGCATGCACACGCGCCAGGGGTGGACGGGATCGCCATCGAAACCGCCTGGGGCATCCGGGCCGGTGCCGTCATCGAGGGGCGCGCGGGAGATGTCGGGGTGGGTGCTGGTGCTGGCACCGCCGCCCCGCCCTTGCTTCAAGCCCAGCACGTCGAGCCCGGCCAGCGCGTCGAGCGGGCTGCGCACCCCGCCACCGCCGACCTTGAGCACGTGGGTGTAGATCATGGTCGTGCTGACGTCGGCATGGCCCAGGAGCTCCTGGACGGTGCGGATGTCGTAGCCGCTTTGCAGCAGGTGCGTGGCGAACGAGTGGCGCAGCGTGTGCGGCGTGGCCGGCTTGTCGATCCCGGCCTGCGCCAGCGCCTTCTTGAAGGCGCGCTGGAAGCCCTGCTCCAGCACATGGTGGCGGCGCTCGAGGCCGGTGCGCGGATCATCGGAGAGCTTGTCCTGCGGGAAAACCCAGAACCACGTCCACGACGACGCGGCGCGCGGGTACTTGCGCGCGAGCGCATGCGGCATGTGCACCCCACCCCGGCCGGCGTCGTGGTCACGCAGCCAGTGCTGGCGCGCGATCTCCAATTGCAGCCGCAGCCCGGGGATCAGCGCGGCCGGGAGCATCACCACGCGGTCCTTCGCGCCCTTGCCCTCTCGGACGACGATCGCACGGCGCGCGAAATCGACATCCTTCACCCGCAGACGCACGCCTTCCATGATGCGCATGCCGGTGCCGTAGAGCAGCCGGCCCATGAGCTGGTGCGCGGCCGGCAGGTGGCTGAGCACGCGCACGATCTCGTCTTGCGTGAGCACCACCGGCAGGCGCACCCGATCCTTGGGACGGCCGATCTCGGACATCCAGGGCAGGTCCTGACCCAGCACCTTTTGATAGAGGAAGAGCAAGGCCGACAACGCCTGCTTGTGCGTGGCCGCAGCCACCCGGCGCTCGTTGGCCAGCCAGGAGAGAAAGCTCTCCACCTCCGGCCCGCCCATCTCTGCCGGATGGCGCATGGCGTGGAAGCGCACATACGCGCCCACCCAATGCACATAGGCCGCCTCCGTGCGGATGCTGTAGTGCAGGTAGCGGATGCGCTCGCGCAGCTGATCGAGCAGACGATCGGAGTGCAGGGGCGGCAACGCAGGCGCGATGGCAGTGGGCATGGGCGGTGGCAAAAGCACGCTGTGCGTGATACTGTATATGCATACAGCCTCAACCGGCAAGGGCCACACACATGGCGTCCCACTGGAACCGCACACGCGTCGTCAAGAAGTTCTCACCCGGCCAACCTGGCGCCCGCAAGCTCGCGCGCCGCCACGGCGCTGCCCTCGTGTGTGTGCGTTACCGCCACAACCCCGATGGCACGGTGCGCTACACCACGGTGGAACTGGTGGTGGAGGAGACGCCGATCGTGCATCGCAAGGCGCCCGGTCAGCACCTCGCGGTACGCCTGCACAGCCAAGACGCCGAACAGCGTCGCCAGCTCATCGCCCACGGCGCCCAATGGGATCCAGGCCTGCGCGCCTGGTGGACCACCCGCTCCGTGGTCAAGCGACTGCGCCTGCTGAAACAAGTCGTGGCCGAGGATGAAGTTTGAGATATGCCTAACTATGGACGCTACATCTATCCAGTTATAGGTGCGGTTGGGCACAGGTGGGTGCATCTGGCACACTGGGGTGAAGTAGATATCACGTTAGGCGCC
>JBIQJS010000123.1:0-8757 GCA_044507405.1 Rubrivivax sp. | reverse complement strand
ATGGCGATGCAGCATGGATGGCCCTTTCATGCCGATGGATTATCTGGACGGGTCATCCGCCGCCCCGACCGAACGTCCGGGGCAAGCTGCCGTCTGTCGCCCGGGCACGCAGGGTCGCCCGCTATCATCTCGGCTCATTTCCGCTCCCCGCCCGCATGCCGCCTTCAGCCCACCACCTTGCGCCCGAGACACCGCTCATCGAACTGCGCAACGTCACGGCTGGCTATGGCGATCGCGTGATCCTGGAGAACGTCGATCTCGCCGTGCCGCGTGGAAAAGTTGTCGGTTTGATGGGCACCTCGGGCGGCGGCAAGACCACGGTGCTGCGCCTGATCGGGCGGCAGCTCGCGCCGATGAGCGGGCAGGTGCTCTTCGACGGCGCCGATCTCGGCACCCTCGACGACAAGGGACTCTACGCCGTGCGTCGGCGCATGGGCATGCTCTTCCAGTTCGGCGCGCTCTTCACCGACCTGTCGGTGTTCGAGAACGTGGCCTTTCCGCTGCGCGAGCACACCGACCTGCCGGAGGCCATGATCCGTGACCTGGTGCTCATGAAGCTCAATGCGGTCGGCCTGCGCGGTGCGCGCGACCTGCTGCCTTCGCAGGTCTCGGGCGGCATGGCCCGCCGCGTGGCGCTCGCGCGAGCCATCGCGCTCGACCCCGATCTCATCATGTACGACGAGCCGTTCGCCGGGCTCGACCCGATCTCCATGGGCGTGGCCGCCGCGCTCATCAAGGACCTGAACGATGCGCTCGGCGTCACGAGCATCGTGGTCTCGCACGACGTGGACGAGACCTTCATGATTGCCGACCATGTCGTCTTCATCGCCAACGGCGGCATCGCGGCGCAGGGCACGCCGGCCGAGATGCGCGCCAGCGAAGACCCGCTCGTGCGGCAGTTCTTCGGCGGCCTCGCGGATGGCCCGGTGCGCTTCCACCATCCCGCCCTGCCGGTGACGGAAGATTTCGGCCTCGGGAGCCGTCCATGAACTGGCTGCACCCTGCCAACCTCGGCCTGCTGGTGCGCACCAAGCTCGCCGACCTGGGCGCCGGTGCGCGGCTTTTCGTGCGGCTGGTGGCGCTCGTGGGCGCAACCTTCGCGCGGGCGCGCCTGGTGGTGGACCAGCTCTTCTTCCTCGGCAACCGATCGCTCTCGATCATCGCCGTCTCGGGCCTCTTCGTCGGCTTCGTGCTTGCGCTGCAGGGCTACTACACGCTCCAACGCTACGGCTCGGCCGAAGCGGTGGGCCTGCTGGTGGCGCTCTCGCTGGTGCGCGAGCTCGGGCCGGTGGTGACGGCGCTGCTCTTTGCGGGCCGCGCGGGCACGTCGCTCACCGCGGAGATCGGCCTCATGAAGGCCGGCGAGCAGCTGGCCGCAATGGAGATGATGGCGGTCGACCCGGTGCGGCGCGTGCTTGCCCCCCGGTTCTGGGGCGGGGTGCTGGCCATGCCGATGCTGGCGGCCGTCTTCAGCGCCGTCGGTGTCATCGGCGGCTGGCTGGTGGCGGTGCCCATGATCGGCATCGACGAAGGCGCCTTCTGGTCGCAGATGCAAGGCGGCGTCGACGTCTGGGCCGACGTGGGCAATGGCGTCATCAAGAGCATCGTCTTCGGCTTCACAGTAACCTTCATCGCGCTGCTGGAAGGTTATGCCTGCCGGCCCACGCCCGAGGGCGTGTCGGCGGCCACCACCCGCACCGTCGTGGTGGCCTCGCTGGCCGTGCTGGCACTCGATTTCGTGCTGACCGCGATGATGTTCTCGATCTGATTCACTGAAGGAAATGGGGGCGACGACGATGCAGAAATCTCGTCACGATGTGTGGGTCGGGTTGTTCGTGCTGATCGGCGCGGCAGCGGTGCTGTTCCTGGCGCTCAAGGCCGGCAACCTGCTGAGCCTGAATTTCGACGAGACCTACGCCGTCACGGCCAGGTTCGACAACATCGGCGGCCTCAAGCCGCGCGCCGCGGTCAAGAGCGCGGGCGTCGTGGTCGGGCGGGTGGAGTCGATCGGCTTCGACGACAAGAGCTTCCAGGCGAGCGTGGTCCTGCAGATGCAGAAGAAGTTCGCCTTCCCCAAAGACAGCTCCATCAAGATCCTGACGGCGGGCCTGCTGGGCGAGCAGTACCTGGGCATCGAGCCCGGGCCCTCCGAGCAGAACCTCGCGGCCGGAGACGTGATCACGCAGACGCAATCGGCCGTGGTGCTCGAAGACCTCATCGGCCAGTTCCTCTACGGCAAGGCCGCCGACGCCGGCTCCGCCTCGCCGGCCACCGCCTCCCCGCCGGGCCTCAAGTGACGACCATGCGCCGCGCCGCGATCCTGCTGGCCGCCGTCTGGCTGGCGCTGCTCACCGGCTGCGCCACCACTGGCAGCGGCGCGCCCCGGCAGGGCACCGCCACGCAGCAGGCGGACCCGTGGGAACGCTGGAACCGGCGCGTCTACAACTTCAATGACAAGGTCGACGTGGCCGTGCTCAAGCCGGTGGCGACGACCTACACCAAGGTCGTGCCCTCGCCGGTGCGCCGGGGCGTGGACAACTTCTTCGGCAATTTCTCCGACGCCTGGTCTGCGGTCAACAACTTCCTGCAAGGCAAGTTCAGCAACGGCCTTCAGGACGTCATGCGCGTGGGCACCAACACGCTCTTCGGGCTTGGCGGGTTCCTCGACGTGGCGAGCGAATTTGGCGCCGACCGCCAGGGCGAGGATCTCGGCCAGACGCTCGGCCGCTGGGGCGTGGCGCCGGGCCCTTACATCGTGTGGCCGATCGTCGGGCCTTCGACGCTGCGCGACTCGATCGCGCTGCCGCTGGACATCCAGGTCTCGCCCGCGCTTGCCATGAACAGCCACGGCGCCAGGATCGCGACGGCGGGGCTGCAGGCGGTCAACCAGCGCGCCAACCTGCTGGGCACGACCAACCTGCTCGGCGACATCGCGCTCGACCGCTACGTCTTCGTGCGTGACGCCTATCTGCAGCGCCGCCGCAACCTCGTGTATGACGGCGATCCTCCCGAGGAGGAGTCGCAGTCCGACGAGCCCGAGGCCGAATCGGCACCGCCCGCGCCCCCGGCCGCTTCCGGGGCATCGCGGTGAGGAATGTTGCTGCAAGGTAATGTTGCCAACCGCGCGCCGTGTGGCGCGTTGAACAATGAACTCGGCTCGCGCCCGCCCCTCCAATGCGTACCGCGCCCCGTGGCACGAGCCCAGAAAGGAACCCCCATGCTTCGTCGTCGTTTCATGACATGTTTTTCGGCCCTCGCCTTCATGGCCGGGGCCACGGGCACGGCGTTTGCGCAGCAGGCGCCCGATGCGCTCGTCAAGCAGGTCTCCAACGAGGTGATGGAAGCCGCCCGCGCCGACAAGGCCATCCAGGCCGGTGACGTCAACAAGGTCATCCAGCTCGTCGAGTCCAAGGTCATGCCGCATGTGAACTTCCAGCGCATGACGGCCGCCGTCGTGGGCCACCACTGGCGCCAGGCCTCGCCCGAGCAGAAGGCGCGCATCCAGGAGGAGTTCAAGCTCCTGCTCGTGCGCACCTATTCGGGCGCACTGGCCCAGGTGCGTGACCAGTCCGTGCACATGAAGCCCATGCGGGCCGGTGCGAACGACACCGAGGTCTTGGTGCGCACCGAGATCCGTGGCAAGGGCACGCCGATCCAGCTCGATTACCGCCTGGAAAAGGCTGCCGACAGCTGGAAGATCTACGACGTCAACGTGGGCGGTTTCTGGCTCGTCGAGGCGTTCCGCAAGGATTTCGGACAGGAGATCAACGCGTCGGGACTCGACGGCCTGATCGCCAAGCTGAGCGAGCGCAACAAGGCCGCCGGCGCCAAGAGCTGACCATGCTCGTGCTGCCCGACACCATCACCCTGCCGGACGCGCGCAACGCGCAGCGCATGCTGACGCAGGCCCTGCAGCAGGAGGCCCGGTCGAACGCCCAGGAGCCGCTGGTGATGGTGGATGCCCGCGGGCTGCAGCGCTTCGACTCGTCGGCGTTGGTGGTGCTGCTCGAATGCCGGCGCCTCGCGTCGGCCTGGGGCAAGGGCTTCGTCGTGCGCAACGCACCGAAGAAGCTCTCCGAACTCGCACGCCTCTACGGCGTGGACGTGCTGCTCGCCACGCCCGACGACCGCGCCGCCTGAGCCTGCGGCGCGGTCAGCCCCTGCCGGCGTAGCGCTTATGGCGCAGGTTGCGCTTGATCTCCTGCAGCAGGGGGCGCAACCCCTTGCCCAGGCGCAGCGCCACGCTGGTGGTGAGGATGTCGATCACCAACAGGTGCAGCAGCCGCGAGACCATGGGGCTGTAGCGGTCGTGGTCTTCCGGATGGTCCACCGGCAGCAGCACCTGCTGCGAGCCCGACTGCCCGAGCGCGGCCAGCGGCGAGCCGCTGGCGGTGATGAAAAGGGTGGTCGCGCCCTTCTTGCGTGCGATTTCGGCCACGTCGATCAGGTCGCGGCTGCGGCCGGAGTTGGAAATGATCACCGCGCAGTCGCCTGGCTGCAGCATGGTGGCGCTCATGATCTGCACGTGGCTGTCGCTGACGGCGGCCGCGTTCACCCCCAGGCGAAAGAACTTGTGCTGGGCGTCCTGCGCCACGATGCCCGAGTTGCCCACGCCATAGAACTCGATGCGCCGTCCCGCCTTGCCGGCGGCCACCAGCGCTGCCACGGCGCGCTCGAAGGCATAGCCCGTCGCGTCGTTGCGGTACTTGAGCAGCGCACTCGCCGCGTTGTCGATCACCTTGACGATCACGTCGTCCACGGCGTCGTCTTCGCCCACGGCGCGGTGCACGTAGGGTACGCCCTCGTTCACGCTGCCGGCGAGCTTGCGCTTGAAGTCGGCCAGGCCGTCGTAGCCCACGCTGCGGCAGAAGCGCACGACGGTGGGCTTGCTCACCTGCGCGCGCCGGGCGAGCTCGCTCACCGGGAGGGTGGCGAAGCTGCGCGCGTCGGCCAGGAGCAGCGCGCCCACGCGTTGCTCGGCAGGGGGCAGGGCGGGGAGGGAGGCGCGGATGCGCTCGAGCATCACCGCCTCGGCGATTCGTACCGGCGAGACGCCGAGGTCATTGTTCCTCGGACCAGGCGAAGCCGTCGCGCGCCACCAGGGCGCTGGCCGCCGCCGGGCCCCAGGTGCCGGCGGCATACGGCCGCGGCCCGCCCGTGTCGCGCGCCCACGCCTGCAGGATGGGCTCGACCCAGCGCCAGGCCTGCTCCTGCTCGTCGCTGCGCACGAAGAGGTTGAGCCGCCCGGCGATCGCCTCGAGCAACAGGCGCTCGTAGGCGCCCACGCGGTTCTCGGCGAAGGCCTTGTCGAAATCGAGGTCGA
The DNA here is from genome assembly GCA_044507405.1 of Rubrivivax sp. GTDB lineage: Bacteria > Pseudomonadota > Gammaproteobacteria > Burkholderiales > Burkholderiaceae_C > Rhizobacter. The sequence goes on along the minus strand of JBIQJS010000123.1, from coordinate 3,434 downwards.
GCGACACCGGCGAGAGCTTCTCCTGCTGGCCCGTGCCCTTGGCCGCGAGCAGGTGCAGCTCCAGGCCGTCTTCGGGCTGCAGCTTGATGACGAGCTTGTTGGGCTGGTTCACGCCCGGGAAGATGTTGTGCGGCGTGGGCCGGAAATTGACGACGATCTGCGCATCGCGCTCGGCCAGCCGCTTGCCGGTGCGCAGGTAGAAGGGCACGCCGGCCCAGCGCCAGTTCTGCACCTCGGTGCGCAGGGCGACGAAGGTTTCGCAGGTGCTGCCGGCGGGCACCTTCTCTTCCTGCTGGTAGCCCACCACCGCCTGCCCGCTCGCGTTGCCGGCACGGTACTGGCCGCGCACCACGTCGCGCGCCACGGTTTCCTCGGTGAACGGCTTGAGCGAGCGCAGCACCTTGAGCTTCTCGTCGCGGATCGCGTCGGCGTCGCTGCTCGAAGGCGGCTCCATCGCCACCATGGTGAGCAGCTGCAGCGCATGGTTCTGGATCATGTCGCGCAGGGCGCCGGTGCGGTTGTAGAAGTCGCCGCGCGTGCCCACGCCCAGGCCTTCGGCCAGCGTGATCTGGATGTTGGCGATGCTCTCGCGGCGCCACAGCGGCTCGAAAAGCACGTTGCCGAAGCGCAGCGCCATGAGGTTCTGCACCGACGGCTTGCCGAGGTAGTGGTCGATGCGGAAGGCCTGTGTCTCGCTGAAGACCGAGCGCACCACGCGGTTGATCTCCTGGGCGCTCGCGAGGTCGTGGCCGAGCGGCTTTTCCAGCACCACACGGATGTGGGGCGCGTTGAGCCCGACGGCGCCGAGCTGCTCGCAGATCTGCGGAAAAAGATGCGGGCTGGTGGCAAGGTAGAGCACCGCGGTGTCGGCCTGCCGCTCCTGGATCCAGCGCTTGAGCGTCTCGTAGTCGGCCGGCTGAGAAAGATCCATGCGCCGGTAGTGCAGCAGCTCGGCGAAGCGGGCGAATTCCTCGTCGCTCGGGCGCTTGGCGTCGTCGACTTCCTGGAAGCGCGCCTTGAGCCACGCGCGGTATTTCTCGTCGCTCTGGTCGTCGCGTGCGACGGCGAGGATGCGACCGCCGGGCGGCAGCTTGCCATGGCGAAACGCCTGGAAAAGTGCCGGCATCAGCTTGCGCCAGGTGAGGTCGCCGGTGCCGCCGAAGAAGACCAGATCGAAGGACATGTGATGGTTGCTCGCGCTGCGCCGATGTAACTTTGTTTCATCGAAGATGATGCCGGCGTTCCCTACCCGCGTCAAACCATGGGGCGTTCGAAAACCTGCGGCGGCATCGGGTTCTAATCCGGCGCATGGCATACCACTTGCCGCACATCGGGCCCAGACCATGAACCAACTCGATCAGCTCAAGCAGCACACCACCGTCGTCGCCGACACGGGCAACTTCAAGCAGCTCGGCGCGTTTGCGCCGCGCGACGCGACCACCAACCCCTCGCTCATCCTCAAGGCGGTGCAGCAGCCCGACTACGCTCCGCTGCTCGCCGAGACGGTGGCCGCGCACAAGGGCCGCCCGCTCGACGAGGTGGTCGACGAGGTGCTGGTGCGCTTCGGCCGCGAGATCCTGAAGGTCGTGCCCGGGCGTGTCTCGACCGAAGTCGATGCGCGCCTGAGCTTCGACACCGCCTGCACCGTGCAGCGCGCGCGCCGCATCATGGCGCTCTACGAGGCCGCCGGCATCGGGCGCGACCGGGTGCTCATCAAGATCGCCTCCACCTGGGAGGGCATCCAGGCCGCGCGCATCCTCGAGAAGGAGGGCATCCACTGCAACCTCACGCTGCTCTTCGCCTTCTGCCAGGCGGTGGCCTGCGGCGATGCGGGCGTGAAGCTCATCTCGCCTTTCGTCGGCCGCATCTACGACTGGTACAAGAAGGCGGCCGGCGCGTCGTGGGACGAAGCGGCCAACGCCGGCGTCGACGATCCGGGCGTGAAGTCGGTGTCGCAGATCTACACCTACTACAAGAAGTTCGACATCGACACCGAGGTGATGGGGGCGAGCTTCCGCAACGTCGGCCAGATCGTCGCGCTCGCCGGTTGCGACCTGCTCACCATCAGCCCCGAGCTGCTCGCGCAGCTGCAGGCGAGCGAGGCGCCGGTCGAGCGCCGCCTGGACCCGCAGGCCGCGCGGCATGCCGAGATCCACGCCGTCACCTACAACGAGGCGAGCTTCCGCTATGCGCTGAACGAAGACGCGATGGCCACCGAGAAGCTCGCCGAAGGCATCCGCGCCTTTGCGGCCGATGCGATCAAGCTCGACAAGATGATCGAAGGACTCAAGTGACCACACCTGCACCTCGCTGCGACCAGACCGAAGCCTGGGCCGCGCTCGCCGGCCACTACCAGGCCCATGGGCGCGAGCTCGACCTGCGAGAGGCCTTCGCGCGCGACCCGCGCCGCTTCGACAACTTCAAGGTCGAGGCGCCCGAGGTGTTTGCCGATCTCTCGAAGAACCTGATCGATGTCGCGACCCGGCGCTTCCTGCTCGATCTCGCCGCCGAGTGCCGCCTCGAAGCACGACGCGATGCGATGCTGCGCGGCGAGGTCGCCAACCTCACCGAGGGGCGCGCGGTGCTGCACACCGCGCTGCGCGCGCCGCGGGGTCGCGGGCCCTTCAGCGCCGACGTGCACGAGGTGCTGGACCGCATGCTCGCCTATGTGGAGACCGTGCGCGACACCGCGAAGAGCGGCATCCGCCACGTCGTCAACATCGGCATCGGCGGCAGCGACCTGGGCCCGCAGATGGCGGTGCCCGCGCTCGATGCCCATTGCCACCGCGAGCTGACCTTTCACTTCGTGTCCAACGTCGATGGCCACGACATCACGCCGGTGCTGCGCGAGCTCAAGCCAGCCGAGACGCTCTTCATCATCGCGAGCAAGACCTTCACGACGCAGGAGACCATGGCCAACGCGCACGCGGCCAGGGCCTGGTTCCTGGACAACGGCGGCACCGACACGGCCAGGCACTTCGTCGCGACCACCACCAACGTGAAGGCGGCGGCCGAGTTCGGCATCACCACCACCTTCGGTTTCTGGGATTGGGTGGGCGGCCGCTACTCGATGTGGTCGGCGATCGGCCTGCCGATCGCCATCGCCATCGGCGCCGAGAACTTCCGTGCGCTGCTGGCTGGCGCACACGCCATGGACCGGCACTTCGCCGAAGCACCGCTCGCGCAGAACCTGCCCGTGCTGCTCGGCCTGATCGACGTCTGGTACCGCAACTTCCACGGCTGCACCAGCCGCAGCGTCGCGCCTTACCACCAGGGCCTCAGGCGCCTGCCGGCCTACCTGCAGCAGCTCGAGATGGAAAGCAACGGCAAGTGCGTCGACCTGGCAGGCGCGCCGCTGCCGTACGCCACGAGCCCGGTCGTCTGGGGCGAGCCCGGCACCAACGGCCAGCACGCCTACTTCCAGATGCTGCACC
>JBIQJS010000122.1:0-8931 GCA_044507405.1 Rubrivivax sp. | reverse complement strand
ACGACATCGGCAAGAACATCGTCACCGTCGTGCTCCAGTGCAACAACTTCGAGGTGGTCAACATGGGCGTGATGGTCCCGTGCCAGGACATCCTCGCGCGCGCCAAGGTCGAAGGCGCCGACATCATCGGGCTCTCCGGCCTCATCACGCCCAGCCTGGAAGAGATGCAGTACGTGGCCGGCGAGATGCAGCGCGACGACTACTTCCGCGTGAAGAAGATCCCGCTGCTGATCGGTGGCGCCACCACCAGCCGCGTGCACACCGCGGTGAAGATCTCGCCGCACTACGAGGGGCCGGTGGTCTACGTGCCGGACGCGAGCCGCAGCGTGAGCGTGTGCAGCGACCTGCTCTCCGACGAGAGGGCCGCCGCCTACATCGCCGAGCTCAACGCCGACTACGAGCGCGTGCGCCAGCAGCACGCCAACAAGAAGACCACGCCGCTGGTGACGCTCGCGCAGGCGCGCGCCAACAAGACGCCGATCGACTGGGCCGCCTACACGCCACCGGCGCCGAAGTTCACCGGCCGGCGCGTCTTCAGGAACTACGACCTGGCCGAGATCGCCAGGTGCATCGACTGGGGGCCCTTCTTCCAGACCTGGGACCTGGCCGGCCCCTACCCGGCCATCCTCACGGACGAAATCGTCGGCGAATCCGCACGCCGCGTCTTCAGCGACGGCCAGCGCATGCTCGACCGCCTCATCAAGGGCCGCTGGCTCACCGCCCAGGGCGTGATCGGGCTGTACCCGGCCAACACCGTGAACGACGACGACATCGAGATCTATGCCGACGAGTCGCGGCGCGACGTGCTGATGACCTGGCACGGGCTGCGGCTGCAGACCGAGCGCCCCGTCGTCGACGGCGTGATGCGGCCCAACCGCTGCCTGGCCGACTTCATCGCGCCCAAGGGCTCGGGCAAGGCCGACTACATCGGCCTCTTCGCCGTGACCGCCGGCATCGGCTGCGACAAGAAGGAGCAGCAGTTCCTCGCCGACCACGACGACTACAGCGCCATCATGCTCAAGTCGCTCGCCGACCGGCTGGCCGAGGCGCTGGCCGAGCGCATGCACCAGCGCGTGCGCCAGGAGCTGTGGGGCTACGCGCCCGACGAGGCGCTCTCCAACGAGGAGCTGATTGCCGAGAAGTACCGCGGCATCCGCCCCGCGCCCGGCTACCCGGCCTGCCCCGACCACACCGTCAAGCGCGAGATGTTCCGCGTGCTGCAGTGCGACGAGATCGGCATGGGCCTCACGGAGAGCCTGGCCATGACGCCGGCGGCGAGCGTGAGCGGCTTCTACATGGCCCACCCGGAGGCGACCTACTTCAACGTGGGCCGGATCGGCGAGGACCAGCTGAAGGACTGGGCGGCGCGCACCCACCTGGACGTCGCGCAGGTGCAGCGCTCGCTCTCCTCGCTCCTCTGACGCGGACGGGCCGCCGCGCGATGCGGCCCTTGCATCCGCTTACAGACGATGCACGTCCACGCAGGTCGTGCATGAATCCTCACGCCTTACGCGCAGACATCGCCCGAACAATCCGCCCCGAGGGAACCAGAACAGGCGGAGGGAAACGTGAGCATCACGAACGTGGGGAGGGGCGCGCGCGCCCGTATCGGTCAGGGGGCCCGGCGCGGCCTCGCCATCGCGCTGGTGGCGCTGCTCGCGGCCTGCGGCGCGGGCGATGAAGACGAGTCGCCACAGCAGTCGAGCGGCCCGCCGCCCAGCCGCACCGAGGCGGCCCGGTTCCTGACGCAGGCGACCTACGGGCCGACCGAAGCCTCGATCAACGCGCTCACGCGCACCAGCCTGTCGGCGTGGATCGAGGCGCAGTTCAACCTGCCCCGCAGCTCGCACCGCAGCTTCGTGGACCGGCGCACGGTGGAGCTCGTGGCCGCGAACCAGTCGCTGAGCCAGTCCCAGTTCCGCGAGAGCTACTGGGCGCAGGCCATTGCCGGCGAGGACCAGCTGCGCCAGCGCGCCGCCTTCGCGCTCTCGGAGATCTTCGTCATCTCCTTCGTGGACGGCACGCTCGCCAACCAGACGCGCGGCGTGACCTCCTACTACGACATGCTCGCCGAGCGCGCCTTCGGCAACTACCGCGACCTGCTGGAGAGCGTGACGCTGCACCCGATGATGGGCATCTACCTCACCCATCTGCGCAACCAGAAGGAAGACCCGGTGAGCGGGCGCGTGCCCGACGAGAACTACGCGCGGGAGGTGATGCAGCTCTTCACCATCGGGCTGTACGAGCTCAACAACGACGGCAGCCTGCGCAACGGCACGGCGACCGAAACCTACACCCACGCCGACATCCAGGGCCTGGCCAAGGTGCTGACCGGCTTCAGCTGGTACGCCGGTCCCAACCTCGCGGACCGCACCAACCGCCGTTTCCTCGGCAGCGACCCGCACCCCGACCGCGACTGGCGGCCGATGAAGGCCTACAACACCTTCCACTCCACGAGCGAGAAGCGCTTCCTCGGCCGCACCATCCCGGCCGGTGCCACCGCCAACGCCGAAGGCGACCTGCGCATCGCGCTCGACACCCTCTTCAACCACCCGAACGTCGGCCCGTTCATCGGCAAGCAGCTGATCCAGCGGCTGGTGACGAGCAACCCGAGCCCCGCCTACGTGGGCCGCGTGGCCGCCGCCTTCAACAACAACGGCTACGGCGTGCGCGGCGACATGCGCGCGGTGTGGCGCGCCATCCTGCTCGACCCCGAAGCGCGCTCGCCCAACCTCTCGAACCCGGCCTACGGCAAGGTGCGCGAGCCGGTGCTGCGCCTTGCGCACTTCCTGCGTGCCTTCAAGGCCCGCTCGACCAGCGGCAACTACACCGGCATCGACAACACCGACAGCCCGACCGACCGGTTGGCGCAGACGGCGATGCGCTCCTCGTCGGTGTTCAACTTCTTCCGCCCCGGCTACACGCCGCCCAACAGCGCCGCGGCCGACGCGGGGCTCGTCGCGCCCGAGCTGCAGCTCGCCAACGAGGTGTCGGTGGCGGGCTACCTCAACTACCTGCGCGGCACCTGGCTCGCCGTCAACGCCAACCGAGACATCCAGCTCGACTTCAGCGCCGAGACCTCGATCGCGCACGACGCGGCCGCGCTCGTGGACCGGCTCAACCTGCTGCTCCTGTCGGGCCAGATGAGCACGGCGCACCGCAACGAGGTGATCGCCGCCGTGACGAGCCGCACCATTCCGGCCACCAACCAGACCAACATCGATGCGGCGCGCCGCGACCGGGTCTTCATCGCCATCCTGCTGACGATGGCGTCGCCCGACTACATCGTCCAGAAGTGAAGAGGGAGCCCCACATGCGACACGACCACGCCTCCCGCCGCGAGTTCCTGCGCCGCGCCGCCATCCTCTCGGGCTCGGTGGCGCCCGCCGGCCTGCCCTTCGCGCTCAACCTCGCCTCGATGAATGCCGCGGCGCAGGCCGCGCCCAACTACAAGGCCATCGTCTGCCTCTTCCTCTATGGCGGCAACGACTCGGCCAACATGGTGCTGCCCACCGACACGGCCTCGTGGAACGCCTACCAGACCGTGCGCTCCACCGCGCCCGACCCGATCGCGCTGCGCGCCGTGGACACTCCGCCCGACCCGACCGCCGCCCGCGCCTCGCCGGCCGCGCTGGGCGGCGTGCTGCGCATCACGCCCGGCTTCAACGCCTACGCGGTCAACAACACGCGCAGCTTCGCGCTGCACCCCTCCATGCCGGAGATGCGCGCGCTCTTCGACGCCGGCCGCGTGGGCATCGTGGCCAATGCCGGGCCGCTCATCTTCCCCATGACCAAGGCGGAGTACCAGGCGAACGCGGCCTCGCGCCCGCGCCCGGCCAAGCTCTTCTCGCACAACGACCAGCAGTCGACCTGGCAGGCGCTCGGCCCCGAGGGCGTGCGCGTGGGCTGGGGCGGCCGCTTCGGCGACCTCATGGCCTCGAGCAACGGCCAGACCGTCTTCACCAGCATCTCGGTGGGCAGCAACGCGGTCTTCATGGCCGGACAGACCATCTTCCAGTACCAGGTGGGCACGGGCGGCGCCACGGCGGTGGGCGGCATCACCGGCAACCTCTACGGCTCGGCCGCCGCGGCGACGGCCTACCGCAACATCATCACGGCGGGCGGCAACCCGAACGGCGTGACGCACCTGCTCGGCCGCGAGCAGACCAACGTGACCAAGCGCTCGATCGAGGCGCAGGCGATGTTCCAGGATGCCTTCGCGGCCACCAGCACCGCGGTCGCGGCGCCCACGCAGTACGTGCAGCCCTCCACCGGCACCCTGCAGAACAACACGCTCGCGAACCAGCTGCAGGCGGTGGCCCGCATCGTGGCCGCGCGTGCCGGGCTGCAGGCGCAGCGCCAGGTGTTCTTCGTGAGCATGGGCGGCTTCGACACCCACGACAACCAGAACCGCGCCCAGGCCGACCTGCTGGCGCGGCTGTCGCACGCCATCGAGTACTTCGACACCGCGCTCGGCGCGCTCAACATGCGCGACAGCGTCACCCTCTTCACCGCGTCGGATTTCGGCCGCACCTTCACCAGCAACGGCGACGGCACCGACCACGGCTGGGGCGCGCACCATTTCCTCTACGGGGGTGCGGTGCGTGGCAAGGAGATCTACGGCCGCTTCCCGCAGGTGGGCCTGAACCACGCCGACGAGGTCGGCTCGGGCAGCTTCCTGCCCGGCGTCTCGGTGGACCAGATCGGCGCCACGCTCGGGCGCTGGTTCGGCGTGTCGGAGAGCAACCTCGATTTCGTCTTCCCGAACCTGCGCAACTTCCAGCGCGACCTCGGGTTCATGCGCACGTAGGCGGCCTCAGGCCGGCGCCATGAGCAGGCGCCGGTACTGGATCGCCTCGGCGAGATGCGGCACCTCGATGGCGGCCGCGCCGGCCAGGTCGGCGACGGTGCGGGCCACGCGCAGCACGCGGTGGTAGCTGCGCGCCGACCAGCCCAGGCGCGCCGCAGCCGCCTGCAGGAAGCGGCTCTGCGCCGCCCCGAGCGCGCAGTGGAGATCGATCGCCGCCCCGGCCAGCCGCGCATTGGGGCAGCCCTGGCGCAACGTCGCGATCTCGCGCGCCTGCTGCACCCGCTCGGCAATCACCGCGCTCGGCTCGCCATCCGGCGCGTTCGACAGCACCTCCGGCGCGACCGCGGGCACCTCCACCTGCAGGTCGATGCGGTCGAGCAGCGGCCCGCTGATGCGCCCCTGGTAGCGCAGCACCGCGTCGGGCGTGCAGCGGCAGGCGCGCTGCGGGTTGCCGAGATGGCCGCACGGACAGGGATTCATGGCGGCGATCAACTGGAAAGCCGCCGGGAACTCGGCGCGCCGCGCCGCCCGCGCGATCGAGATGCGGCCGGTCTCCATCGGCTCGCGCAAGGCCTCGAGCGCGGTGCGCTGGAACTCCGGCAGCTCGTCGAGGAAGAGCACCCCGTGGTGCGCGAGCGAGATCTCCCCCGGGCGCGGCGGCGCGCCGCCACCCACCAGCGCCACCGGCGACGCCCCGTGGTGCGGCGCGCGCACTGACCGCACGCCCCAGCGCTCGACCGTGAACGACTGCTGCAGGCTGAGCACCGCGGCCGACTCCAGGGCCTCGTCCTGCGTGAGCGGCGGCAGCAGGCCCGCGAAGCGGTGCGCGAGCATGGACTTGCCGGTCCCGGGCGGCCCCATCATCAGGACGCTGTGCGACCCCGCGGCGGCGATCTCCAGCGCCCGCTTGGCGCCCGCCTGCCCACGCACCTCACGCAGGTCGGCCACCGCCACGCGGCCACGGCACGCGTCGGCGTGCGCGCGCACGAGTTCGCCGCGCTGCGACGCGTCGCCGGGCAGCATTGCCTGCACCACCTCCAGCAGGTGGCGCGCGCCGTAGATGCGCAGGTCGTCCACCAGGGCCGCCTCCTGGGCGCTCGCCTGCGGCAGCACGAGCGCCCGCGGCGTGGCGCCGTGGCTGGCGCGCTGCAGCGCCAGCCCCATCGCCAGCGCGCCGCGCACCGGGCGCAGCTCGCCCGAGAGCGACAGCTCGCCGGCGAACTCATGGCAGTCGACGAGCGCCGCGTCGATTTGCCCGCTCGCGGCCAGGATGCCCAGCGCCATCGGCAGGTCGAAGCGGCCGCTCTCCTTGGGCAGGTCGGCCGGCGCCAGGTTGACGGTGATGCGCTTGTTGTGCGGGAACTCCAGCCCGCTGTTCTGCAGCGCGGCGCGCACGCGTTCGCGCGCCTCCTTGACCTCGGTGTCGGCCAGGCCGACGAGCGTGAAGCTCGGCAGGCCGTTGGCGAGGTGGACCTCGACGGTGACCTCCGGGGCCGCCAGGCCGTCGAGCGCGCGGCTGTGGATCACGGCCAGTGACATGCATCCCTCCCTGTGCACGCGGTGGCAACAACCCCGCCTTGTTTTGATGCGGACCGGATTGTCCGGGCGTGCGGAGGGCTGACCATCCCGCAAAGGTCGGACTTGCACCGCAGGCGTGCCTTTTCGGCCTCGAGGCGCCTCGCAGGCACCACTTTGGCGAGATCCTGCGGCGCATCCTCCCGTTTTGGGGCGGCGCGCCCCAAAACGACCATGGCACAAAAGCTGCAAACCGGGTGCCGGCAGACCTTCCTCACCACCCGAACGCGGAGAACCCCCATGCTCAAGAAGTCGTTGCTGCTCCTCGCCGTCGCCGGCTCGGCCTTGCCCGCTGCCGCCCTCGCGCAGGAAGCCAGCCCGCTGTCCTTCAACCTCGCCGGCGTCAGCGACTACCGTTTCCGCGGCATCTCGCAGACCCGCGACGAGCCGGCCCTGCAGTTCGGCGCCGACCTGTCGCTGCCCGCGGGCTTCTACATCGGCACCTGGGGCTCGACCATCAAGTGGATCAAGGACTCGGGCGGCGACGCGAGCGTCGAGATCGACGTCTACGCCGGCTGGAAGCAGGAAGTCGCCTCCGGCCTCACGGTCGACGTGGGCGTGCTGCAGTACCTCTACCCGGGCGCCAAGACCAACGCCTGGAACGCGGCCTACGACAACCCGAACACCACCGAGGTGTACGCCGGCCTGAGCTTCGGGCCGGCCACGCTCAAGTACTCGCATGCGGTGTCCAACCTCTTCGGCAACCGCGACAGCAAGGGCAGCGGCTACCTCGACCTGAGCGCCACCTTCGGCCTGCCCGAAGGCTTCAGCCTGAGCCCGCACGTGGGCTACCAGAAGGTCAAGGGCTACACCGGCACGCTCTCGTACACCGACTACTCGCTCACGCTGAGCAAGGACATCTCGGGCACGGTGGTGAGCGTCGCCTACGTGGGCACCAACACCAAGACCGTGGCAGGCAACCCCAACGGCCACGCCTACTACGACCCGACCGGCGAGAACCTCGGCAAGGACGGTGTCGTCTTCGCCATCAAGCGAACCTTCTAACCCCAACCTCTGGAGAGAACCATGAAGATGGTGACTGCCATCGTCAAGCCGTTCAAGCTTGACGAAGTCCGCGAGGCCCTGAGCGCCATTGGCGTGCAGGGCATCACGGTGACCGAAGTCAAGGGCTTCGGCCGTCAGAAAGGCCACACCGAGCTGTATCGCGGTGCGGAGTACGTGGTCGACTTCCTGCCCAAGGTCAAGATCGAGGCGGCGGTCGACGACGCCCTCATCGACCGCGTGATCGAAGCGATCGAGAACGCCGCACGCACCGGCAAGATCGGCGACGGGAAGATCTTCGTCTCGCCGCTGGAGCAGGTCGTGCGCATCCGCACCGGCGAAACCGGCAAGGACGCCCTCTGACGCATTCCACGAACGAGAGACAACCATCATGAAGAAACTCATCGCCACCCTCGCCTTCGGCCTCGCGGCCCTGGGCTTCTGCGGGGCCGCGCTGGCGCAGGCGGCCTCTGCACCGGAGGTCGCCGCCTCCGCGGCCGCCGTCGCCGACGCTGCCGCTTCCGCACCCGCCGCCGCGGCCGAGGCCGCTGCCGGACCCAAGGTCGATTCGGGCGACACCGCCTGGATGCTGACCTCCACCCTGCTCGTCATCCTGATGACGATCCCCGGCCTCGCGCTCTTCTACGGCGGCCTCGGCCGCTCGAAGAACATGCTGTCGGTGCTGATGCAGGTGTTCGTGGTCTTCTCGCTCGTCAGCATCCTGTGGGCCGTGTACGGCTACAGCCTGGCCTTCGCGGGCGAAGGCACCTTCATCGGCGGCCTGGACAAGATCTTCCTGAAGGGCGTGACGCAGGAAACCTTCGGCGCGCTGTCCACGATCCCCGAGTACGTGTTCGTGGCCTTCCAGGGCACCTTCGCGGCCATCACCGTGGCGCTGGTCGTGGGCTCGTTCGCGGAACGCGTGCGCTTCTCGGCGGTGCTGATCTTCGCGGTGCTGTGGTTCACGTTCAGCTACCTGCCGATGGCGCACATCGTCTGGGGCGGCGGCCTGCTCGCCAAGGACGGCGCGCTCGACTTCGCCGGCGGCACCGTGGTCCACATCAACGCCGGCATCGCGGGCCTGGTCGGCGCCTACGTGATCGGCAAGCGCGTGGGCTTCGGCAAGGAAGCCTTCACCCCGCACTCGCTGACGCTCACGATGGTCGGCGCCTCGCTGCTGTGGGTGGGCTGGTTCGGCTTCAACGCCGGCTCGGCCGGTGCGGCCAACGCCCTGGCCGGCCTCGCCTTCGTCAACACCGTGCTCGCCACCGCCGCCGCGGCCCTGGCCTGGATCACCGGTGAAGCGCTGCTGCGCGGCAAGGCCTCGATGCTGGGCGCCGCCTCCGGCGCCGTGGGCGGCCTGGTCGCCGTGACGCCGGCGGCCGGCTTCGTCGGCCCGATGGGCTCGATCGTGCTCGGCATCGTCGCCGGCTTCCTGTGCCTGTGGGGCGTGGGCGGCCTCAAGCGCATGCTCGGTGCAGACGACGCGTTCGACGTGTTCGGCGTGCACGGCGTGGGCGGCATCGTCGGCGCCATCCTGACCG
>JBIQJS010000121.1:0-9144 GCA_044507405.1 Rubrivivax sp. | reverse complement strand
CCCAGGCGTTCTCCAGGGCGGAGGTGGTCTGGTTGATTTCGTTCGAGACGGTCTTCTCGACGTCGCGCGCCGCGTCCTCGAACTGGTCTTTCATCTTCTTGAGTTCGTCCAGCTCGATCGAGCGGTTGACCTCCGCCTTCACGTCGGCCACGTAGCGCTGCGCCTTGCCCAGCAGGTGGCCGACGGTGCGGGCCACCCGTGGCAGCTTTTCGGGGCCGATGACGATCAGCGCCACCGCGCCGATCAGCGCCAGTTTGTCGAAGCCGAAGTCAATCAAGGATCAGGACTTGGTTTTGGCGTCGACGTCGACGGTGTTCGGGTCCTGCGCCTTGTTGGCCGAAACCTGTGCGTTCGGGGCGGCCGCATCGCTGCTCGCGCCGTCCTTCATGCCGTCCTTGAAGCCCTTGACGGCGCCGCCCAGGTCGCTGCCGAGGTTCTTGAGCTTCTTGGTGCCGAACACGAGAAGCACGATGACCAGCACGATGAGCCAGTGCCAGATGCTGAATGAGCCCATTTGGATCTCCTAGAGGGAATACGGAAGTTTAGGTGACGGCTCGCGCAAGGGGTTCAACCCTTGGCCCACGGACGCGGCCCGCCCATCGCATGCACGTGCAAATGCGGCACTTCTTGGCGGCCGTCCGGCCCGTTGTTGACCATCACCCGGAAGCCGCCCGTCACGCCGAGCTGCTTCATGAGCACGGGGGCGAGCGCGAGCATGCGGCCAAGCAGCTTCTCGTGCTGCTCCGGCGTGGTGTCATAGAGCGATTCGATGTGTGCCTTGGGGATGATGAGGATGTGCTGCGGCGCCCACGGCGCGATGTCGTGGAAGGCGATGAGGTCATCTTCTTCGTGGACCTTGCGGCTCGGGATCTGGCCCGCGACGATCTTGCAGAAGATGCAGTTGGGGTCGTGTGACATGGTCATGAGGATCAAGCCGGCATGGCGGTGCGGTTGTTGAGGTTCACCCAGCCGCGCACGATGCGGTAGAGGAACCAGATCGAGATGACGGTCCAGGCGATCCAGCCCGGCAGCACGAAGAGCAGCCACAGCGGAATCGTCACGAGATAGAGCCCGCCGGCCCACAGCACGCTGCGGATGCGCCAGCGGAAATGCGACTCCTGCCACGAGCCGGCGGCTTCGTCCTTCTTCACGAGGTCGAGCACGAAGGCGACGATCAGCAGCACGATCGCCGGCTGCACGGTCGGCACCACGGCCCCCACCGCCACGACGGTGTGCAGCGCATAGCTGATGTGCCCCACCGTGCGCAGGCTGCTTTCCTTGCCATTCACATCGACCACGTCGTTCATGTCTTGTCCACCTCGCGTTGCTGGGCCTTGCGCGCCGCGAACTCCTCCAGCCCCGACAGGCCCTCGCGCCGCTCCAGCTCCGCCAGGACATCAGCAGGTTTCAGGCCATGGGCCGCCAGGGCGATCATCGAATGGAACCAGAGGTCGGCCACCTCGTACACGATCTTCTTCGGGTCGCCATCCTTGGCCGCCATCACGGTCTCGGTGGCCTCCTCGCCTATCTTCTTGAGGATGGCATCGGGCCCCTTGTGAAAGAGGCGGGCCACATAGCTCTTGTCGGGATCGCCCCCGCGGCGCGACTCGATGACTTCGGCCAGGCGTGCCAGCGTGTCGTTGCTCGTTGCAGCACTCATCTGTAGATGCTCTCCGGGTCTTTCAAGACGGGATCCACCGCCTTCCATGCCCCATCTTCCAGCTTCTGGAAGAAGCAGCTGTGACGGCCGGTGTGGCAGGCGATGCCCGGCTCGTGGCCGAGCTGCGTCACCTTGAGCAGCAGCACGTCGTTGTCGCAGTCGAGCCGCATCTCGTGCACCTTCTGGATGTGGCCGGACTCCTCGCCCTTGTGCCACAGGCGCTTGCGCGAGCGGCTCCAGTACACCGCCTCGCCGCGGCGCGCGGTCTCCTGCACCGCCTCGCGGTTCATGAAGGCGAACATGAGCACGTCCTGCGTCGTGGCCTCCTGGGCGATGACGGGCACGAGGCCGTGTTCATCCCACTTGATGGCGTCGAGAAAATCCATCCATCGAGTGTACCTAGCGCGTCTCCGCGGCCTCGTGCGTGCGACCGGTGTAACCACGCTCCTCGGCGAGCCATTGCAGCACCGGCACGGTGCCCGGCAGCACCGGCTTCACCTCCACGGGGAGCGTCTGCCAGGCCATGCTCTGACGCTCGCGCATCTCGAACTCGCCCGTCCACTCATGGACCTTGCAGAAGTGCAGGCGCACGCGCGCATGCTCGTAGTCCACGATCTCGGTCTTCCACGGGTGCACGGCGCCGATCGTGATGCCGAGCTCCTCGTGCAGCTCGCGGCGCAGCGCCTCCTCGACCGACTCCCCGGCTTCGAGCTTGCCGCCTGGGTACTCCCAGTAACCCGCGTAGACCTTGCCCTCGGGGCGCGAGGTCAGCAGGAAGCGCCCGTCGGCATCGATGAGCACCCCGACCGCCACGTCCACCGGCACGCGCTGTGCAGGATCCACCGTGCCGCTCATGCCGCGTGCCGTCCAGCGTAGTCACGCGCGAACTGATAGGCCACACGCCCCGAGCGCGATCCGCGCTCCAGCGCCCAGACGAGGCTCTCCTGCCGAGCGGCGGCGATCGCGTCCTCCGGCACACCATGGTGGCGCAGCCACTGCCCGACGACCGCGAGGTACTCCTCCTGGCTGAAGGGATAGAAGCTCACCCACAGGCCGAAGCGCTCGGAGAGCGAAATCTTCTCCTCCACCACCTCGCCCGGGTGCACCTCGCCGTCCTCGGTGTGGGTGTACGAGAGGTTTTCCTTCATGTACTCGGGCAGCAGGTGGCGGCGGTTGCTGGTCGCGTAGATCAGCACGTTGTCGGACGCCTGCGCCACCGAGCCATCGAGGATGGACTTGAGCGCCTTGTAGCCGGGCTCGCCCTCGTCGAAGCTCAGGTCGTCGCAGAACACGATGAAGCGCTCGGGCCGGCCGGCGACCAAGTCCACGAGATCGGGCAGGTCGACGAGGTCGGCCTTGTCCACCTCGATCAGGCGCAGGCCCTGGGGCGAGAACTCGTTGAGGCAGGCCTTCACGAGCGAGCTCTTGCCGGTGCCGCGCGCGCCGGTGAGCAGCACGTTGTTCGCTGCACGACCATGCACAAATTGCTCGGTGTTGCGCACCAGGCGCTCTTTCTGGGGCTCGACCTCCACCAAGGTGGCAAGGCGGATGTCGGCCACGTGGCGCACCGGTTCAAGCACCGCACGCCCTTGCCGCCGGCGGTACCGGAACGCGGTCGACGCGGACCAGTCAGGCTCTTGCAAGCCCAATGGCAATGCGGCTTCCAGCCGGGTCATGAGTTGTTCGGCACGGCTGATCAGGTGTTGCAGGGAGTCGGTCAACATGTCGGTTCGGGTGAGTTGGGGCGGAAGCGAAAAACCCCGGCTTGTAAGAAGTTGCCACGCCTCGGGCAAACCCCATGTGGGAAAACGAGGCGACCTAAAACTAAACGTATGTCCACAATTGCCCTGCCTCTTGGCTGTTTGTCGAGGTGGAGCGTCCGGAAAGGGCCCACGGCATGAGCACCTTCGACAACGAGCGGCACTCCGGAGCGAGGCGGACGCGCACAGCTCCGGCGACCCACCACCATTGCAGGAGACTCATCCACATGAAACGCACCGCCATTCTCGCGAGTGTCGCACTCGCCTCCGTCCTCGCCTGCGGCCAAGCTGCCGCCCAGAGCGAGCCCATCGTGTTCGTGCACGGCTACTCGGGCAGCTCCAGCAACTGGTCGACCATGATCAGCCGCTTCACCTCCAGCGGTTATCCGTCGAACAAGCTGTACGGCTTCAACTACAACTCGCTGACCAGCTCCGACACCGCCAGCGGCGCCCAGCTCGCGAGCTATGTGAGCAGCGTGCGCTCGCGCCACGGCGGCGAGAAGGTGAGCATCGTGGCCCACTCGAACGGCGGCCTGGTCTCCCGCGCCTACCGCGTGTTCAACAACGGCAGCTCGGCGATGCGCCGCTTCGTGACGCTGGGCACTCCGCACCAGGGCACCACCTGGGCCTATGCCTGCGTCAGCCCGGCCTGCTTCGACATGCGCCCGGGTTCGCTCTTCCTGCTGCGCTTGGCCGGCCGCGGCTGCGACCGCTCGCTGTGGTCGGCCTCCGACGGGATCATCCTGCCGGCCACGAATGCACGCTGCGGCACCAGCACGCAGGTCGCCAGCGTGAGCCACCTGTCGCTGCTGACCGACGGCAGCGTCTACAACGCCGTGCGCGCCGCGCTGCGCTGACCCGTGCCATCGCCGGGCGCCGCGAGGTGCCCGGCGTTGCAGCGCCCTCGTCCGATGTTGTCGAAGTACCTCCGCACACCGCGCCGCGTTCACCCGGGCTGCGCCCTGGCATTCGCTGCGCTCCTGTCGGCCTGCCAGCCGCCTGCGGCTCCGCACATGGCAGCCTCGACTTCCGCCCAACCGGCCGTTCCTGCCGACACCGTGGCCCTCCTCGACGGCGAACCGCTCAGCCGAACCCTCCTCGACGAACTCGCGCGACTTCAGGTCGGCACCGTCAACCCGTACGACGCACCGGGGGCGGCCGGCTCCGCGGCGTCGGCGCCGGAGTCGTCGCCCGAGCACCGGCAACGGCTGCTCGATGAACTGGTCGAGATCGAGCTGCTCGCGCGCAAGGCCCGCGAGCTCGGCCTCGACCAGACCCCGGCCCTGCGTGCCGAGAGCGAGCTGCAGGCCCGCACCCTGCTCGCGCAGGCCGTGGTGCGCGAGCAGATCGCCGCGATCCAGGTGAGCGACGAGGAACTGCGCGCCGCCTACGAGGAACGCGTCCCGCCGCATCGCTTCCAGGTCGCGCAGATCCTGGTGGCTGACGCCGAAACCGCCGCGCGTGTGACGCAGTCCCTGCAGCGCGGGGAACCCATCGCGACGCTCGCGCGCCGCCATTCCACCGACAGCCGGAGCGCCCGCGCGGGCGGCAGCCTCGGCTGGCTGATGTACGACCAGATGCCGCCCGAGGTCGCCGCCGCGGTGCGGCACCTCAAGCCGGGCGAGGTCACCTCGCAGCCGGTGCAGACCCGCGAAGGCTGGCACGTGCTGCAGCTGCTGGGCCTGGAGCCGCTGGCCGAACGTCCCACCCTCGAAACGGCGCGGGTATGGCTGCATCCGCAGATCGTGCATGCCAAGGTGCAGGCCCAGCAGGCACAGTGGCGCCGCGAGGCCGCGATCGAGATTTCCGATTCACCATGAACAACCGCCAGTTCGCCATGGCCATGGGCGCCTCCGTCATCGCGGTGCTGGCCGGCCTGTGGATCGCGCTGTCCGCGCCCGGCGACGACGCCGCCGATGCGGCTTCGGCCTCCGCGGTCCCGGCCGACGCCAGCCGCACCGCATCACGCGCGCCTGCGCCACGCATGGCGGCCAGCGCGCCCACCACCTTCGAAGACGCCGCCCGCCTGCTGGAGCTCGGCGTGGCCGGCGACCTGAACGTGGACATGCACACCCGCAGCGCGCTCGACATCCTGCTCGCCTCCATCGACGCCGAATCCGGCGAAGCCGGCCTGCAACGCCTCGACGAGGCCCTGCGCCGCACCATGCCCGATGAGGCCGCGACGCAGGCCATGGCGCTGGTGCGCCGCTACGAGGCCTATCGCCGCGCCGACACCGCGCTGAGCGCTGCCGCCGCGCCCTCCTCGCCCGAGGCGGCGCGAGAGCTCCTCGAGCGCACGCACGCGCTGCGCCGCCAGCATTTCGACGACACCACCGCGCGCGCGCTCTTCGGCGTCGAAGAGGAGCTGACCCGTATCGACCTCGAGATCCACGCCGTCGACACCAATCCCGCGCTCACGCCACAGGAGAAGGCCGCGCAGATCGCCGCCCTGCGCGAACGCGTGCCGCGCGACCTGCCCGGGCTGCAGTCGCCGGAACCGGTCGCGCACCAGGCCATGGAGCGCGAGATCGCCGCCCTGCGTGAACAGGGCGCGCCGCAGTCGCAGATCGACGCGCTGCGCGCGCGCCACCTCGGCAGCGAGGCCGCACAGGCGCTGGGCGAGATGGAAGCGCAGCGCGCGCAGTGGGAAGCCCGCTACCAGGCCTACCTGCAGCAGAAGAAAGGGATCGTCGCCGCCGCGCCGTCCGACATGGCGGCGCAGCTCGACGCTGCGCTGCGCGAGCATTTCAAGGAAGAAGAACTGGAGGCTGCGCGCGCCTACGACCGCAGCCGCACGCCATGAGGATGCCCTTCACGCGACTGGCCCTGTGCCTGTGCATCGCCTTCGCCGCGCCACTCTTGCACGCCGGCGGCCTGGCGCCCGACACCGCCGCGACGGTGAACGGCCAGCCCATCCCGCGCGCATGGCTCGACGAACTGGCGCGCGCCCGGCAGGTCCAGGGCACGCCGACCGAATCGCAGGGCCGCCGTCAGATCCTCGATGACCTCGTGATGGCGGAGCTGCTGGTGCAGCGGGCCCGCCAGAGCGGGATCGCGGCGCGCCCCGAGGTCCGCGCGGGGCAGGCCCTCGCGCACAAGATGCTGCTCGGCCAGCGCCTGCTGCAGCACCTGAGCGACGAGATGCAGATCGACGAGGCCACGCTGCTCGCGCGCTACCGTGCCGAACCGCCGCAGCAGGAGATCGAGGCGAGCCACATCGTGGTTGCCGACGAGTCGACCGCACGCGAGGTGCTCGCCCAGCTGCGCCGCGGCACGAGCTTCGCGGCGCTCGCGAGGCGCCACTCCATCGACGACGGCACGCGTGAACGCGGCGGGGCGCTTGGCCCGATGTCGGCGCAGGAGCTGACCGAGCCCTTCGCGCGTGCCGCGCTCGCCCTCAAGCCCGGCCAGACCACGCCCGAGCCGGTGCAGACGGAGTTTGGCTGGCATGTGATCCGCCTGCACACGCTGCGCACGCACCCCAGGCCCGCGTTCGAATCGATCAAGGCCTCGCTGCGGCAGCAGGTCGTGGCCGAGCGGCTGCAGGCGCAGCTCGACCAGTGGAAGAAGGACGCGAAGCTGACGGTGGTGCAGGCGCCCTGATCGGCGCGCCGGCGCGGCGCGATCAGGCGCGCACGAGCAGCTGCAGGGCGCCGTCGAGGTGCTCGGTCGGCATGCGCTTGAAGCCCGAGCGGGCATAGCGCTGAAGGCGGCCGACGGCAAAGCCGGTCAGCACGGAGGCCTGGGCCTGGGCGTCGACGGTCGGCGTCTGCGAGCCGGCCGATTCGGCGGCCAGGCGCAGGCTCTGGCGCAGCTGCGACTCGATGCGGTCGAAGAACTGGTTCATGCGCGACACCAGGCGCTCGTTTTCGAACACCAGCGCATCGCCCACCATCACGCGGGTCATGCCGGGGTTCTTCTCGCCGAACTGCAGCAGCACGGAGAGGATCTTCTGCGCCTGCAGATTGCCGTCGGTCTCGCGCTCGCCAATCTGGTTGACGAGGGTGAAGACGCTCTGCTCGATGAACTCGATGAGGCCTTCGAACATCTGCGCCTTGCTCGCGAAATGGCGATAGAGCGCGGCTTCGGAGACTTCCAGGCGCGCCGCGAGCGCCGCCGTGGTGATGCGCTCGGCGCCGGGTTGCTCGAGCATGCTGGCCAGCGTATGCAGGATCTGCACGCGGCGCTCGCCCGGCTTCGGGCGCTTGCGACCCGGCTCTGCGACGGCGGTCGGGGATGGCGCGTTCGCTTCTTCGGGCAGGGTGGCGTCGGTCATCTCTTGATCAAACCTTGTTTAGTCACAAGGCAAGCAGGGTCTTGAGCGAGCGAATTCTTGCATGGACATAGGTCGGGGTTGGGCAATGGTGAACGCCAACTTCCATGGCGTTGTTCACACTCTTGCGCGCTGCGTGCAGGTAGCGCCGCATCCACACCGCACGCATGCCGAGACCGTGTGCCGCCTTCTGGTGCTGCAGGGTGTCCTCGATCAGCACGCAGCGCGACGGCGGCACCTTCAGGCGGGCTGCCACATGCCGCAACATGCGCGCGTCGGGCTTGGGCCGCAGGTGGCCGAACATCTGCATTTCGTCGATGGTGATGACGCCGTCGAAGAAATCGATCAGCTTGAGCGCATGGAGCACCCGCAGCGCATAGGCACGCGGCGCGTTGGTCAGGATGTACTTGCGCCCCTTCAGCCGCTTGAGCACCGCGCGGTCGTGCGCGCTCGTGCGCAGCTGCGCTTCGAGACCCGGCAGCTGATGGGTCTCTTCGAGGAAATGGCTCGCCTTCACGCCGTGGTGGCGGATCAGGCCGAGCAGCGTCGCGCCATAACGCCGCCAGTACTGGGCGCGCAGGGCCGACGCTTCATCCAGCGTCACGCCGAGGTAGCGCGCAACGTAGTCCGTCATCGCCTGGTTGATGCCCCGCATCGACGCGTGGCTCGCGTCGTGCAGGGTGTCGTCGAGGTCGAACAGCCAGACCCGCTGGCGGCGGGCGAGGCTCAATGCGAGCGGATCATCGTGCCGTAGGCCTGCTCCGTGAGGATCTCCAGGAGCATGGCGTGAGGCACGCGGCCGTCGATGATGTGCACGGTGTTGACGCCGTTCTTGGCCGCATCGAGCGCCGAGCCGATCTTGGGCAGCATGCCGCCACTGATGGTGCCGTCGGCGAACAGCTCGTCGATCTCGCGCGCCGAGAGATTGGTGAGCAGCTTGCCGTTCTTGTCGAGCACGCCCGGGGTGTTGGTGAGCATGATGAGCTTCTCGGCCTTGAGCACCTCGGCGAGCTTGCCCGCCACGACGTCGGCATTGATGTTGTAGTTCTCGTTCTCGGCGCCGAAGCCGAGCGGCGAGATCACGGGGATGAACTGGTCGTCCTGCAGCGCGCGCACCACCGACGGATCGATGGACTCGATCTCGCCGACCTGCCCGACGTCGTGCACCTTGCTCGGATCCTTGTGGTCGACCATGCGCAGCTTGCGCGCGCGGATGAGGCCGCCGTCGCGCCCGGTGAGGCCCACCGCCTTGCCGCCCGCCACGTTGATGAGGCCGACGATGTCCTGCTGCACCTGCCCGGCCAGCACCCACTCGACCACCTCCATGGTCTCTTCGTCGGTGACGCGCATGCCCTGGATGAAGGTGCCCTTCTTGCCGATCTTGGCGAGCGCCTCCTCGATCTGCGGGCCGCCGCCGTGCACCACCACGGGGTTCAGGCCGACGAGCTTGA
>JBIQJS010000011.1:42117-53633 GCA_044507405.1 Rubrivivax sp. | reverse complement strand
TCGATCTGCGGGCCGCCGCCGTGCACCACCACGGGGTTCAGGCCGACGAGCTTGAGCAGCACCACGTCTTCCGCGAAGTCCTGCTGCAGCCCCGGATCGGTCATCGCGTTGCCGCCGTACTTGATGACGATGGTCTTGCCGTGGAACTTGCGGATGTACGGCAGCGCCTGGGCCAGGATCTCGGCCTTGTCGCGCGGGGCGATGTTGGCCAGGTCGGCGGTGTGCGCAGCAGGAGGTTCGGTGCTCATGGGGCGGCGGAGAGTTTGGAGAGCGGCAAATTGTAGGCTTCGGCCCTCGTCGCCCGCACGTCGCGCGCTGTCCTCCTACAGATGAAGAGGGCCGCTGCTGCCACACTTGCGCACCATGCCCCTCCCCCGCGACCTGAGACGTCATGCACCGCGCATGGCCGCCTGCAGCCTGGCGGTGGCCGTCGCCATGGCCGCCGCCGAGGAGCCGCAGATGGCCGCCCCGCCCGAGCCGCCCGCCTCGGCGCCGACACTGCCGGCCGACTCGACGGCGCCCGAGGCAGTGCCCGAGTCCAGCTCGCGCCGGCTCGACGATCTGCGGCAGCGCGTGGAAGACACGCTGGAATCGTGGGAAGACTTCCTCGACGAGCTGCTGGTCAGCGCGCTGGGCCCCAACTACGAGCGCCGCTACCGCGTGTACGGCCAGCGCAAGACCGTGGACCTCGGCAAACGCTGGACGCTCTCGCTCGACGAGCGCCAGACGGGCCTGCTCAACAGCGCGGGGGTGGGCATCCCGACCGCCGGGCGGCCCTCGCGCACCTACGAACTCACGCACGTGGGCAAGATCAACGACGTGCGCTTCTACAACCAGCACGACGGCACCGGCCTGGAAAACGGCGGCTCCATCGGCACCACGCTCGGCCATGGGTTCTCGCTGCGGACCAGCGCGCGCCGCCTGCACGACGACACGATCAACATCCGACGCACCGATGCGCAGCTCGGCCTGCGCTACGGCTCGCCCGAGCTGTGGGTGGAGGGCTTCGTCCACCACGCGCGGCTCGACGACCGGGAAGGCCGCGAGCCCTGGAGCGACCCACGCCCGAGCGCGACGTTCGGCGGCGTGCAGACGCAGTGGGAAGTTGCGCCGGGGCTCGCCTTCAGTGCGCAGCACCAGCGCGCGATCCGGCCCGAGATGGCGCCGGGCGACGAGCGCCTGGCCGACGCGCGCACGGAGTTCGGCGCCGACTGGCGCCCCGGCGGCCGCTGGAGCGGCTCGCGCGCCTACTGGCGCGAATCACCGCAGCTCGGCCTGCTCGCCTCGCAGGGCGTGGCCGAACGCACCACCTACAAGCGCGTGATCGGTGGCGAGATTCCCGAGGGCTCGCCCGATGGCATGGTCTATGCGCAGGTCCGCCACCAGAGCCTGGCGTCCGACGACGATGCACTGCTGGTGCTCGGCTGGCGCCATACGCGCGACTTCGCACCCCAGTGGCGCGCCCAGTCGCTGATCGAAACCGGCGTGCCCATCGCGGGAGACGCGATCCGCTCGACGCTCTTCGACCTGCGCGTGGTGCACAACGACTTTCCCAACCGCGCGCTCGGCACCGAACTGCAGGTGGTGCGCACCCCGGTGCGCAACAGCGACTTCATCGGCGCCGATTTCACGCAGCGCCTGGGCATGAACACGCTCTTCGTCACGCGCGGGAGCGCCACGGCCCTCAAGCCGCGCGACGCCCTGGACATCGGCACCGTGGGCGGCGAGGTGAGCGCCGGCGTGGGTTGGCAGGAGCCCGAGGAGCGCAAGGTCAGCACCTTCTGGCGCTACACCCTCATCGGCCGCAAGCCCGAGCGCGCCAACACCCTGCCGGGCGTGGCCGATCGCCGCGCCCGCATCGCCTTCGGCGAGCTGGAATACCAGCCGCACGAGCAGCTCGACCTGCTGCTGCGCGGTTCACGGCGCTGGGACCGCGACGAATCCTTCCTCGGCGGCGCGCAGCGCAAGACCGATCTCTACGTCTTGCGGCCCACGCAGCAGATCGCGCGCCGCTGGCACTTCGGCGTGCACTTCGCGCACTGGAAGGACAGCGCCTATGGCGTGAAGCGCGGCTACGGCGCCGAGCTCTCGGTGCAGATGAACCGCAAGATCGTGCTGGCGCTGGGCTACAACGCCAAGGGCATCGACGACCCGGAACTGGCCGTCGACGACCGCCTGGGCAAGGGCTTCAAGCTGCGCGCCTACATCCCGACCGAGGCCACCCTCAAGCACTGGCTGCGCTCGGCCCGCGGCGAGACGCGGGAGTGAGCGCGCCGGCCGGTCACAGGCCCTTCTGAGGGCGGATGAGGTACTTCTCGCCCGTGGCCTGCCTGGCGTAGGCCTGGATCACGTCGACCGACAGCGCCTCGGCCAGCGACACTTCACGGGTGTAGCGGCTGGCGAACGTGGTCTTGAGCTCGGCGGCCACGCGCTCGCGCAGCTTCTGCGCCGCCTCGAACCCGATCTTCTGCAGGAAGGGGGTCAGCAGCCAGCCGCTCACGCCCCACTGCATGCCGTAGCTGCGGGTGAGCTCCGTCGGGCCGCGGTCCAGGCCACCGTAGATGTAGACCTGCTTGTGGACGTTGGAGCCGTAGCGGCTGTACTCGGTCGCGTTGGCATTGGCGGCCGCTTCCATGCCGGTGAGGATCTGGCTGGCGAGCTTGCCGCCGCCGATGGCGTCGAACGCGAGCGTCGCGCCGGTCTCGATCAGCGCCTTGGTGAGGTCTTCCATGAACGTCAGCGCGCTCGAGTTGACGATGTACTTCGCGCCGATGCCCTTGAGGATCTCCTCCTGCTCGGGCTTGCGCACGATGTTCACGAGCGCGATGCCGTCCTTCTGGCAGATCTTGTTCAGCATCTGGCCGAGGTTGGAGGCGGCCGCGGTGTGCACCAGCGCCTTGTGGCCCTCGCGGCGCATCACCTCGGTCATGGAGAGCGAGGTCAGCGGGTTGACGAAGCAGGAAGCGCCTTCGACGGCCGTGGTGCCCTCGGGCAGCACCAGGCACTGCTTGGCCTTCATGGTGCGGTACTGCGCGTACATCGCGCCGCCCAGGATGGCGACGGTCTTGCCGAGCAGCGCCTGCGCCTCGGGCGACGAGCCGGCCTTGACGACGACGCCGGCGCCTTCGTTGCCGACGGGCATGGACTCATCGAGCCGGGCGGTCAGGCCGCGCAGCATGCGCTCGGGCACGGTCGCGGTCACGACAGGGCTGGACGGCGTGCCCGAGGCCTTGGCGGTGGACACGTCGGCCAGGCCCAGCAGCAGCGCCAGGTCGGACGGGTTGATCGGCGTGGCCTCCACGCGCACCAGCACCTCGTCATCCTTGGGGTCGGGCACCGGCACGCTCTGCAGCGAGAGCTCGAGCTCGCCGCTCTTCCTGACGAGCGAGCGCAGTTGCAAGGCGGTGGCGGGAACGGTGTTGTTGCTCATGTGGGTCTCCTCGATGGCACAGGACCCGGGCGCGGCGCGCCCGGACGAAAGCGGGCAGTGTAGGAAGCGCCGACAGGGGCCGCTGTCACCTCGGCGTTGGGCTCACGGGCCGCAGGGGCACCACGCGGCGCACGGGCGCGACCGCCTCGCCGGTGGCACTCACACGCGCGCGCAACTGGCCGCAGCCGCCGTCCACGTCCTGCCCGGCCGACTGGCGCAGCTTCGTGAGCACGCCACGCTGGTGCAGGCGGCGGGCGATGGCGGCCGCCTTCTCCCACGAAGGGCGGCGGTAGGGCAGCCCGTCGACGTGGTTGAAGGGGATCATGTTCATGACCGCATAGCGCCCCTTGAGCAGGCGCACGATGCCCTCGATCTCGTCGTCGCCGTCGTTGATGCCTTCGAGCAGCGTCCACTGGTACTGGATCGGGTAGTGCGTGAGCCGCGCATATCGCTCACCCTCCTCCACCAGCTCGGCCGGGTCGATGCGCGGTGCGCGCGGCAGCAGCTGCGCGCGCAGCTCCGGCCGCGTGGAGTGCAGCGAGAGCGCGAGCGCGGGCTTCACCACCTGCTGCGGCAGACGCGCGAAGACGCGCTCGTCGCCCACGGTCGAGAACACGAGGTTCTTGTGGCCGATGTTGCCGCCCGTGCCCAGCAGGTCGATGGCTTCCAGAACGTTGTCGAGGTTGTGGGCCGGCTCGCCCATGCCCATGAAGACCACCTTCTTCACCGCACGGCGGCGGCGCGCGAGTGCCACCTGCGCCACGATCTCGGCGCTGCCGAGCTGGCGCAGGAGGCCGCTCTGCCCCGTCATGCAGAAGACGCAGCCGACGGCGCAGCCCACCTGGGTGGAGACGCACAGCCCGTCGCGCGGCAGCAGCACGCTCTCGACCGTCTGGCCATCGGCGAGCTCCACCAGCAGGCGCGAGGAACCGTCTTCCCCGACGTGCTCGGCCCGCAGCCGCGCCAGCCCTTCAAGCTCGGCTTCGATCGCGGGCAGGGCCTCGCGCACGCGCTGCGGCATGAAGTCCTCGAGCCGGCGCTTGCCGCTCGTCTGCGGCTGGGCCTGCGACCACAGCCGCAGCACGCGCGCCGCATGCTTCGGCTGGGCGCCGAGGGCGGCGAGACGCTGGTGGAGGTCATGCAGGCGCATGGGCCGATTGTGCCGCCCGCTCTCGAGTGAGCTCCCTAAAGAAGACCGCGCGCCGCGCTGGCCCGGCTCCTATCATGGCCGGGCACCTCCACCACGCGAAGGAAGCCCACCATGGCCAGCAAACCCCGTCCCGGCGCCGACAAGGACAGCCTCTTCGACAGCGAATTCGCCGCCACCGTCAAGGAATCCGCGCAGCAGATCTGGCTTGCGGGCCTGGGCGCCTTCGCCAAGGCGCAGGAGGAAGGCGGCAAGGTCTTCGAGGCCCTGGTGAAGGATGGCGCCACCCTGCAGAAGAAGACGCAGGACCTGGCCGGCGGGCGGTTCAGCGAGGTGACCAGCCGCATGACCGGCATGGCCGAGGAGGCCGCCTCCAAGGCCGGCCAGCAATGGGACCGTCTGGAATCCATCTTCGAGGAGCGCACGGCCAAGGCGCTCGCGCGGCTGGGCGTGCCGAGCGCGAAGGACATCGCCGCGCTGCACCAGCGGCTGGACGAGTTGGGCGCACAACTCGCCAGGCAGACCAAGGCCGCGCGCGCACCGCGCAAGACCGCGGCCCGCACGCCGGCTCCGCCCAAGCCGAAGGCGGCCGTCCGCAAGGCGACGCGAAAGACGACCCGGTCGGAGTGAGCCGGGGCGGCAGGCCGCGCGGCATGACGAACGCGCGGCAGGGCCGCGCTCAGCTACCAGCGCGCGGCAGGGCCGCGCTCAGCTACCAGCGCGCGGCAGGGCCGCGCTCAGCGACCGCCGGTGAGCGAGGTCTCCCAGCGCGCCCGCGCTTCCATGAAGGTGGACACGCTCGCCTCGTGGACCTGCAGGCGGCTGTTGTCGAACTCGGTCGAAGCCTTGGCCTTGGCCGATGCAGCGCCGCTGCGCGGCGCGTCGAGCCGGCCGGGCTTGGCCATCGCCGCCTTGAGCTGGGCGCGCAGGCCGGCGATGCCGCCCTCGGACCAGTCGGACACCAGCATCTCGAGTTGGGACAGCGCACGCGCCAGCACATCGGCGGGGACATCGTCGAGCGCGGCCACGCCGCGATGCTCCAGGGCCTGCTCGACCACGCTCAGGTGCGCGAGCACGCTGCGCGATGCGGCATGTCGATCGAGCACGGCCTTGAGCGCGCGCAGCGTGTGCCTGGCGTCCGGTGCACCCTTGCGACTGCTGCGCCGCGGGTCCCGGCCGACCGCCTGATCGAGCACCGGCACGTTGCCGCCGCGGCGGCGGAAGAAGCCGCGGAATCGATCGAACCAGCTCACACGACGCGAGCGAGAGGAGGACGACGGGCTGGCCTTCGACATGGGCACCTCGGTCATGGAGCAACGATGGATTCATCGTGCCATGCGGTCATCGCGTCGCCACCGCCAGCACTCGCGCGAAGCGTCGACTTTCTGACAGATCGCGCGCCGCCGTACCCGCGGCGGCGCGACGTGAGCGCTGCCTCAGCCGGCGTACTGTCCCGGCCACATCCACAGGAGCGCAGCCGTCATCAGGAGGTAGCGGCCGAACTTGCCGATCGCCATATAGAGAACGCAAGGCCAGAAGGGCAGGCGCAGCCAGCCCGCCACGCCACACAGCGGGTCGCCCAGGAAGGGCAGCCACGACATCAGGCAGGCCTTGGGACCGAAGTGGCGCAGCCACGTGAGCAGCCGCGGGTTGTGCGGCTCCTCGTGCTTGATCTTCTCGTAGGCTCGTTCGGCGCCGTAACCCATCCAGTAGGTCACCATGCCGCCGAGCGTGTTGCCCGCGGTGGCCACCAGCACCGCCGGCCAGAAGAGCTCGGGGTTGAGCTTCACGAGGCCGAAGACCGCGGGCTCCGAGCCCACCGGCAGGAGCGTCGCCGAGATGAAGGCGACCACGAAAACCGTGCTCAACCCGAACTGGGGGAGCGCCAGCATGGCGAGCAGGGATTCGATCCAGGCGTGCATCGGCGCGCATTATGGGCAGCGGGTCTTGGGCCCAGGATCCGTAGGGAGCTCGGGCTTATACTCCTGCCTCCTTTTTGAGCACCCCGGCGTACGCCACCCCCTCCCTCCACCCATGCAGATCGGCCACATCCCGCTGCCGAACAGGCTCTTCGCCGCCCCGATGGCAGGCGTGACCGACCGGCCGTTTCGACAGCTGTGCAAGCGGCTGGGCGCGGGCTATGCGGTGAGCGAGATGGTGACCTCGCGCAAGGACCTCTGGACGAGCCTCAAGACCTCGCGCCGTGCCAACCACGACGGTGAAGTGGCCCCGATCTCGGTGCAGATCGCCGGCACCGAGCCGCAGATGATGGCCGAGGCTGCCGCCTACAACATCGACCGCGGCGCGCAGATCATCGACATCAACATGGGCTGCCCGGCCAAGAAGGTCTGCACCAAGTGGGCCGGCTCAGCGCTCATGCAGGACGAGCCGCTCGCCACCGCCATCATCGAGGCCGTGGTCGCCGCCTGCGCGCCGCGCAACGTGCCGGTGACGCTCAAGATGCGCACCGGCTGGTGCCAGGCCGAGCGCAATGCAGTGCGGCTGGCGCGGGTGGCCGAAGCGGCCGGCGTCGCGATGGTCACGGTGCACGGCCGCACGCGCGAGCAGGGTTATGGCGGCCACGCCGAGTACGACACCATCGCCGCGGTCAAGGCGGCGCTGCGCATTCCGGTGGTCGCCAACGGCGACATCGACAGCCCCGAGAAGGCGCGCGAGGTGCTCGCTGCCACCGGCGCCGACGCGATCATGGTCGGCCGCGCGGCGCAGGGGCGGCCGTGGATCTTCCGCGAGATCGCGCACTTCCTCGAAACCGGCGAGCACCTGCCCGCGCCCGAGGTGGCGCACGCCAAGCAGTGGCTGCTCGAGCACCTGCGCGAGCACTACGAGCTCTACGGCGAATACACCGGCGTGCGCACCGCCCGCAAGCACATCGGCTGGGCCGTGCGCGCGCTGCCGGGCGGCGATGCCTTTCGCGCCTTCATGAACACGCTCGAGACCTGCGACAGCCAGGTCCGCGCCGTGACCGACTGGTTCGATCAACTGGCCGACACCCACCCCCGGCTGCCCGCCATCCGCCACGCAGCCCCCGACGACACCCTCATCGAACAAGAAGCATGAGCAAGAAGCACATCGAAGAATGCGTGCGCGACAGCCTGGAGGCCTATTTCAAGGACCTCCGCGGCGTGGAGCCCGCGGCCATGTACGACATGATCCTCAAGGTGGTTGAGAAGCCGCTGCTCGACGTCGTGATGAAACACGCCGACGGCAACCAGAGCCGCGCGGCCGAATGGCTGGGCATCAACCGCAACACGCTGCGGCGCAAGCTGCTCGACCACAAGCTCATCAAGTAAAGAGAACGCGCCTCATGCAAGCCCTGATTTCCGTTTCCGACAAGACCGGCGTGCTGGAGTTCGCACGCGAGCTGCACGCGCTGGGCGTGACGCTGCTGTCCACGGGCGGCACCGCCAAGCTGCTGGCGGATGCCGGCCTGCCCGTCACCGAGGTCGCCGACCACACCGGCTTTCCCGAGATGCTCGACGGCCGCGTGAAGACGCTGCACCCCAAGATCCACGGCGGCCTGCTCGCACGCCGCGACGTGCCCGAGCACATGGCCGCGCTCTCGCAGCACGGCATCGCCACCATCGACATCCTCTGCGTCAACCTCTACCCGTTCGAGGCGACGGTCGCCAAGCCCGGCTGCACGCTGGAGGACGCGATCGAGAACATCGACATCGGCGGCCCGGCCATGGTGCGCAGCGCGGCCAAGAACTGGAAGGACGTGGCGGTGCTCACCGACGCCTCGCAGTACGCGCAGGTGCTGGCCGAGCTCAAGGCGAACAAGGCCGTGAGCCGGGAGACGAAGTTCGCCTTGTCGGTGGCGGCCTTCAACCGCATCTCCAACTACGACGCCGCGATCAGCGACTACCTCTCGTCGCTGCAGGCCGACGGCACGCGCGCCGAGTACCCGGCCCAGAGCAACGGCCGCTTCGTGAAGCTCCAGGACCTGCGCTACGGCGAGAACCCGCACCAGACCGCCGCCTACTACCGCGACCTGCACCCCGCCCCCGGCTCGCTCGTCACCGGCAAGCAGCTGCAGGGCAAGGAGCTCTCGTACAACAACATCGCCGACGCCGATGCGGCGTGGGAGTGCGTGAAGTCGTTTGACACGCCCGCCTGCGTGATCGTCAAGCACGCCAACCCCTGCGGCGTGGCACTCGGCGCCAACGCGGCCGAGGCCTACGCCAAGGCCTTCAAGACCGACCCGACCTCGGCCTTCGGCGGCATCATCGCGCTCAACCGCGAGCTCGACGCGGCGGGCGCCGCGCTCATCGTCAACCAGTTCGTCGAGGTGCTGATGGCGCCCGGCTTCACGCCCGAGGCGCTGGCGGCCATCGCCGCCAAGCGCCCCAGCGCCCGCGTGCTGCAGATCGCGCTGCCGCCGGGCGGCGCCACCGCCTGGGCGCAGGGCCGCAACGCGCAGGACGTCAAGCGCGTCGGCTCGGGCCTGCTCATCCAGAGCGCCGACAACCACGAGCTCACGCGCGATGCGCTGAAGGTGGTGACGGCCAAGCAGCCCACGCCGCAGCAGCTCGACGACCTGCTGTTCGCCTGGAAGGTCGCCAAGTACGTGAAGAGCAATGCCATCGTCTTCTGCGGCGGCGGCATGACGCTGGGCGTGGGCGCCGGCCAGATGAGCCGCATCGACTCGGCCAAGATCGCGAGCATCAAGTCGGCCAATGCGGGGCTGAGCCTTGCCGGCTCGGCCGTGGCGAGCGATGCCTTCTTCCCCTTCCGCGACGGGCTGGACGTGGTGTGCGACGCGGGCGCGTCCTGCGTCATCCAGCCGGGCGGCAGCGTGCGCGACGACGAGGTGATCGCCGCGGCCAACGAGCGCGGCATCGCGATGGTGCTGACCGGCGTGCGCCACTTCCGGCATTGAGGCGCGCCGTGCCGCGGCACGGCGGCGCCGCGCCTAACATCGCCGCATGACGCTCGCCCATTTCGCCGGCCTCGTGCTCTCCTTCGTGGCCCGGCTCATCACGGGCGCGCAGGGCCACTGGCACGGCTGCCCGCCCAAGGCCGAGCAGCGCATCTACTTCGCCAACCACCAGAGCCACTTCGACTGGGTGCTGATCTGGGCCTCGCTGCCGCGCGACCTGCGCGCCGTCACGCGGCCCATCGCCGCGCGCGACTACTGGACGGCCACGCCGCTCAAGCACTGGATCACGCGCGAGGTGTTCAACGCCGTCTACGTGAGCCGCGTGCGCACCGCCGACGAAGACCCGCTGGAGCCGCTGGTCGAGGCGCTGCGCAATGGCGACTCGCTGGTGATCTTTCCGGAGGGCACGCGCGGCAACAAGGGTGAGCCGCAGGCCTTCAAGGCCGGCCTCTACCACCTGGCCGAGCAGTTCCCCGACGTGCAGCTGGTTCCCACCTGGATCAGCAACGTGCAGCGCGTCATGCCCAAGGGCGAGGTGGTGCCGGTGCCCATCCTGTGCTCGGTGACCTTCGGTGCGCCCATCCAGCTGCAGCCGGGCGAAGACAAGCGCGCCTTTCTGGTGCGCGCCCGCGAGGCGGTGATGGCGCTCGCCAAGGTGGCCGCGTGATGGAGCTCAGCCTCGGCCAGTGGCTGCGCAGCCTCACCGTCTCGCAGCAGATCGGCATGCTCTTCGTGCTGGTCTTCGGCGTGCTGTCCTTCGCCACCGCGGTCGCGTTCATGAAGTCGCTGCAGGCGCCGCCCGAGCGGCAGGAGGCGACCGAGGCGATGTGGCGCGACCTGCGCGCGCTCTGGGTCGGCACGGTGCTGTTCTGGATCGCCTGGGGCACGGGCGCCGTCGTGTCGACCCTGCTCTTCGCGATCGTTTCCTTCCTCGCGCTGCGCGAGTTCATCACGCTCACCCACACGCGGCGGGGCGACCACCGCGCGCTGCTGGTCGCCTTCTTCGTCGTGCTGCCCGCGCAGTACTGGCTGGCCGGCGCGCGCTACTTCGACCTCTTCAGCGTCTTCATCCCGGTCTATGCGTTCGCGGCGCTGCCCATCCTGGCGGCCTTCGGCAACGACCCGACGCGCTTCCTGGAGCGCACCGCCAAGATCCAGTGGGGCACCATGGTCTGCGTCTACGGCATGAGCCACGCGCCGGCGCTGCTGCTGCTCGAGTTCCCGGGCTACCAGGATCGCGGCGCCTTCCTCGTGCTCTACCTCGTCGTCGTCGTGGTCGCGGCGCAGATCGCGCAGCACACCGTGAAGCGCCGCATCCGCACGCTGCCCGCCGCACGCCACATCAGCCGCACGTTCTCGTGGCGCGCCTGGGCCCTGGGCGCCCTGGCCGCGGGACTCGTGGGCGGGCTGCTCTTCTGGATCACGCCCTTCAAGCCGGCGCAGGCCATCCTCATCGGCTTCATCGCGGGCGGCTGCGGCACGCTCGGTGAGCTCGTGATGCAGGCGCTCAAGCGCGACGCCGGCGTGCGCCACTGGGGCGGGCGCACGACGGTGACGGGTGCGGTGGGCCTGCTCGACCGCGTGGCGCCGCTGTGCTTCGCAGCGCCGGTGTTCTTCCATTCGCTGCGCTGGTACTTCGACCTCTGAGCAACGACATGCGCATCCTCGGCATCGACCCCGCCCTGCGCACCACCGGCTTCGGTGTGATCGACCTGGAGGGCACCACGCTGCACTACGTGGCCAGCGGCACCATCAGCACCGACTCGGTGGCCACCGGCGACCTGCCCGGGCGCCTCAAGGTGATCTACGAAGGGGTGCGCGAGGTGGCGGCGCGCTATCAACCCACCTGCGCCTCGGTCGAGATCGTGTTCGTGAACGTCAACCCGCAGAGCACGCTGCTGCTCGGCCAGGCACGCGGCGCGGCGATCACGGGGCTCGTGTCGAGCAACGTGACCGTCGCCGAGTACACCGCGCTGCAGATGAAGAAGGCCATCGTCGGCGCCGGCCATGCACGCAAGGAGCAGATCCAGGAGATGGTC
>JBIQJS010000011.1:0-42017 GCA_044507405.1 Rubrivivax sp. | reverse complement strand
CCTGACACCATGCACGACTCCGTCTCCCTGCCCCTGGTTCATCCGAGTGTCGACTTCGAGGCGGTGCGGCAGCAGATGCACGCTGCGCCGGCCTTCCCACACTTCTGCATCGACCAGTTCCTCGACCCCGATTTCGCGCGCGAGGTGCACGACGCCTTCCCGAGCTACGAAGAGGCGCTGGCCGTCGGCCACTCCTTCAAGGCGTTGAACGAATACCGCAAGACGCAGATCAGCGACATGCGCCGTTTCCCCGGGCCCATCCGGCAGCTCGCCGAGCTGCTGTGCTCGGACGACTTCGTCGCGCGCATGTCGCAGATGAGCGGCATCCCCGGCCTGCTGGCCGACCCGGGCCTGGCCGGTGGCGGCATCCACGAGACCAGCGGCGGCGGCCGGCTGGACGTGCACGTCGACTTCAACTTCAACGAAGACACCGGCCTCCACCGGCGCCTGAACCTGCTCGTCTACTTCAACCCGGAGTGGCGCCCCGAGTACGGCGGCGAGCTCGACCTCTGGGATGCCGACGTGACGCATTGCGTGGGCCGCTTCGCGCCGCTGCACAACCGCGCGGCGGGCTTCGCGACCAGCAACATCAGCTGGCACGGCGTGACGCCGGTGCACTGCCCGCCCAGCATGGCGCGCAAGTCCTTCGCGTGCTACTACTACACCCGCGAGGCGCCGGAAGGATGGGATGGCAGCAAGCACTCCACCATCTTCCGCCCGCGGCCCGACGAGTTCTGGCGCGGCTCGGTGGCGATGCCGGCCGAGGAGATGCTGCGCAACACGCGGCGCGCGCTCGGCAAGGTCAAGCAGAAGGTGGGCCGCCTGATCGGCTGACGCCCCGTAGCACGCGTTCAGCGCTGCTTGAACGCCGGCTTGCGCTTGTGCATGAAGGCGTCCATGCCTTCCTTCTGGTCTTCGGTCGCGAAGAGCGAGTGGAAGACGCGGCGCTCGAAGCTCACGCCTTCGGACAGCGGCGACTCGTAGGCGCGGTTCACGCACTCCTTGGCCATCATCACGCTCGGGCCGCTGTACTCGCACACGGCCTGTGCCGCGGCGAGCGCCTGGTCGAGCAGCTCGGCCGCCGGCACCACGCGCGAGACCAGGCCGGCGCGTTCGGCCTCGGCCGCGTCCATCATGCGGCCGGTGAGCACCAGGTCCATCGCCTTGGCCTTGCCGACCGCACGCGGCAGGCGCTGGGTGCCGCCGGCGCCGGGGATGATGCCGAGCTTGATCTCGGGCTGGCCGAACCTGGCGGTGTCGGCGGCGATGACGATGTCGCACATCATCGCGAGCTCGCAGCCGCCGCCGAGCGCAAAGCCCGCGACCGCCGCGATCACCGGCTTGCGGATGCCGCGGATCGTCTCCCAGTTGCGGGTGATGTAGTCGCTCTTGTAGACGTCCATGTAGCTCCACGCGGCCATCGCGCCGATGTCGGCGCCGGCGGCAAAGGCCTTCTCGCTGCCGGTGATGACGATGCAGCCGACGGTCTCGTCGGCATCGCAGGCCTTCAGTGCCGCGCCCAGCTCGTCCATCAGCGCATCGTTGAGCGCATTGAGCTGCTTGGGGCGGTGGAGGGTGATGAGAGCGGTGCGCAGCGGACCGCTGCCGCGCAGGTCGGTGAGGATGTGTTCGTAGGTCATGGAGGATTGCGGGAGGGGGTGTCGGATGCCGCCAGCTCGGGGCGCCGGTCGAGCATCAGGTCGACGTGGTTTTCGGCATCCTGGCGGATCCGAAAGCGTACGGGCAAGTGGCGCAACCGGGGCGCGATCCACAGCTCGGTCACGAGGTCACCGCCCGGCTGCGGCTCGCGACGCGGCCTGAGGTGGTAGCTGGGCACTTCGCCGAAGGGTGTGTGCAGCAGCTCCTCGCCGATCACGTCATACACCCAGGTCGACACGTTGCGCGGCATCGCGAGCAGCACCTCGACCACCGCGCCCACGCGCAGGCGCTCGGGCTCGCGGTCGAAGAGGTAGGCGATCTGCACGAACTGGCTCGCCGTGTCCTGCACGCCGGGCAGCTGAGGCGCGGTGCGGCCATGCGCGAAACGGATGCGCTCGCCGTCGAACTGCATCGCCGCGCGGTAGGGCTGGCCGAAGCCGAGGCGCGTCTCCTGCTCGTAGCGCTGCGGCACGAGGCCTTCGTGGGTGATGCCGCCTTCGCTGCTCAGCCGCCTTGCCGCCACGGGAGCGAAGCTGGGGCCGACCTCCACGTCCAGGTGCACCTGGTAGCGCTCGCCGACGCGGATCCACTCGACCTGCGCCTGCCCGTGCACTTCGCCGCGCACGTAGCCGGTGAGCTCGTAGCGCAGCCGGGTGGAGACCGGCCATTCGAACGTGGACAGCGGATCGGGCGTGCTCGCGGCGGGCTCGGCGGCGGAGGCCGCGGCCTGCACGACCTCCGGTGCGTCTTCGGTCGTGGGCTCGCGTGGCGGCTCGGCGTCCGCCACGGGCACCGAAGACGCCGCCGGGTCCACGGGCGCGGGCGCCCCGGCGGCGGCGCGCCGCTTCGGGCCGGCGGGCCGGATCACGGGCCTTGCCACCGGGGTGGCGAGCGCCATCTCGCGCACATAGGCGACCTGGATGCGCTGCAGGGCCGGGGCCGGCGACTCCCACGCCGCGAGCTGCGCCGACATCCAGCCAGTCACGGCCCAGTGCACGCCCACGACGAAGGCCACCAAGACCACGGCTGCGCCGGTGCGCAGCCCGTGCCGGCGTTTCAGGTGGTGAGCCATGCGCGCCGCAGCGCCATCGCGGCCGCCGGCGCCTTGTCGACCGCCGCCGGCGTGAGGGTCACCGCGCCGGCCTCCGGCGCGGCGGGCAGCGCGAGTTGCAGCGTGCGCAGCCGCTGGTCGCGCGAGACCAGCAGCCGCACGGCACCGCCCGCCCCGACCAGGCGCGGCAGCTCGTCGAGACGGCGCAGGCGCCAGTCGTCGGCGGCGAGCACCTCGTCACCCGACGAGAGGCCGGCAGCCTCGCCGGCGCCGCCGCGCAGCACGTGGGTGACCTTGATGCCGGTGAGCGCGCTCTCCGAAACCCGAAGCCCGAGGCGCTGCGCGACCGTCGGGGCCTGCTGGCTCCAGTCCACCGCAGCGCGGGCGAGCAAGAGGCGCCACGGGGGATCGTCGGTGCCGTGCACCCAGGCCCGGAGCTCCTTCTCGTACGACCGACCGCCGACCTGCGCGAGCGCTGCGGCGATGTCGGCCTCGCGGATCGGGCCGCCGGAACTGCGCTCCCACAGGAGGCGCATCACCTCGTCGAGCGTGCCGCGCCCTTCATGGCGCAGCGTGAGGTCGAGCGCGAGCGCGACCAGCGCGCCCTTGGTGTAGTAGCTGATGGTGCTGTTGGGCGTGTTCTCGTCGATGCGGTAGTACTTGACCCAGGCGTCGAAGCTCGCTTCGGCCACGCTCTGCACATGGCGCCCCGGCATGCCGAGCACGCCGGTGAGCGTCTTGGCCACGAGCTTGAGGTAACGCGGCTCGTCGATGAGGCCGGCGCGCACCAGCAGCAGGTCGTCGTAGTAGGACGTGAAGCCCTCGAAGAACCACAGCAGCTCGGTGTAGTTCTCCTGCGTGTAGTCGTAGCGGGTGAACTCCGCCGGGCGCAGGCGCTTGACGTTCCAGGTGTGGAAATACTCGTGGCTGATGAGCCCGAGCAGCGTCACGTAGCCGTCGGCGAGCTCGCGCCGGCCCTGTTGCGGCAGGTCGCGCCGGGCGGCGATGAGGGCCGTGCTCGCGCGGTGCTCCAGGCCGCCGTAGCCGTCGTCCACGGCGTTGAGCAGGAAGACGTAGCGCTTGAAGAAGGTCTTCTTGCGGCCATGCCAGAAGGCGATGGCCGTCTCGCAGATCCGGCGCGCATCGGCCAGCAGCCGCTCGCCGTCGAAATCGGGCAAGGCCCCGGCCACCACGAACTCGTGCGAGACGCCCGCGGCCTTGAACTCGCCACGCCAGAAGTCGCCCAGCTCCACCGGATGGTCGACCAGCTCGTCGTAGTCGGCGGCTTCGTAGACACCCTGGCCGCGCGCATCGACCTGCACCGGCGGCAGGGCCGTCGCGGCCTTCCAGCCGCGCGGCAGGGCCCTGAGCTCCATGCGCTGCGGCTCGTCCTCGCGGCCGTGCACGCGCAGGAAGACGCTGGTGCCGTTGAAGAAGGCGCGCTGCGCATCGAGGTAGGCCGCGCGCACCGAGGTGTCGTAGGCGTAGACCTGGTAGCGCAGCGTGAGCGCCGAGCGGCCGTCGCAGCGGGCCACCCACGTGGCCTTGTCGAGCTGCTCGAGCGGCACCTCGCGCGCGCCCTGGCGGGCGCCGAGGCCCGAGAGGTGGCGCGCGAACTCGCGCACGAGGTAGCTGCCGGGAATCCACGCCGGCAGGCTCACGCGCTGCTCGGGCGCGGGATGCGGCACCGTGACGGTGACCTCGAAGAGATGGGCGTGCGCGTCGGCGATGGCGATGCGGTAGGTGACCATCGAGCGGCGGATCAGTTGCTCGTGGCGGGCTTGGCGGCGGCCGTGCTGCTGGCCACCAGCTGCTTCTCGATCTGCTCGGCGCTGATCGCGCCGGGCACCCGCGTGCCGTCGGCAAAGATGATCGCGGGCGTGCCGTTGATGCGGTGCTTGCGCGAGAACTCGAGGTTGCGCTCCAGCGGCGTCGCGCACTGGCCCATGTGGCGCACCGGCGCCTTGCCGTCGAGCATCCAGCCGAGCCACGCCTGGGCCTGGTCCTTCGAACACCAGATGTTCTGCGACTTCTGCTTCGAGTCCTCGCCCAGCACCGGCAGGAGGAAGGTGTAGACGGTGATGTTCTTCACCTTCTGCAGGTCCTGCTCGAACTTCTTGCAGTAGCCGCAGTTGGGGTCGGCGAAGACGGCGATCTTGCGCGCGCCGTTGCCGTTCTTCCAGACGATGGCGTCCTTGAGCGGCAGCTTGGCGAAGTCGATCGCGGTCAGCTTGTTGAGCCGCGCTTCGGTGAGGCTGGTGCGCGTCCGGGTGTCGATCAGGCTGCCCTGGAAGAGGTGGTTGCCGTTCTCGTCGGAGTAGACGATCTCGGTGCCGATGCGCACCTCGTAGAGCCCCGGCACCGGCGTCTTGCTGACCTCGTCGATCGGCGGCAGGTTGGGCAGCCGCTCGGCGAGCGTCTTGCGGATGGTCGCCTCGTCGGCGAACGCCGCGTGGGACAGGAGGGCGCCGGCGACGATCGCGACGGTGCAGCGCAGCGCGCGCGAGACGGAGGACGTGGACATGGGCGTGTCTTTCAGGAGCCCAGCGCGCGCGAGGCAAGCCAGCGCTTGAGCGGTGGAAGGTGGTTGACCAGAGTCATGCCGCGGTTGCGGAGTTCCCGCAGCGCCGGCTGCTCCTGAGCAAAGAGGTGCAGGAGGCCATCGGTGAGCTGGCCCATCGCAAGCGTGGGCGCGAGGCGCTGGCGCTCGTAGCGGCGCAGCAGGCGTGCATCGCCGAGCGGCCGCCAGGCTTCGCGCTCGGCGATCACGCCGGCGAGCGCCGCCACGTCCGCAAGGCCGAGGTTCAGGCCCTGGCCGGCGAGGGGGTGCACCACGTGCGCGGCGTCGCCCAGCAGCACCCAGCCCGGCCCCGACCAGCTGCGCGCACGCGCCAGCATGAGCGGCCAGGCGGCGCGCTCGCTGGCGAGCGTGAGGCTGCCGCAGGTGCCGCCGGTGGCGGCGTGCAGCGCCTGCTCGAAGGCCTCGTGGTCGAGCGCCATCAACTCCGCCGCGCGGGCCTGCGGCAGCGACCAGACCAGCGCATGGGAGTGGCCGGCCTTGGGCGCATCGAAGGGCAGCAACGCCAGCACGTCCGGCCGGCGGAACCATTGCCGCGCCGTGTGCTGGTGCGGCACCTCGCCCGACAGGCGCGCGGCGATCGCGGTGTGGCCGTAGTCGTGCCGCTCCCACGCGATGCCCAGGGCCTCGCGCGTGGACGAGGCCTTGCCCTCGCACAGCGCCAGCAGCGTCGCGTCCGCCTTCTCCGCGACCACCGTCACGTGAGGCGCATAGCGCACCGCGGCGGCGAGCGCGTCCTCGAGCACGGGGGCATCGACGATCCACGCCAGCTCGCCGAAGCGCTGCTGCCAGGCCGAGAATTCGAGCAGCCCCTGCGACGAGTCGCCCTCGATGTGCATGTCGTACACGGCGGTCGCCGCGAGGGGCGGCAGCGCGTCCCACACCTTGAGCGAGCGCAGCAGCTCCACCGAGGCTGCGTTGAGCGCAAACGCCCGCACGTCGGCCTGCGCGCGGTCCGCCGGCTGCGAGACGAGCGCCACCTGCAGGCCCTGCCGCGAGAGCGCCAGTGCCAGGCTCTGGCCCACGACCCCGGCTCCCAGCACGCAGACATCGAAGCGTTTCATGCGGTTCATTGTAGAGAGGCCATCGTGGCCGGCAGCCCGAGGCAGAATCGTCCTTTTCCCCGTGGCCGAGGCCACCCGACACCGCTCTCACGAGGAGCGCTTCTCCACATGACCCAACCCTGGCTGCGCAAGCTGCTGATCGGCGCCGGCGTTCTCGTGCTGCTGATCGCGGCCGTGCTCACGTATCTCGTTGCCACCTTCGACCCCAACGCCTACAAGGGCTTGGCGATCGACTGGATGAAAACCCATCGCCAGCGCACGCTGGCCATCGACGGGCCGATCGAGCTCGCGGTCTTCCCGCGGCTGGCCGTGGAGGTCTCGCGCGTCCGGCTCTCCGAGCACCAGCGCGCCGACGAGTTCATGGCGCTCGACAACGCCGCGCTCTCGGTCGCCGTGCTGCCGCTGCTGCGTGGCCAGGTGGTGGTGGACACGGTGCGTGCCGAGGGCCTGCGCCTGGTCTACCGCCGCGAGCAGGACGGCCGCACCAACATCGACGACCTCCTGCAAGGCGACCAGGCCGCAAACCCCGCCCCGCCCGAGCCGGCCCAGGAGGACGGCTCGCCGCTGCGCTTCGACGTGAGCCGCATCGAGCTCAAGGACCTGCGGCTCACGCTGCACGACGCGCAGGGCAAGCTCGCCGGCGACGTCTCGCTCGCCTCGCTCACGACCGGCCGGCTGGCCGATGGCGTGGCCTCGAAGGTCGCCCTGAAGGCCGATCTCGCCCTCACCGCACCCGAGGTGCAGGGCGAGATCGACGGAAGCACGCTGCTCACGCTCGGGCTCACCGGCAAGAGCGTGAAGCTCGACGACATGGCGCTCGCCTGGAAGGGCAAGCTCCCCGGCGTGACGTCGGCCGAGGCCAAGGTGCGCGGCGCCCTCGCCTACGACCTGGCGCGCGGCACCCTGCGCGCCGAGAAGGTCGAGCTCACGGGAGATGCCGGCATGGGCACGCTGCGCCTGACCCAGTCGACGGTCGCAGTCGACGCCTTCGCGTACGACCCGGCCAACCAGGCGCTGCAGCTCGACAAGCTGCGCATCAAGCTCGGCGGCACCTCCAGCGGCCATCCGCTCAACCTGAACCTCGACTGGCCCGAGCTGCAGGTGCAGGGCCAGACGCTCAAGGGCAGCCCGCTCAGCGGCCAGTTGAGCCTCGCCGGGCCGACGTCGATCGACGCGAGCTTCAACACCGCCGCGCCCAGCGGCAGCTTCGAGCGCATCGTGGTGCCCGGCGTGGAGAGCACGCTCAAGGGCCGCAGCGGCCCTCGCCAGCTGGCGGGCAGCCTGCGCGCCACGCTGCTGCTGCAACCCTCGCAGGGCAAGGTCGCGCTCGACGGGCTCAACACGCAGTTGCAGCTCCAGGAGCCCTCGCTGCAGCCGCTGGCCGTGACGCTGCAGGGCACCGCCGATGCCTCCGCACAGGCGGCGAACTGGGCGCTCAGGGGCCAGATCAACGGCAACCCCTACACGAGCAACGGCCAGGCCATCCTCGCCACCACCCCGATGACGCTCAACGCCAGCGCGCGCTTCGACACGCTGGACCTCAACCGCCTGCTGCCGCCAGCGAGCGCCGCGTCGGCACCCGCCGCCGGCGGCGGTCGTGCGGGTGAGGCGGCCGACACGCCGGTGGACCTCTCCGCGCTGCGCGCGCTGCAGGGCAAGTTCGACCTGCGGGTGGGCCAGTTCGCCTACCAGACCTATCGCCTGGCCGACCTCGTCTTCGCGGCCACGCTCGAGGGCGGCATGCTGCGCGTGAGCCAGCTCTCGGGCAAGGGCTGGGGCGGCAGCTTCACCGCCAACGCCTTCGCCGACGCCCGTGCCAGCCGCCTCGCGCTCGCCGGCAGCGCCGGTGGCGTGAACGTCAACGCCTTGCTGAAGGACGTGGCCCAGAAGGACATCCTCGAAGGCACGGGCCGTGTCACCGTCGACGTGGACAGCGCCGGGCGCAGCGTCAACGAGCTCAAGTCGCGCCTCAAGGGCAAGGCCGCCCTGCAGCTGCGCGACGGCGCGATCAAGGGGGTGAACCTCGCCAAGACCCTGCGCCAGGCCCGCGCGACGCTCGGCCTCAAGGGCACCGACGAGCTGCAGAAGGCGGCCCAGACCGAGAAGACCGATTTCTCCGAGCTGAGCGCCACCTTCGACATCGCCGACGGCGTGGCCCGCAACACCGACCTCGACATGAAGAGCCCCTTCCTGCGCCTGGGCGGCGACGGCGCACTCGACATCGGCCGGGGCCGCATCGACTACACGGCGCGGGCGACGGTGGCCAACACCACCAAGGGCCAGGACGGCGCAGAGCTCGCGGCGCTGCGCGGGCTCACGATTCCCGTGCACCTCACCGGGCCCTTCGAGGCGATGGACTGGCGCATCCGCTGGTCGGCCGTCGCGTCGCAGGCGCTCAAGACCGAAGCCGGAGCCCGGCTGGAGCAGCAGGCCAAGGACCGCCTGCGCGACAAGCTCGGCCTGCCCTCGGCAGCAGGCGCGGCCAGCGGTGCGGCCAGCAGCCCGCGCCTGGAGGACGCGGCCAAGGACAAGCTCAAGGAAACACTGAAAGGCATCTTCAAGTGAGCGACGACGTGAACGTGGGCATCAGCGCCCTGTACGTGCACCCGATCAAGAGCTGCGCCGGCGTGGACGTGCGCGAGGCGCTCCTGATCGAGACCGGCCTGGAGTTCGACCGCGCGTGGATGGTGGTCGACGCCCACGGCCGCTTCCTCACCCAGCGCGAGCTGCCGCGCATGGCGCTCGTCACGCCCACACTCAGGCACAGCGAGGTGGTGCTGCGGGCGCCCGGCATGCTGGCCCTGCACCTCTCGATCGACGGCGTGGAGGAGCCCACCCGCGTGACGGTCTGGAACGACGAGGTCGCCGCCTACGACATGGGCAGCCTCGCCGCGCAGTGGTTCAGCGATTTCCTCGGGCAGCCCTGCCGCCTCGTGCGCTTCGACCCCGACCAGAAGCGCCTGTCCAGCAAGAAATGGACGGGTGACATCGACGCCGAGAACGCCTTCTCCGACGGCTACCCGCTGCTCGTGACCTCCGAAGCCTCGCTCGACGACCTGAATGCGAAGCTGGCGCAGCGGGGTGTCGCGCCGGTCGCCATGAACCGCTTCCGGCCCAACCTCGTGCTCTCGGGCCTGGAGGCCTACGGCGAAGACCACCTCGACGAGATCCGCTTCGACACGCCCGAGGGCGAGGTCGTGCTCAAGCTCGTGAAGCCGTGTTCGCGCTGCACCATCCCGAGCGTGGACCCGGCCACCGGCGAGCAGGGCCACGAACCCGGCGACACGCTCGCCACCTACCGCGCCGATGCACGGCTCGACGGCGCGCTCACCTTCGCGATGAACGCGGTGATCGTGAAGGGCATCGAGTGCGGTTTGCGGGTGGGGCAGGCGGGAACGGCGAGTTACCGGTTCGCGTAGGAGCTCCGAGGGGCCGGCTACGGCCTCCTCTGCGGCAGCGGAATGAACTCACGTTCGCCCGGCACCGGATCGAAGCGCTGAGCCGCCCAATCGTCGGCCGCCTGGAGGATGCGCTCCTTGCGGCTGGAGACGAAGTTCCACCACATGTAGCGGTGCCCGAGCGGCTCGCCGCCGAGGAGCACGACGCGCGCCCCTTCGGCGGCGCTCAGGCGCAGCGTGCGACCGGCCGGCAGCACCACCATCACGCCGGCCGGCAGCGGCGCACCGTCGAGCGCGTAGCCGTGGTCGATGCCGTAGAGCGCGCGCTCGTGAACGCCTGCCTCGATCTCGATCGAGGCGCCCGCCGCGAGCCGCAGATCGGCGTAGAGCGTGGGCGACAGCGTCGGCACCGGCGAGCGCAGGCCCCAGGCCTCGCCGATCAGCACACGCACCGTCACGCCGTCGCGTTCGACCTCGGGGATGGCACTGGCCGGCGTGTGCGAGAACGACGGCGCGTCTTCCTCATGCTCGGCCGGCACCGCGGCCCACAGCTGCAGCCCGTGGCTGCGGCGCGTCACGGTGCGCAGCTCGTCGGGCGTGCGCTCCGAATGCACGATGCCACGCCCCGCCGTCATCCAGTTGATCGCACCCGGCTCGATGCGCTGCACGATGCCGGTGCTGTCGCGGTGGAGCATCGCGCCTTCGAAAAGGTAGGTCACGGTCGCCAGACCGATGTGCGGATGCGGACGCACGTCATGGTCGTCGCCCGGCTGCGCCGTGATGGGGCCGAAGTGGTCGCAGAAGATGAAGGGGCCGACCGCGGGCTGTTTCGCCGAGGGCAGCAGGCGGCGCACGATGAAACCGCCTCCGAGGTCTTTCGCATGGGGCATGAGCGTGAGCAGGTCCATCGGGTTCCTCGTGGCGTGTACAGATCCGCAGGGGGGCTCTGATAATAGGCCGCACCCACGCCAGCCGTCACATGCGCCAGGACCCGCCCTCACCACCGCCCGCGCGGGCTCCAGTGCCGACCTTCACACTCGTCGCGCGTGGCACGGTGCTGTGGCTCTTCGTGCTCGTCTCCGCGAGCGTGGCCATCGTGTGGGGCGTGGAATGGGCGCTCGGGCATCTCGCCCCGAGCGATCGATATGCCTACCCGGCGCTGATCGTGTGGTTCCTGGCGCTGGCCATGCTGGTGCGCTGGCGCGGCCGCTACCTAGTGCTGGCGCAGGGCCTGGGCTCCCTCGGCGCCAGCCTGTATTTCGTTGCGAGCGTGGGCTACATGCTGCTCGTGGCCGAGAGCTTTTCGGCCTATTCGGCGGCATCGATGTCGTTCTGGCTGGTGTGCGTGCACCTTCTCATCTTCAGCACCTGGCCCCTCCAGCGCGCGCTGGTGCTCAGCCTCCTCGTCACCACGCTCACGGCGCTACCGGCGGTCATCGTCCACCTGCGCGGCCTCCTCGGGCCCGAATGGTCCCGCACGGTGTGGCCGCTCCTGGTGAACGGCTTCTTCGCCCAGCTGTCGGTGATCCTCGCGCTCTACGGCATCGCGCGGCAGCTGCGCAAGCTCTCGGCGCTGGCGCCCTCGCCCGACTCCGCCACCGACGACGACTACATCAGCCAGCCGCTCACGGTGGACGACCTCGTGTCGCGCCGCATGCGTGACCTGGAGATCGCGCGCGACCAGGCCGAGCAGGCCTCGCAGGCCAAGTCGCGCTTCCTCGCCGTCATGAGCCACGAGCTGCGCACGCCCCTGCATGGCGTGCTCGGCGCGGCCGACCTGCTGCGCGACTCGACGCT
This sequence comes from Rubrivivax sp., assembly GCA_044507405.1. GTDB lineage: Bacteria > Pseudomonadota > Gammaproteobacteria > Burkholderiales > Burkholderiaceae_C > Rhizobacter. The sequence continues at coordinate 30,470 of JBIQJS010000011.1, read as the reverse complement.
GCCCGAGGCGAATCGCCGGGAGCTGGTGGAGACCGTGCGCCGCGGCGGCACCCACCTGCTGCACCTCATCAACGACGTGCTGGACCTCTCGCGCATCGAGGCCGGCCGCCTCGAGCTCGCCGCCCAGCCCTTCGAGCTGCGCGCGTGTATCCGCCAGGTGATGGAGACGCTCGAGCCGCAGGCCACGGCCAAGGGGCTGCAGTCGCGCGTGGCGGTCGAGGCCTCGGTGCCGGCCTGGCTGCGCGGCGACGAGTTCCGCCTCAAGCAGGTGCTGATGAACCTGCTCGGCAATGCGGTGAAGTTCACCGACCACGGCCACATCAGCCTCGCGCTGCGCTACGAGCCCATCGTGCAGCAGCTGCACATCCACATCGAGGACACCGGCATCGGCATCGAGCGCACGCACCAGACGCTGGTGTTCGACGCCTTCCACCAGGCCGATGGCGGCGACACCCGTCGCCACGCCGGCACGGGCCTCGGGCTGACGATCACGCGCCAGCTCGTCGGGCTCATGCGCGGCAGCATGGGGCTGCAGAGCGAGCCGGGCCTGGGGACCCGCGTGACGCTGCGCCTGCCGCTGCCGCCCTGCGAGGCCCCCGCCATGCCGCCGGCGGTGAACTCGGCCATGGCGCTGCTCGACGGTGGCCTGACCGGCCTGCGCGTGCTGCTGGTGGACGACGACGCGGTCAACACCATGATCGCCACGCAGATGCTCGAGACCGCCGGCATCGAGGTGCGCACCGCGGGCTCGGGCGTGGAGGCCCTGCGCGAGCTCTCGCGCGGCGGCTTCGACTTCGTGCTCATGGACTGGCGCATGCCCGACATGGACGGCCTGGAGGCCACGCGCCGCCTGCGTGCGGGCGAGGCCGGCGAGGCCGCGCGCCGCCTGCCGGTGGTCGGGCTCACCGCCAACGCCTACGCCGAGGATCGCGCGGCCTGCATCGCGGCCGGCATGGACGACGTGCTCGTCAAGCCCGTGGGCCGCGCGCTGCTGCTGCAGACCATGCAGCACGCGCTGGAAGCCCGCGCGGCCGCGGGCCACGACTGACGCGGAACTAAAATCCCGCCCCTGCCCTGCGCCCCGGCGCGGGCCCCACTTTCCCCTGCCCCACCATGAGCCTCAAATGCGGCATCGTGGGCCTGCCCAACGTCGGCAAGTCCACCCTCTTCAACGCGCTGACCAAGGCCGGCATTGCGGCCGAGAACTACCCGTTCTGCACCATCGAGCCCAACGTCGGCGTGGTGGAGCTGCCCGACCCGCGCCTGCAGCAGCTCGCCGGGATCGTGAAGCCCGAGCGCGTGGTGCCGGCAATCGTGGAGTTCGTCGACATCGCGGGCCTGGTGGCCGGCGCGTCCAAGGGCGAGGGCCTGGGCAACCAGTTCCTCGCGCACATCCGCGAGACCGACGCGATCGTCAACGTCGTGCGCTGCTTCGACGACGAGAACGTGATCCACGTGGCCGGCAAGGTCGACCCGATCGCCGACATCGAAGTGATCCAGACCGAGCTGTGCCTGGCCGACCTCGCCACGGTCGAGAAGGCCCACGCGCGCTACGTGAAGACGGCCCGGGCGGGCGACAAGGAAGCCCAGCGTCTGGTCGAGGTGCTCAACAAGTGCCTGCCCGCGCTGAACGAGGCGCGCCCGGTGCGCAGCATCGACTTCAGCAAGGAGGAGCTCGCGGTGCTCAAGCCGCTGTGCCTCATCACCGCCAAGCCGGCGATGTTCGTCGGCAACGTCGACGAAGGCGGCTTCGAGAACAACCCGTATCTCGACCGCCTGCGCGAATACGCCGACCAGCAGAAGGCGCCGGTGGTGGCCATCTGCGCCAAGACCGAGGCCGAGCTCGCCGACATGAGCGACGAGGACAAGGAGATGTTCCTCGCCGAGATGGGCCAGAGCGAGCCGGGGCTGAACCGCCTGATCCGCGCCGGCTTCAGCCTGCTGGGCCTGCAGACCTACTTCACCGCCGGCGTGAAGGAGGTGCGCGCCTGGACCATCCACGTGGGCGACACCGCCCCGCAGGCGGCCGGCGTCATCCACACCGACTTCGAGCGCGGCTTCATCCGTGCGCAGACGATCGCCTTCGACGACTTCATCGCCTACAAGGGCGAGCAGGGTGCCAAGGACGCCGGCAAGATGCGCGCGGAAGGCAAGGAATACGTCGTCAAGGACGGCGACGTGATGAATTTCCTGTTCAACGTCTGACGCTCGCGAGGGTGTTGCACACCCTGGCTTGCCGCCTGCCACGCGGGGCCGCGGGGTGATAGGCTCGGCGCGCGGCTTCGAGGCGGCCGGACGGGCATCCCCGCCTGGGGCCTTCCGTTGCGCGCCGTCCCAGCCCGCGATCGCCTGATGACGCCACCGTCCGCGCCCATACGCCGCTCCCTCCACTGGACCCTCGCGCTGGTCGGCACGGCGCTCGCCTACGGTCTGGTCGCGCGCATGGCGCTGTGGCTGGCGATCCCGCCCGGCTACGCCTCCCCGCTCTACCCTGCCGCCGGCGTGGCGCTGGCGAGCGTGCTGGTCTATGGCCCGCGCATGCTGCCCGGCGTGGCCTTGGGCGCCTTTGGCGTCAACGTGATCGTGGCCCTGCAGAACGGCTCGCCCACCGTGGGCACCGGCCTGTGGCTCCCGGCCGGCATCGCGCTCGGCGCCACCCTGCAGGCGTGGCTCGGGGCCGTGCTGGTGCGCCGCTACGTGAGCCAACCCCTCACGCTGAGCGAGCCGCACGACATCGCGATCTTCTTCGGCCTGGGCGCCGTGGTCGCAAGCGCGGTGAGCGCCACCGTCGGCGTGCTGACGATGCACCTCGTGCTCGGCCAGCTGCCTGACCGGCTCTGGTTCACCTGGTGCGTGTGGGCCTCGGGCGACATGCTGGGCGTCCTGATCGGCGCCCCCGTGGCGCTCACGCTCATCGGCCTGCCACGCAGCGAATGGGCACCGCGGCGGCTCACGGTGGGCTTCACGCTCGCCGCGGCCATGATGCTGACGGCGGTAGGCGTCAAGCAGGTCGCGCATTGGGCCGAGGTGCGGCTCCTGACCGGCTTCGAGCGTGACGCGGTCAATGCGTCGTCCAACCTCGCCGCGCGCATGCAGTACCCGCTGCATGCGCTGGAAGCGCTGCGCGGCACCTACCTCGCCTCGCAGGCGATCACCCGCGACGAGATGCACCGCGCCACACGCGCCTGGCTGAGCCCCGGCACCCAGTTGCAGGCCATGGGCTGGGCGGAATTCATCGCGCGCGTGGACGCACAGACCTACGAGGACCAGGTGCGCGCGCTCGAATTTCCGGAGTTCCGCGTCTTCGACCGCCCCAGCAGCAACGGGCATCCGCCCGAGGACAACCTGATGGCGGTGATGCGCTACGTGGAGCCGCTGGAAACCAACCCCGGCGCGCTGGGCGTGAACATCCGCTCGGTGCCCGAGGCACGTGCCGCCGTCGACGCCGCCGTGCGCACCGACAGCCCGGCGGCGACCGCGGGCTTCCGTGCCACACAGGCCCTGGGCGACGAGACCGTGGTCGTCATCTACCAGGCGCTCTACCACGACGTGCCCACCACCGTCAGCGAACGCGTGGGGCAGGCGCGGGGGGTGGTCTTCGTCACGCTGCGGATGAACGCGGTGCTGCAGTCGTTCCGCTCCAGCCTGCCGCACTACCTCACGGCCTGCATCGTCGACACCGACCCGCTGGCCTCGCGACGCCGTCTGGCCGGCCCCGCGGGCTGCGAGTCGGCCGGCCACGACCTGCTGCACGTGCGCCCGCTCGCCTTCGCCGGCCGCCAGTGGGACCTGCGCATCTCGGCCCACCGGGCGGACCTGCCCGACGCACGCGAGCGAGACGCCCTGCTCTTCTCGCTGGTCGGTCTCCTGGCCACGGCCATGCTGGGCGCGCTCCTGCTGACCGTGACCGGCCGCACCCGCCGCATCGAGGCCGCCGTGCACGACCGCACCATGGCCCTGCAGCGCGAGATCGCGGAGCGCGAGCGCACCGAGGTCGACCTGCGCGAGAGCGAACAGCGCTTCCGCAACATCCTGAACAACGTGCCGATCGGCGTCGTCTACACCGACCTGCAAGGCAACGTGCAGCAGGTCAACCCCCACTTCTGCGAGCTCACCGGCTACACCGAGGGCGAGCTGATGGGCATGGACCTGGGTGCCCTCACCCACCCCGAGGACCGCGCGCAGAACGCCGTGCTCTCGGCCCAGCTGGTGCGCGGCGACATCCCGATGTACCGCCGCCAGAGCCGCTACCTCACGCGCGACAAGCGCATGGTGTGGGTGCAAGCGGTGGTGACGCTTCTGCGCGACGTGCAGGGCGCGCCGCACCGCATCGTGGGCGTGGTGGAAGACATCACCGAGCACCTGCGCCTGGCCGAGGCCGAGCGCGCACGCGAGATCGCGGAGGCCGCCAACCTCGCCAAGAGCGAGTTCCTCTCGCGCATGAGCCACGAGCTGCGCACGCCCCTCAACGCCATGCTGGGCTTCGCGCAGCTGCTGGAGCTGGACCAGTTGCACCCGCTGCCGCCTTCGCAACGCCCGTGGGTGGCGCAGATCCAGGGGGCCGGCTGGCACCTGCTGGACATGATCAACGACGTGCTGGACCTCTCGCGCATCGAATCCGGCACCCTCAACCTCCAGCCCGACCGGCTGGACCTGCGTGAGCTGATCGCCGCTGCCTTGCCGCTCGTCGAGCAGGACGTCCGCCGGCGCGGCATCGAGGTGACGCAGGACGTGCCCGACGAGGCCGCCCGCGTGGTCGGCGACAGCACGCGCGTCAAGCAGATCCTCATCAACCTGCTCAGCAACGCCGTCAAGTACAACAGCGACGGCGGGCGCATCCACATCACCGCCCGCCTCCAGCCCGGCGGCAGCGTGGAACTGGTCGTCTCCGATACCGGCCTCGGCATGACCCCGGCGCAACTGGAGCAGCTCTTCCAGCCGTTCAACCGCCTGGGCCGCGAGCGCACGGCCATGGAGGGCACCGGCATCGGCCTCGTCATCAGCCAGCGCCTGGCCGAGCTCATGGGCGGCTCGCTCAGGGCGCGCAGCACGGCCGGCGCCGGCTCGTCCTTCATCCTCACCTTGCCGCGCGCCGACCGGCTCGAAACCGTCCCCGGCGGACTGGAGGCGCCGGCGGCCGGTGCCAGCGACTACCACCAGCGGCGCGTCCACTACGTCGAGGACAACGAGACCAACGTGGAGGTGATGCGCGGCATCCTGCTGCGGCGCCCGCAGGTGCACTTCGGCGTCTCGGTGACCGGGCTGGACGGGCTGGCCGCCATCCGCACCCAGCGGCCGGACCTGGTCCTGCTGGACATGCACCTGCCCGACATCGACGGCCTGGAACTCCTGCGCCACCTCAAGGCCGATCCGGCCACCGCCGCCATCCCGGTGGTGGTGGTCTCGGCCGACGCCCTGGCGTCCCAGATCGAGGCGGCCATGGACGCCGGCGCCGCCCACTACCTCACCAAGCCGGTCAGCGTGGCGGAACTGCTGTCGGTCGTCGACGCTCTGCTCGAAGATGCGGATACGCGCTTCGGCTGACGAAGATACAGCGATAGAGCGTAAGTATTCGCCCACATAGCGGCGCGACCGACTCCTTCAGCACTCTCGATCATCGAGTGCTAATATCCAGGGAACGTTCACCGTAGGAGGGTGTCAGAGATGTCCATGAACGCTGCTACTTCCGCCTTGACCGTCCGGGATCCCTGGTCGCTGGTGCCGTCGCTCGGCAACCTCGACGCCTACATCTCGGCGGTGAACCGCATTCCCCTGCTGACCCAGGAAGAAGAGACCCGTTGCGCACGCCGCCTGCGCGACCACGGCGACCTCGAATCCGCCGGGAAGCTGGTGCTCTCGCACCTGCGGCTGGTGGTGTCGATCTCGCGCCAGTACCTCGGCTACGGCCTGCCCCAGGGTGACCTGATCCAGGAAGGCAACGTCGGCCTGATGAAGGCCGTCAAGCGCTTCGACCCGGATCAGGGCGTGCGCCTGGTGAGCTATGCCATGCACTGGATCAAGGCCGAGATCCACGAGTACATCCTCAAGAACTGGCGCATGGTCAAGGTCGCGACCACCAAGGCCCAGCGCAAGCTCTTCTTCAACCTGCGCTCGCTCAAGCAGAGCCTGAAGGAAGACGCCGGCGACGAGAACACGCACCGCAACACGCTGACGCAGGGCGAGGTCGACACGGTCGCCCGCGCGCTGAACGTCAAGCGCGAGGAGGTGCTGGAGATGGAAACGCGCATGTCGGGTGGCGACATCGCCCTCGAGCCGCAGGTCGACGATGGCGAGGAGAGCTATGCGCCGATCGCGTATCTTGCCGACGAGAGCACCGAGCCCACCCGCGTGATCGAATCGCAGCGCCGCGACTGGCTGGCAGGCGACGGCATCGCCCAGGCGCTGGACGCGCTCGACGCCCGCAGCCGCCGCATCGTCGAGGAGCGCTGGCTCAAGGTCAACGACGACAGCTCCGGCGGCATGACGCTGCACGAACTGGCGAGCGAATACGGCGTCAGCGCCGAGCGCATCCGCCAGATCGAAGTGGCCGCGATGAAGAAGATGCGCAAGGCGCTGGCCCAGGACGCCTGAGCGCCGGCAGCCTGCAAACTTGAAGCGGCCCCGCGGGGCCGCTTTTTCTTGCCTGTTTCCGGTGCCGTCAGGCGCTCGCGAGCAGCGCGCGCAGGTCGGAGGTCAGGTGCTCCACGCTGTTGGCCTCGCCATAGCGGGTGAAGAGCCGCAACTGCCCGCTGGCGTCGAAGACGTACGAGCCGGCGGTGTGGTCCATGGTGTAGGCCTCGGGCGTCTTGCCGGGCACCTTGGCGAAGTAGACCCGGAAGTCCTTGGCCACCGCGGCCGTCTGCTCGGGCGTGCCGCGCAGCGCGAGGAAGCTCGGATCGAAACCCTGCATGTAGGCCTTGAGGCGCTCGGGCGTGTCGCGCTCGGGGTCGACGGTGATGAAGACGCCCTGGATCCTGTCGCCATCGGCGCCGAGCGACTTCTTCACCTGCGCAAGCTCGTGCATGGTGGTCGGGCAGACGTCCGGGCACTGCGTGAAGCCGAAGAACACCACGGTCACCTTGCCCTTGAAATCGGCCAGCGTGCGGACCTGCCCGTTGTGGTCGGGCAGCGAGAGGCTCTTGCCATAGTCGGCGCCGGTGATGTCGATCGCCTTGAAGCTCGGCTTGCCGCCGGTGAGCCGGTCGCAGCCGGCGAGCAGCGCGCCGGCCAGGAGGAGAACGCGTCGGGAGATCACAGCCAGGGTGCCAGGTAATGGTCGAGCAACAACGCCGCGAAGAGCAGCGCGAGGTGGAGGATCGAGAAGCGGAAGGTCGCCCGCGCGAGCGCGTCGGAGTACTCGCGCCAGAGCTTCCATGCGTAGCCGATGAAGCCGGCCCCGAGCAGCAGCGCCGACACGAGGTAGAGCATGCCGCTCATGCCGAAGACGAAGGGCAGCAGCGTGGCCGCGAACAGCACGAAGGTGTAGAGCAGCACCTGCAGCCGGGTGAACTCGTTGCCGTGGGTGACGGGCAGCATGGGCAGCCCGGCGCGGCGATAGTCCTCGACGCGGTAGAGCGCGAGCGCCCAGAAATGCGGCGGCGTCCACAGGAAGATGATGAGGCACAGCATCAGCGCCTCCGGCCCCACCTCGCCGCGCATCGCCGCCCAGCCGAGCACGGGCGGCATGGCGCCCGAGGCGCCGCCGATGACGATGTTCTGCGGCGTGAGCGGCTTGAGCACCACGGTGTAGATCACCGCATAGCCCACGAAGGTGGCGAAGGTGAGCCACATGGTGAGCGGGTTGACGAGCACGTACAGCAGGGCGCTGCCGATCGCGCACAGCACCGCCGAGAAGGCGACGGTCTGCGTGTTGGTGAGTTCGCCCTTGGCGGTGGGCCGCCAGGCGGTGCGCGCCATCTTGGCGTCGATGTGCTGCTCGACCACGCAGTTGAAGGCGGCCGCGGCGGCAGCCACCAGCCAGATGCCGACGGTGGCCGGCAGCACCGTGCGCCAGTCCGGCAGGCCGGGCACGGCCAGCAGCATGCCGATGACCGCGCAGAAGACGATGAGCTGCACCACGCGCGGCTTGGTCAGCGCATGGAACTGCCGGTAGACCGAGGCGCGGGCGACGGCTGGCGCGGAGGGACTGAGGGTGTCGGGCATGGCAAGAGGAACCGGCGATTTTACGAGGCCGCCTGAAGGCGACGGGTGCGCACCAGCATGACCGCGATCGCGGTGACGAGGGCGGCGGCGCCTGCCGTGTGGGCCAGTGCGGCGACGATGGGCCAGCCGAGCACCACGTTGCTCAGGCCGCTTGCGAACTGCCAGAAGGCGATGGCGATCAGGAGCCCGGCCCAGCGACGATGGGCGCGGCTGCCGACGCGAGCGAACGCCGCAGCCACAAGCAACATGAGGCCGAAGACGACGAAGGCGCCCAGGCGGTGCGTGACATGGATCGCAGTGAGCGCGGCGAACGGCAGGTAGCCGCCATCCTTGCCCGCGCCGAGCTCGCGCAGGATCGCAAAGCCATGCTCGAAATCCATCGGCGGCCACCACTGGCCCTGGCAGGTGGGGAAGTCGCGGCAGGCGAGCACCGCATAGTTCGTGCTGACCCACCCGCCGAGGGCGATCTGCGCCACGGCCGCGACCGCGAGCGCCCAGACGGCTGCGCGCAGGCGCGGCGACACGGCGAGCGCCTTGCGGTCATACGCCTCGCCCTGCACGGCCAGCAGCACCAGCAGCGCCATGCCGCCCAACAGGTGCAACGTGACGATGGCGGGGTAGAGCTTCATGGTGACCGTGAGTGCCCCGAAGAGGCCCTGCAGGCACACCCACACGAGCGTCGCCGTGGCCCACCAGGGCGACAGCGCGGCATCGCCGCGGCGATGGGCTCGCCAGCTCCCGAAGGCAATGGCGATGATGAGGAAGCCGACGCCGGTGGCGAGGTAGCGGTGCACCATCTCCACCCACGCCTTGCCGTGCGTCACGGGCCCGGTGGGCATGGCGGTCTGCGCCGCCTGGATGTCGGCGTGCGCGCCGAGCGGCGTGGCGCTCCCATAGCAGCCGGGCCAGTCGGGGCACCCGAGTCCCGAGTCGGTGAGCCGGGTGAAGGCGCCGAAGATCACGAGGTCGAAGGTCAGGAAGAGCGTGAGCCACGTCAGCGCCCGCAGGCGCACGGCTGGCGTCGCATGACGGTGCCGCCACCAGTTCCACGCGAGTGGGCCGCCGCCGACCAGCAGGCCCACCAGGGCCAGCCACACGACGGGGTTGAAGTTGTAGAGCGATTCGGTGGCCACGCGTCAGCGCCCCGCCGTGTCCCACGAGGCTGACGCGCGCAGCAGCTTGTCGATGTCGCGCTTGAGGCGCCCGGCGTCGGCGTTGGGCGGCACGCGCATCATCCAGTTGCCCAGCGGATCGACGATGTAGAAGTGGTCCTCGAGCTGCTGTCCGGCGGCCGGCGCCAGCCAGTTGGCGAGCGCGGCTTGCGGCACGCTCAGCACCGACGCCGCCTTGGCCGCGAGCATGGCCTGCGCCGCTTCGGCACGCGGCGCCACGCCATCGGGCACCAGCCAGACCTTGTCGACGCGCTCCTTCTCCCGGCCGAGCGCCTCGCGCAACTGGCGCTGCAGCCAAAGCTTCTTCTCGCATTCGGCGTTGCAGGCGCCGCCGCCCACCACCACCAGCAGCCACTGGCCCTTGAGCGAGGCGGCCGTGACCGCGCGGCCTTCGAGGTCGGCGAGCGGCAGGTCTTCCGGAATGGGACGCTGCGGGTCGATGAGCGTGCTGTAGTTCGTGCGCCCTTCCGGGCGCAGCACGAAATAGGTGAAATAGGACGCGATCACCGGCGCCGCGCACACGAGCAGCACCGCCAGCATCTTCAGGCGGCCGCGCGCCGTGCGCTTCTCGTCGATGGCGGGCGTGGGCATGGCGTGCACGGTGAAGCTCAGCGCTTCACCCGCGTCGCTGGAGCCGGGGGCGGAGGAGTTGGAACCAGACATACAAACCTGCCATCAAGGCGCACAGGCCGAACCATTGGAAGGCGTAGCCGTAGTGCTTGTGAACATCGGCCGCAGGACGCGGCCATTGGCGCATGAGGCCATCGTCGGCCGGCACGCCCTCGTCGGTCTGCTGCACCGTCCAGGGCCGTAGCGCCACGCCGAGCGCGCGGGCGTGGTCGGCGAGCACGAGATTCTGCCGGATCGGCCCCGAGGCCGGCGCCTGAGGGGCGAAGTCGAAGAGGCGCGCCGGTGCGGGCGAAAGACGGCCGCGGACTTCCACCGCGCCCGTCGGCGTGGGCACCTCGGGCAGCTGCGTGCGGTCCTGGACGTTGCGCGGCACCCAACCCCGCTGGACGAGCACCGCATCGCCCGGCGCCAGCACGAGCGGCGTTACCACGAAGAAGCCAGGGCGGCCATTCATCTGCCGGTTGTCGAGGAACACGGTCGCGCCCTGCATCCACTCGCCGCGCAATTGCACCGGGCGGTGATGTTCGGCAGCGGCCTGCGTCTCGTCGGCCGGCAATTGATCCATCTGCAGCCCCGGCAGGCTGCCGCGGGCATCGCGCGTGGCCTGCAGCGCTTCCTTCTGGGCCGCCCGGTCGAGCTGCCAAAGGCCCAGGCGTGCGGTGATGCCCATGCCGACGAGGGTCGCCACGAGCACGATCACCGCGCGGCGGCGAGGGTCAGCCTTCCAGCCCGCCATGTGGCACACCCCCGATGGAATAATCGACGCCCATGAAATTCCTCATTGCTGCGGCCCTGATCCTCATCGTCGCGGCACTCGCCTCTGCCGGCGTGTTCATGATGCGTGACGGTCGCGACGGCAAACCCAAGACCTCGAACATGATGAGGGCGCTCGCGGTGCGCGTGGGTCTCTCGGTGTTGCTCTTCCTCGTCATCCTGCTCGCCTACCGCATGGGGTGGATCCAGCCGACGGGCATCCCGATCGAGCGCTAGCCACGCGCCCCCGAAAGCAAAAGAGCGCCGCGAGGCGCTCTTTTCGCATCGGCAAGGGTGCGAGGCTCAGAGCCAGTACACGACCACGTACAGGCCGAGCCACACCACGTCCACGAAGTGCCAGTACCAGGCGGCGCCCTCGAAGCCGAAGTGGCGCTGCGGCGTGAAGTGGCCCTTCTGCAAGCGCAGCGTGATGAACAGCAGCATCAGCATGCCCACGAACACATGGAAGCCGTGGAAGCCGGTGAGCATGTAGAACGTCGATCCGTACACGCCGGAGCTGAGCTTGAGGTTCAGGTCGGCGTACGCATGCATGTACTCGTAGATCTGGAAGCCCAGGAAGGTCGCGCCCAGCAGGACGGTGATCCACATCCAGAACACGGTCTTGCTGCGTTGACCCGCGATCAGCGCGTGGTGCGCGATGGTGAGCGTGACCCCGGAGGTCAGCAGCAGCGCCGTGTTCAGCGTCGGAATCCACCACCAGCCCATGATCTGGAACGGCTCGACCGTCCCTGCCGGCGCACCGGTCGCGCCGGGCACGCTGCTCGGCCAGAAGGCCTTGAAGTCGGGCCACAGGATCGCGTTCTCCAGGCTGCCCAGGGCGGGCACCGAGTGGACACGCGCCCAGTACAGCGCGCCGAAGAAGGCCGCAAAGAACATCACCTCCGAGAAGATGAACCAGCTCATGCTCCAGCGGTACGACACGTCGATGCGCTCGCTGTACAGGCCGCTTTCGCTCTCGTGGATGGCGTCACCGAACCACTGCTTGAGCACGAAGGCCCACCACAGCAGGCCGAACAGCAGCACATAGGCCGCCCAACCATGGCCATTGACCCATTGCCCGGCGCCGAAGATCACCATGAACAGACCGATCGAGGCCATGACCGGGTGCCGCGAAGGCGCGGGGATGAAGTAGTGGGGGGTTTGCCCCGGGGTCGTCGCTGCCGACATGTTTTCTCCTACGGATCGATCTCTCTGAATCTTCTTGAATCTGAGCGCAGGCCTCAGGCCGCGACTCCGCTTGCCAACACCCACCGCACGATCAGCACCAGCGCCACGATGAACACCACCGCGGCGATCAGGCCCGCGAGGATCACGTGCAGCGGATTGAGCTGCTCGAGGTCCTTCGCATGCTCGGCCGACTTGCGCACACCGAAGAACGACCAGCCCACGGCCCGCAGCGTCTGGGCGAACGAACCCTTGCGCTTCACCGCGTCCTTCAGGCTCATGAGCGCGACTCCTTCACTTCCGTGGCCACCTTGCCTCCGATCTCGAAGAAGGTGTACGACAGGGTGATGGTCTTCACGTCCTTGGGCAGCTTGGGGTCGATCACGAACACCACCGGCCACTGCCGCGACTCACCCGGCTTGAGCGTGTACTCGTTGAAGCAGAAGCACTCGAGCTTGTTGAAATGCGGCGTCGCCTGCTTGGGCGCGTAGCTCGGGATGGCCTGCGCGGCCATGGTGCGGTTCTGGATGTTCCGGAACTCGTACATCACCGTCGTCAGTTCGCCCGGATGGACTTCGACATAGCGCTTGGCCGGCTTGAAATCCCAGGGGCCGCGCGCATTGGCGTCGAACTCGACGGTGATGGTGCGCGAGGTGTCCACCTGCGTGTTGGCCGGCGTGGCCTTCGACTGCCCCGGAATGGCCTTCTCGCTGAGCGACAGCACATTGATGCCCAGCGCCGTGCAGATGGCGCGGTACATCGGCACCAACGCATAGCCGAAGCCGAACATCAGGAAAGCCACGACGATGAGCTTGCCCACCATCCGGCGGTTCTCGCCGAGCAGCAGTGCGGTGGCGGACTTCCGGCTCACGTCAGTTCCCCAGGAGGACCATGCGGACGACGAAGCCCACGAAGAAGACGAGCACCACCGTGGCCAGGATCAGGCCCAGTCGGCGGTTGCTCTTCTTCTGATCGGTTGTCATGGCGTGCAGTCGGGTGCGGATCTCAGCCGATCACCTTGGTGGCGTTGGCGTTCAGCTTGGGCGGCGTGTCGAAGGTGTGGAAGGGCGCCGGCGACGGCACTTCCCACTCCAGGCCTTCGGCGGCTTCCCACGGCTTCTGCGGTGCGGGCTCGCCCTTGCCGCGCATGGCCGGCACCACGACGAAGAGGAAGAAGTACACCTGCATCAGGCCGAAACCGAAGGCGCCGATCGAGGCCACCATGTTGAAGTCGGCGAACTGCATGGGGTAGTCGGCATAGCGACGCGGCATGCCGGCCAGGCCCAGGAAGTGCATCGGGAAGAAGGTGACGTTGAAGAAGATCAACGAGCCCCAGAAGTGGATCTTGCCGCGCGTCTCGGAGTACATCACGCCCGTCCACTTGGGCGCCCAGTAGTAGTAGCCGGCGAACATGGCGTAGAGCGAGCCGGCCACGAGCACGTAGTGGAAGTGCGCCACGACGTAGTAGGTGTCCTGCAGCTGGATGTCGATCGGTGCCACCGACAGGATCAGGCCGGTGAAGCCGCCCATCGTGAACACGAAGATGAAGCCCACCGCGAAGAGCATCGGCGTCTCGAAGGTCATCGAGCCGCGCCACATGGTGGCGATCCAGTTGAACACCTTCACCCCGGTCGGGATGGCGATGAGCATGGTCGCGTACATGAAGAACAGCTGGCCGGTCACCGGCATGCCGGTCGTGAACATGTGGTGCGCCCACACGATGAACGACAGGATGGCGATCGACGAGGTCGCGTACACCATGGAGGTGTAGCCGAAGAGGCGCTTGCGCGCGAAGGCCGGCACGATGTGGCTCACGATGCCGAACGCCGGCAGGATCATGATGTAGACCTCGGGGTGCCCGAAGAACCAGAAGATGTGCTGGTACATGATCGGGTCGCCGCCGCCGGCCGGGTTGAAGAACGACGTGCCGAAATGGCGGTCGGTCAGCGTCATCGTGATGGCGCCGGCGAGCACGGGCATCACGGCGATCAGCAGGTAGGCGGTGATGAGCCAGGTCCAGCAGAACATCGGCATCTTCATCAGCGTCATGCCCGGGGCGCGCATGTTGAGGATGGTCACGATGATGTTGATCGAGCCCATGATCGACGAGGCGCCCATGATGTGCATCGCAAAGATGCCGGCGTCCATCGAGGGGCCCATCTGCAGCGTCAGCGGCGCGTAGAGCGTCCAGCCGGCCGCGGGGGCGCCGCCGGGCATGAAGAACGAGGCCACGAGCATGATGCCGGCCGGCACCAGGAGCCAGAAGCTCAGGTTGTTCATCCGCGCGAAGGCCATGTCGGCCGCGCCGATCTGCAGCGGGATCATCCAGTTCGCGAAGCCCACGAACGCCGGCATGATCGCGCCGAACACCATGATCAGCCCGTGCATGGTGGTGAGCTGGTTGAAGAGCTCGGGGTTCACCACCTGCAGGCCGGGCTGGAACAGCTCGGCACGGATCAGCAGCGCCAGCACGCCGCCCACCATGAGCATGGTGAACGAGAACAGCAGGTACAGCGTGCCGATGTCCTTGTGGTTGGTCGCAAACACCCAGCGACGCCAGCCATGCGGATGATGGTCGTCATGCGCGTGGTCGTGGCCGTGGCCGGCCGCGTGATCGAGTACAGCACTCATGGGTCTTCCTTTGGGACGCGGTTTTCTGGGTTACTTGCGGGCGGCAGCGACGTCGGCCGGCTGCACGATCTGGCCGGTCTTGTTGGACCAGGCGTTCTTCGTGTAGGTCGCCACGGCGGCGATATCCGTGTCGCTCAGCTGCTTCCAGGGCGGCATCGCGCCGTTGGCGGCACCGTTCAGGATGATCAGCAGCTCCTTGTTCTTGTCGGCGTCGAGCACGACAGGCGAAGCGTCGAGCTTCTTGCCGGCGCCGCCCTGGCCTTGCGCGCCGTGGCAGGCGACGCAGTTGGCGGCATACACCTTCTCGCCGCGCGCGGAGAGCTCGGGCAGCTCCCACACCTTGTTGGGATCGTCGGCCTTGGCGGCGATCTCCTTCATCTTGCCTTCGACCCACTTCGTGTAGTCGGCAGCCGAGAGCACCTTCACGTGGATCGGCATGTAGGCGTGTTCCTTCCCGCACAGCTCGGCGCACTGGCCGTAGTAGTCGCCGACCTGCTCGGCGCGGAACCAGGTGTCGCGCACGAAGCCGGGGATCGCATCCTGCTTCACGCCGAAGGCGGGCACCATGAAGGCGTGGATCACGTCGGTGGCGGTGGTGATGATGCGGATCTTCTTGTCGACCGGCACCACGAGCGGGTTGTCGACCTTCAGCAGGTAGTCGTCACCGGCAGGCTTGCCGGCATCGGACATCTCGCGGTGGCCAGGATCGAGCGTCGAGAGGAAGCCGATGCCCTCGCCTTCGCCTTTGAGGTAGTCGTAGCCCCACTTCCACTGGATGCCGGTGGCCTTGATGGTGATGTCGGCCGAGCTCGTGTCCTTCATCGCGACCACGGCCTTGGTGGCGGGCAGCGCCATGCCGATCACGATCAGGAACGGCACCACGGTCCAGGCGATCTCGACCTTCACGCTCTCGTGAAAGTTCGACGCCTTGGCGCCCTTGGATTTGCGGTGCTTGAAGATCGAATAGAACATCACGCCGAAGACGGCGATGAAGATCACCAGGCAGACGATCAGCATGAAGTTGTGCAGCCACTGCTGCTCGGCCGCAATCCTCGTGACCGGCGGATGCAGGTCCAGCTGATTGACCGCGGGGCCGCCCTTCAGGTTGTTCACGGCCACGGCGGCGGTGCTCACCAGCGCCGCGCAGGACGCCAGACAGATCTGCCCCACCCTCCGCGCAAAAGACTGCCCAAGCGATTTCGTCGTCTTCATCATGGTCGTTTCAGTTCTCAAAAATCACATCGAAGCGGGTTCGCGCGCCTGCAGACCGCAAACGACAGGCCCAGTCGTCGTGGCATGGCATGGGTGGAAGCGAAGGCGGGGCGTGGCGCCGAGGGCCTTCGAGAGGCACGAGGGACACACAGCGCGCAAGTACCCCCGGGCGGACCTGCATTTTTCAAGCCCGCGAGTTTAGCGCACCGCATTGATACCGCTCAAACCGTCTCACCCTCCGGGCGCCTTCTTGCGCACCATGCTGCGCATGTCATCCAGCGAGACGCGGGTTTCGCGGCTCACCGGTGCACGCGGCGCTGCCTTGAAGGCGTGCCCATAGGCCACTTCGAAGTCGAGGTACAGGCGTCCGTCGGCCCGGGCGAGCCGGTGCAGCGCCGCGTGCAGGCGATCACGCCAGCGCGGGGTGCGCAGGCCGGGCAGGCGCCCGGGCGACGCGTTGCTGCCGAGGCCGCGCAACTCCCGCAGGAGGGCCTGCGGGCTGTCCCAGCTGAGGGTCAGCATCTCCTGGTCCATCACCGGGTCGGCAAAGCCGGCGTTGACGAGCATGTCGCCGAGATCATGCATGTCGACGAACGGCGCAAAGGGCTCGGGCCATCCGAGCGATGCATAGAGCTCGGAAAGCCCGCGCAGGCTTCCGGGGCCGAGGCAGGAGAACATCACGAAACCGTCCTGACCGAGCATCCCTTGCCACCGCGCCATCTCCCCCGCCGGATCGGCGACCGCGTGCAGCATCATGTTGGACCACACGAGCTGGACGCTCGAAGGCGCGATGTCGTCGAGCGTCGCCAGCCGCGGGCGGGCGCCCTGCCAGCGGCGCGGTGACCACCACGGCGCGCCGAGCGCGCGGCGCGTGCGCTCACGCAACGCCTCATCGGGCTCCACCGCCAGATGCCGCGCCTGCGGATAGGCCCGGCGCAGGAGCTCGCCGCCCGCGCCGTTGAACGCCCACCAGTCGAGCACGGTGTGCGGCTGCACGCGGATGAACGCGAGGCGCTCGGCCATGCGCCGGGCCACTTCGGCATGCAGCCAGGGCGCCTCGCCGGCGCCGGCCAGACGCCGCAGCCACGCCTGGACCGCCGACGTGTCCAGCGGTCGAGAGGTGGCGTCGGCGGGCTCGCTCATGAGGTCGGGCAGTATATTGAGCCGATGCTCTTCAGCCGCCTCCTGCAGCCCCTGCCCAGCCTGTGCGCGGTGTGCCGCGGGTGGGGCGAAGGCGCCGTCTGTGCCGATTGCCGTGCGCGGTATGCGCGACGGGTGCCACGCTGCGGCCGCTGTGCGCTGCAGGTGCCAGAGGGCGTGACGGCCTGCGGAAGCTGCCTCACCGACCCACCGGCCTTCGATGCAGCGTGTGCCGGCGTG
This sequence comes from Rubrivivax sp., assembly GCA_044507405.1. Classification (GTDB taxonomy): domain Bacteria; phylum Pseudomonadota; class Gammaproteobacteria; order Burkholderiales; family Burkholderiaceae_C; genus Rhizobacter. The sequence continues at coordinate 13,344 of JBIQJS010000011.1, read as the reverse complement.
GACTACGCGCATCCCTGGTCCACGCTGATCGCACGCTTCAAGTTTCATGGCGCCCTCGAGCTGCTGCAGGCGCTCACGGCACCGCTGCAGTCGGCCGTGCAGCAGACGGCGCAGCCGTTGCCCGAACTCGTGCTGCCGGTGCCCCTGAGCACCGCTCGCCTGCGGGAGCGGGGCTACAACCAGGCGTGGGAGGCGGCCCGCCATCTCGCACGCACGCTGAAACTGCAAAGCGACGTGCGCCTGCTGCTGCGCATCAAGGACAGCCCCCACCAGCTCGCACTGCCGCCCGACGAACGGGCGGCCAATGTGCGCGGCGTCTTCGCGGTCGAACCGCTGCGGCGCGCCGAGCTGCAAGGTCGCCACATCGCCATCGTGGACGACGTGCTGACCACCGGCGCCACCTGCGCCGAGCTCGCCCGCGTGCTCCGGCAGGCCGGCGCCGCGCGCGTGGACGTGTGGGCCCTGGCGCGCACGCCGCGCCACTGATCGCCATGTTCAACATCGTTCTCGTCCAGCCCGAAATTCCGCCCAACACCGGCAACGTGATCCGGCTCGCCGCCAACACCGGCTGCGCGCTGCACCTGATCGAGCCGCTGGGCTTCTCGATGGACGACCGCCTGCTGCGCCGCGCGGGCCTGGACTATCACGAGTACGCGCCGGTGCAGCGACATGCCTCATGGTCCGCCTTTCTCGATGCCTCCCGGCCCGATCCCGCGCGCCTCTTCGCCTTCACCACGCGTGGCAGCCGCCCGCATGCGCAGGTGGCGTGGCAGCCGGGTGACTGGCTCGTGTTCGGCTCGGAGACCGCGGGCCTCGCGCCCGAGCTGCGTGAACGCTTTCCACCCGGGCAGCGGGTGCGGCTGCCGATGCGGCCCGGCCAGCGCAGCCTGAACCTCAGCAATGCAGTGGCGGTGACGGTGTTCGAGGCCTGGCGGCAGAACGGCTACCGCGGCGGCGAGTGACGCCGCTCAGAGCCCTTCGCGGCGCGCGTCGCGCGCCATCAGCTGCTGGATGGCCTGGGGCGGGCGCAAGCGCCCGTCGAGCACCTGCACGACCGCCTCGGTGATCGGCATGTCCACCCCGGCGACGCGTGCACGCTGCAGGACCATGGCTGCGCAGGCCACGCCTTCGGCGACGTGGCCGAGCTCGTGGAGGATGCGTGCGAGCGGCAGCCCCTGTGCGAGCAGCAGGCCGACCTTGCGGTTGCGCGAGAGATCGCCCGTGGCGGTGAGCACGAGGTCGCCGAGGCCGCTCAGGCCCATGAAGGTCTCGGCACGAGCGCCGAGCGCCGTGCCCAGGCGCGTCATCTCGGCCAGGCCACGCGTCACGAGCGCCGCGCGAGCATTCAGCCCGAGCCGCAGGCCATCGGCGATGCCGGTGGCGATCGCCATCACGTTCTTGACGGCGCCACCCACCTCCACGCCCACCGGGTCGCCGGAGGCGTAGATGCGCATCGATTCGGAATGAAAGGCCTCGACGGCCTGGCGGCACAGCGCATCGTCCCGGCTGGCGACCACCAACGCGGCGGGCTGGCCGCGCGCGACTTCGAGCGCGAAGCTCGGCCCGGACAGGATGCCGACCTGCACAAGCGCGGGGCGCACCTCGCGCGCGATCTCGTGGCCGAGCAGGCCCGTGCCTTCCTCGAAACCCTTGCACAGCCAGACCACGCCGGGCGCACCATCGGGCAGGCGCTGCAGCACCGCGCGCAGCCCGGCCATGGGCGTGGCGATCACGATCAGGCCGCCACGCGCATGCGCCAGGGCCCGGTCGAGGTCGGCGGTCACCTTCAGCGGCTCAGGCAGCCGCACACCGGGCAGGTAGCGCTGGTTCTCGCGGGTGGCCTGCATCTGCGCGCATTGCGCTGCATCGCGCGCCCACAGCAGCGTGTCATGGCGAGCCGCGGTGTTGGCGGCCATGGCCGTGCCCCAGGCGCCCGCGCCGAGCACCGAGAGGTTCATGGCGTGCTGGACGAGCTCAGTTGAGGTTGGCGCCGCCCTGGCCGGCCTGCTGTTGCTGCTGGGCTTCGTACATGGCCTGGAAGTTCACCTCGGCCAGCACCACCGGCGGGAAGCCGGCGCGCGTGCACACGTCGGAGATCACGGCACGCAGGTAGGGGTAGACGATCTGGGGGCAAGCGATGCCGATGATGGGCTGCAGCTGCTCGTCGGGGACGTTGCGGATCTCGAAGATGCCGGCCTGCTTCGCCTCGACGAGGAACAGCGTCTTGTCGGAGACGGTGGTCGTGACGGTGGCCGTGACGGTGACCTCGAAGACACCCTCGGCGACCGGTTCAGCGCCGAGATTGAGGTTGATGTCCACCTGCGGCTGGGCCTGCTCCAGCAGGATCTGCGGCGAATTGGGCTGCTCGAGCGACAGGTCCTTCAGGTACACGCGCTGGATCTGGAACACGGGGGCGTTGCTGTCGTCGGCCATGGATGTCTCGCTGATGGATGAAAGAGAGAGCCCCCGCAGCACTGCGGTACGGGGAAAAGCGCAGGATTATGGGGCCAGCCGATCGGCGCCCCGGTGGCTCAACTGCCCTGCAGGAGGGGCATGAGGCCACCGCGCTGGTCGAGCGCGATGAGGTCGTCGCAGCCGCCCACGTGGGTGCTGCCGATGAAGATCTGCGGCACGGTGCGCCGGCCGGTGATCTGGATCATGGTGTCGCGCTGCGAGGGGTCGAGGTCCACGCGCACCTCGTCGATCTCGTCGACGCCGCGCTGCTTGAGCAGCGCCTTGGCGCGGATGCAAAACGGGCATACCAGGGTCGTGTACATCTTGACCGGCTGCATTGGATCGACCTCCTGTGGTTCGTCAGGCGGATTTCTCGACCGGCAGGCTCGCCTCGCGCCAGGCACGCAAGCCTCCGGCGAGGGGCCGGGCCTTCTCGAAACCCAGTTTGCGCAAGATACCTGCAGCGCGCGAAGCCCGCGCGCCGGTCGGACACACCACCACCAGCGGCAAGGCCTTGTTCTTGGGCAGGTCGGTGCTCTTCTCGAGATTGCCGAAGGGCACGTTCTTCGCGCCACCGGGGTGGCCCGCGGCATATTCCGCCGGCTCGCTCACGTCGATCAGCACGGCGCGTTCGCGGTTGATGAGCTGCACGGCTTCGGCCGGCGTCACGGCGCCGTTGCCGCCGCCGGCGCGCAGGCGCGGCCACATCAGGAGGCCGCCGGAGACGATCGCCATCACGATCAGCAGCAGGTTTTCGGGGTTGGTCAGGAAGTTCACGTGTGTCGGCGGGCGGGCGCGCCCGGTCCTCAAGGCAAACGCGAATTATAGAATTCGGGCCCCTTTCCAACGGGTGCGCCCTCTGCGGCGACCCGTCGCCCTCTTCCCCACTCCCCGCCCCTTGCCATGTACAAACTCGTGCTCATCCGCCACGGCGAATCGACCTGGAACCTGGAGAACCGCTTCACCGGCTGGACCGACGTGGAGCTCACGCCCACCGGCGTGGAGCAGGCCCGGCAGGCCGGCCGCCTGCTCAAGGCGGAGGGCTACGACTTCGACATCGCCTACACCTCGGTGCTCAAGCGCGCCGTGTGGACGCTGTGGCACGCGCTGGACCAGATGGACCGCACCTGGCTGCCGGTGGTCAACGACTGGCGCCTGAACGAGCGCCACTACGGCGGCCTGCAAGGCCTGAACAAGGCCGAGACCGCGAAGCAGTACGGCGACGAGCAGGTGCTGATCTGGCGCCGCAGCTACGACACGCCGCCGCCGCCGCTGTCGGCCGACGACCCTCGCGGCCAGCGCAACGACATCCGCTACGCCAAGCTCAAGCCGGAGCAGATCCCGCTCACCGAGTGCCTGAAGGACACGGTCGCGCGCGTGCTGCCCGCCTGGAACGAGGTGCTCGCACCTGCCATCCAGTCGGGCCAGCGCGTGCTCGTGGCGGCGCACGGCAACAGCATCCGCGCGCTGGTGAAGTACCTCGACGACATCTCCGACGACGAGATCGTGGGCCTGAACATTCCGAACGGCATTCCTCTCGTCTACGAGCTGGACGCGAACCTCAAGCCGATCCGCCACTACTACCTGGGTGACGCGGAAGCGGCGGCGCAGGCCGCGGCCGCCGTGGCCAACCAGGGCAAGAAGGCCTGACGCCTCAGCTGAGCACGCGGTGCCGCGTCCACGCGGTGCCGCGCATGCGCTTGCGGAAGAGGATGTTGCGCACGATCCAGTCGGCGAACATGCCCAGCCACACACCGATCACGCCCAGGCCGAGCACGATGCCCAGCACGTAGCCGGCGCCGATCCGCAGGCCCCACATGGTGGAGGTGCCCACGATCAGGCCGTAGCGCGTGTCGCCGGCGCCGCGCAGGCCGGCGGGCAGCACCCAGGAGCCTGCCCACGCCGGCATGAAGACGCAGCTGAGCGCGATCAGCCAGGCGGCCTGGCGCGTCACCTCGGCGTTGTTGCCGAAGAGGCTCGCGAACCACCACGAGAAGGGCAGCATCAGGAGCGCCAGCGTGGAGAGCGCCCAGTTGGCGCTGCGGATCACCCGCTTGAGCACGAGTTGCGCGGCCTGCACGCGCCCCGCGCCCAGGCGCATGCCCACCAGCGTGGTCGCCGCCACGCCCAGCGCCGTGCCCGGCGTGTTGACGAAGGCGCTCACGTAGAAGGCGATGAAGTTGGCAGCCATGGCGGTGGTGCCCAGGCCCACCACGATGGTCTGCGTGACGATCTTGCCGAGGTGGAAGAACGACGATTCCAGCGCCGCCGGCCAGCCCACCTTGAGGATGGAGCGCATGAACTCGCGGCGCACCGGCCAGCCGCCCGCATGCTCGGCGCGCTGGCGCAGCGTCGGCCACAGCGCCAGCAGCACCAGCGCCACGCCACCGCAGCGGGCCAGCAGGAGCGCCGCCCCCGCGCCGCTCACGCTGCCGCCTTCGCCGCGCATGAAGATCGCCGCCATCAGGATCTGCGAGATCGCCATCACCACCTGCACGCGCATCGCGGTGTCGGTGCGCGCCATGCCGCGCAGGATGCCGCAGCTCACGAGCACGATGGAGGTGAACATGCCCGCCACGATGACCCAGCGGAAATAGAGGTCGGCCTGCACCTTGACCGCCTCCTCGGCGCCGGGCAGGACCATCGCGATCCAGATGCTGCGCGTGGTCCACAGCAGCAAGGCGACGCTCGTGCCGGCGCACAGGGCCAGCGCCAGCGCACTGAAGGCGACCGAGCGCAGGTCGTCGCGACGGCCGGCCCCCACGCAGTGGGCGACTGTCACGGTCGCGCCGATGGCCAGGCCGCCGTAGATCGCGATGAGCAGGAAGTTGAGCGCGTCCATCATGCCGATGGCCGCGACGGACGCCGCACCGAGGTGGCTGGCCATCGCCATCACCACCGTCCCGGTGAGCACGAGCGCCAGCTCCTGCACCAGCACCGGCCCTGCGAGCGCCCAGACGCCGCGAGGGCGCGCATATCGGCGACGGATCTGCAAGCGCATCCTGCGCAAGCGCTGACCGGTGGAGGAGTTGGCGGGGATCAAGGTGGCGACCTGTGCCGCCGCACCTTAGCGCCGCGCCTGCGACGCCGCTGTCACCTGCGGGAAGCGGCGCGCCGGAGGCGGGCGCGCTGTGACACACTGCACACCGCCCATGAAGAGCCCCCTCCTGCGCCGCGGCTTCACGCTGATCGAGTTGATGGTCGTCGTCGCCATCATCGCCATCCTCGCGCTCATGGCCGTGCCCAGCCTGCATGGGCGCTACGTGCGCGAGCACATCGTCGAAGGCGTGACGCTCGCCAAGCTCGCCAAGGACCGCATTGGCGCCGCCTGGACCAGCACCCAGACGCTGCCGCTCGACAACGCCGAGGCCGGCCTGCCGGCCGCCGACAAGATCGTGAGCAACGTCGTGAAGTCGGTCACCGTCGAAGAAGGCGCCGTGCACATCCTCTTCGGCAACAAGGCCTATGCGCCGCTGCAGGGCAGGACGCTCACGCTGCGGCCCGCGACGGTGGAAGACGCGCCCATGGTGCCCATCGCCTGGGTCTGCGGCCGCGCCAAACCGCCCGAGAAGATGACGGCCCACGGCACCGACCGCACCGACGTGCCGGGCAACCACCTGCCGGTGAACTGCCTCTAGCCTCGGCCGTCAATGCCCGCCGTCGTCGGCCGGCGGCGACGCGTGGCCCAGCGCGTCCGCGATGCGCTCGCGGGCCCGACCGGCCAGCTCGCGCCGTTCGCACCCGGCGGTGCGGATCGGGTCGAGTTGCGTGACCTGCACCTGCAGCCCCCGCGCCCGCACCACGTTCCAGAGCGACGTGGCGAGCGTCTCGTTGTTCACCCACATCACGGCGCGGCTGGGTGCGCTGTCGGCATCGGTGTAGCGCAGCGCGACCGGCTGCACCGCCACGCCGCTCGCGATCGCGGCCTGCAGGAGGTTGGCATGGAAGGGCAGGAGCCGCGTGCCGTCGCCCGTGGTGCCCTCGGGAAAGAACGCGATCGTGTCGCCCGCGCCCAGGGCCTCGGCCGTCTGGTGCACCACCCGCAGGGCGTCGCGCTTGCGTTCGCGCTCCAGGAAGAGCGTGCCGCCGCAACCCACCAGCCAGCCGAGCACCGGCCAGTGCTTCACGTCGGCCTTGGAGACGAAGCGCGCCGGGTGGATCGCGTTGATCGCGAGGATGTCGATCCAGGAGATGTGGTTGGCGACCACCAGCGCCGGCCCCGGATGCCGCGTGCCGCCGGCCCGCACCGTGACGCCGAGCGCACGTGCCACCTGCCCGCACCAGCGGCCCGTCTGGCGCAGGCGCTCCGCTGGCGTGACGAAGGGAAAGACGAGGCCACAGCGCAGCACCCCGGCCACCAGCAGGCGGGCGACGCAGGCGATACGCCAGAGCGCGACCAGCGTCCTCAAGGCCGCCCTCAGGCCGCCTCGTAGGCCAGGTTGCCGGCCACGAGGGTGTAGCGCACGCTGCCGGGCACCTCGTAGCCGGCGAAAGGCGAATGCTTGCCCTGGCTGCGCAGCGCCTGTGGCCGCACGGTCCAGTGGGCGCCGGGGTCGAAGATGCAGACGTCGGCGACGCCGCCTTCCACCAGGCGCCCGGCGCTGGAGGCGAGCGAGCCCAGGGCTTCGCCCAGGACCCGCACCGGCTCGGCCGTGACCTTGCCCAGGGTGGCGGCGAGCCCGAGCTTGTGCTCCTGGCCCCACTTGAGCGCAAGGCTCAGCAGGAGCTCCAGGCCCGTCGCGCCGGGCTCGGCTTCTGCGAAGGGCAGGTTCTTCGCGTCCTCGTCGACCGGCGTGTGATCGCTCACCAGGGCATCGATGGTCCCGTCGGCCAGCGCCGCGCGGATGGCGTCGCGGTCGCGCTGCTGGCGCAGCGGCGGCGTGAGGCGCATGTCGGCATTGAAGTAGCCGATGTCCATGTCGGTGAGGTGCAGGTGGTTCACGCTCACGTCGCAGGTCACCGGCAGGCCTTCGGCCTTGGCGGCGCGCACGAGCGCAATCCCCGCCGCGCTGCTGAGGCGGCACAGGTGCACCCGCGCGCCGCTCACGCGCATCAGCTCGAAGATGGTGTGCAGCGCGATGGTCTCGGCGATCACCGGAACGCCGGCGAGGCCGAGCCGGGTGGCGAGCGCACCGCTGGCGGCCACGCCCTTGCCGAGGTGCGCGTCCTGCGGGCGCAGCCACACGCAGTAGCCGAAGGTCGAGGCGTACTGCAGCGCGCGCTGCAGCACCAGGGTGTCGTTGAGCGGCACGTCGGCCTGCGAGAAGCCCACGCAGCCGGCCTCGGTGAGCTCGGCCATCTCGGTCAGCACCTCGCCGGCCAGGTTGCGCGTGAGCGCGCCCAGCGGGTAGAGGTGCGACTGGTTGAGATTGCGTGCGCGGAACTTGAGCATCTCCACGAGGCCCGGCTCGTCGAGCGCAGGGTCGGTGTCAGGCGGGCACACGAGGCTCGTCACGCCGCCGGCCACCGCCGCGGCCATCTCCGACTCCAGCATGCCTTCGTGCTCGTGGCCGGGCTCGCGCAGGCGTGCGGCCAGGTCGACGAGGCCGGGGGCGACCACGAGGCCGGTCGCGTCAATCGTGCGGGCAGGCTTGAACTCGGGGCTCACGCGGCCGATCGACACGATGCGCCCGGCAGCGATCGCCACGTCGGCCGGTTCGTCGCGCCCCGTGGCGGGGTCCACCAGGCGTCCGTTCTTGATGAGGATCTTCATCTCTCGTGCGGTCCTCTCAGGCGTTGTTGCCGGCAATGGTGGACATCACGGCCATGCGCACGGCGATGCCGAAGGTGACCTGCGGAAGGATCACGCTCTGCTTGCCGTCGGCCACCGACGAATCGATCTCCACGCCGCGGTTGATCGGGCCCGGGTGCATCACGATCGCATCGGGCTTGGCGTGCGCGAGCTTCTCCTGCGTGAGGCCGTAGTTCTTGAAGAACTCGCCGGCGCTGGGCAGCATCGCGCCGCTCATGCGCTCGTTCTGCAGGCGCAGCATGATCACCACGTCGGCGCCCTTGATGCCTTCGACCATGTCGTGGCACACGCGCACGCCCATGTCCTTGAGGTCGCCGGGCACGAGCGTCTTGGGGCCCACCGCGCGGATGTCGGGCACGCCCAGCGTGGCCAGCGCGGAGATGTCGGAGCGGGCCACGCGCGAGTGCACGATGTCGCCCACGATCGCCACGCTGAGCTGGGTGAAGTCGTGCTTGTAGTGGCGGATGGTGTACATGTCGAGCAGGCCCTGCGTCGGGTGGGCATGCCGCCCGTCGCCCGCATTGACCACGTGCACATGCGGCGCGCAGTGCTTGGCGATCAGGTAGGGCGCGCCGCTCTCGCTGTGGCGCACGACGAACATGTCGGCATGCATGGCCGACAGGTTGGCGATGGTGTCGAGCAGGCTCTCGCCCTTGGAGGCGCTCGACTTCGCGATGTCGAGGTTGATCACGTCGGCCGAGAGGCGCTTGGCCGCGATCTCGAAGGTCGTGCGCGTACGGGTGCTGTTCTCGAAGAAGAGGTTGAAGACGCTCTTGCCGCGCAGCAGCGGCACCTTCTTCACCTCGCGCTCGTTGACGCTCAGGAAGGTGCCGGCGGTGTCGAGGATGTGGTGGATCACCGCCCGCGGCAGGCCCTCGATCGAGAGCAGGTGGATCAGTTCACCGTGCTGGTTGAGCTGGGGGTTACGTGTCACGCACCCTCTCCTTTTTGCTGGATGTCGAAGCTGAAGCGGCCGTCTTCGCTGCGGGCCAGGCGCAGGTGCGAGCCCCGGGGCACCGTGACGCGCGCGGCCGAGTACGCCGGCTGGATCGGCAGCTCGCGCCCGCCCCGGTCGACCAGCACCGCGAGCGTCACGCTCGCCGGGCGGCCGAAGTCGAAGAGCTCGTTGATGACGGCGCGCGTGGTGCGGCCGGTGTAGAGCACGTCGTCGATGAGCACGATGGGGCGGCCTTCGATCTCGAAGGGCAGGCGCGTCGGGTCGGCGGTGGACAGGCCGCGCTTGGCGAAGTCGTCGCGGTGCAGGGCGCTGGAGATCACGCCGATCTCGCCGGGCAGGTTCAGGTCGCGCTGCAGCCGCTCGGCCAGCCAGGCGCCGCCCGACCAGATGCCGACCAGCGCCGCGTCGGGCTGCAGCAGGCCGCGCACGCCCGCGAGCAAGTCGGCATACAGGGCTTCGGCGTCGAGGTGCAGGGTGCTCATGGCAAGGCCTTCAAGAATTGCTCCAGGATGATGGCGGCCGAGGCGGCATCCACATCGCTCGCGCCGGCTGCATGCGCCTCGGTCGTGCTGTAGCGCTCGTCGACCTCGTGCACCGGCAGCCGGAAGCGGCCGTGCAGCTGGCGGGCGAAGCGCTGCGCGCGGGCGGTATTGTCGTGCGGCGCGCCATCGGGGTGATAGGGCACGCCCACCACCAGCGCGTCGGGTTGCCACTCGGCGATCAGGGCCGCAATCGCGGTGAAGCGCGCATCGCCTTCGGCGGCGATGGTCTTGAACGGCGTGGCCGTGCGCGTCAGCGTGTTGCCGCTCGCCACGCCCACGCGCCGGGTGCCGAAATCGAAAGCGAGAAAGGAGCGGGGGTTCGTCGTGCCGGCGGACGCGTTCACGCGTGCCCCGCGTCTTGGCTGAGCATGCGCGGATCGATGCCCAGGAGCGAGAGCGCACGGTCGTAGCGCTGCTCGACCGGCGTGTCGAAGATGATCTCGGGCGCCGCGCCCACGGTGATCCAGCCGTTGCGGCCGATCTCTTCTTCGAGCTGGCCGGCGCTCCAGCCGCTGTAGCCGAGCGTGACCAGGATCTTCTTCGGGCCGGCGCCGTTGGAGAGCGCCTCCAGCACGTCCTTGCTCGTCGTCATCTCCAGGCCGCCCGGGATCTGCAGCGAGGAGTTGTAGTGGCCGCCCTGCCCGTCTTCGCCGCCGAGGCGCTCGTGCAGCACGAAGCCGCGCTCGGTCTGCACCGGGCCGCCGAAGTACACCGGTTCTTCGGCCAGGTCTGCGCGGTCGAGCGTGAGCTCCACCTTCTCGAAGAGATTCCTGAGCTTGATGTCGATCGGCTTGTTGATGACGAGGCCGAGTGCGCCCTTTTCGGTGTGCTCGCACATGTACACCACCGCTCCCGCGAAGGTCTCGTCGGCCATGCCGGGCATGGCGATCAGGAACTGGTTGGTGAGGTCGATGGACGAGCCGGGCATGCGGGCGATTTTATTCCTGCGGCAAACTCGACGGATGCAAAAGGCCCTGGACAGCGCCCTCGTCTGGTTCCGTCGCGATCTGCGATCGAGTGACCACGCTGCGCTCTTCCACGCCCTGAAGGCGGCCCGCAAGGTGTGGTGTGCATTCGTGTTCGACACCGACATCCTCGATGCGCTGCCGCGTGCGGACCGCCGGGTCGAGTTCATCCGCGACAGCCTCCTGGTGCTCGACGCGGCGCTGCGCCGCTGGCAGCCGCAGGGCGGGCTGATCGTGCTGCATGGGCAGGCCACCGAGGCGCTTCCACGGCTGGCGAGGTCGCTGCACGTGCAGGCGGTCTACGCCAACCACGACGACGAGCCGGCGGCGCTCGCGCGTGACGCGAAGGTGCGCGGCGAGCTGGCCGGCCTCGGCATCTCGCTGCACACGAGCAAGGACCATGTGGTCTTCGAGCGCAAGGAGGTGCTCACCGCCAGCGGCACCCCATACAGCGTGTTCACGCCCTACCGGAACGCCTGGCTGAAGAAGCTGGAGCCGTTCTACGTGAGCGCCTACCCGGTCGAGAAGTACGTCGAGGCGCTGGCGCCCGTGCCGCAAGGCATGGCCGTGCGCATCCCGACGCTCGCCGGGATTGGCTTCGAGCCGACCCAGCTGCACGAGATGAAGCTCGGTCTCGGGGAAACCGGCGCGCAGGAGATGCTCGCGGATTTCCTGCCGCGCATGGACCGCTACGACACCGCGCGCGACTTCCCGGCCGTCAAGGGCCCGAGCTACCTCTCCGCGCACCTGCGGTTCGGCACGGTGTCGATCCGGCAGCTCGCGCGCGAGGCGGCCAGCCGCATGCACCATGGCTCGCGCGGCGCATCGGTGTGGCTTTCGGAGCTCATCTGGCGCGACTTCTACCACCAGGTGCTGCACCACCATCCGCACGTGGTGCACGCGAGCTTCCGGCCGGAGTACGACGCGATCCGCTGGGAGCACGGCAAACAGGCCGACGCCCTCTTCACCGCCTGGTGCGAGGGCCGCACCGGCTACCCGCTCGTGGATGCGGCGATGGCGCAGCTCAACCAGACCGGGTACATGCACAACCGGCTGCGCATGGTCACCGCAAGCTTTCTGGTGAAGGACCTCGGCATCGACTGGCGGAGCGGCGAGCGCTACTTCGCGGAGAAGCTGCTGGACTACGACCTGGCCTCGAATGTCGGTGGCTGGCAGTGGGCAGCGTCCACCGGCTGCGATGCGCAGCCGTACTTCCGCATCTTCAACCCCGTGAGCCAGAGCCGGAAGTTCGACCCGCAGGGGCGGTTCATCCGGCGCTATCTGCCGGCGCTCGCGGAGCTCCCGGATCGCGACATCCACGCACCGTGGCTCGCGCGGCCGCTCGATCTGGCCGAAGCACGCGTCACGCTGGGTGCAACCTATCCGCTGCCCGTCGTGTCGCACGACGAAGCGCGGGAGAAGACGCTGCAGCGCTATGCGGTCGTGAAGCGGCCGCGCTGAATCCGTGCGCTAGAAGAGTTCGACGTCGCCGATCTTGGATTCGTCTTCCAGGTCGCCACGCGCGATCAGCTCGGCATGGCTTTGCACCTGGTTGCGGCCGTGGCTCTTGGCGTAGTACACGGCCTTGTCGGCACGCTCGAAGGCGGCGCTCGGCGTGTCGCCGGGCTTCACTTCGGTGAAGCCGATGCTGATGGTGATCTGTCCCACCTGCGGGAAGGGATAGCTCGCGGTGTTGCTGCGCATGCGCTCGAGCGCCAGCGCCGCATCCTGCTCGGAAGCGCAGCGCATCAGCACCACGAACTCCTCGCCGCCGAACCGGTAGAGCCGGTCGTGGAAGCGGAAGCTGCTGCGCATCAGGCGCGAGAGCAGCAGCAGCACTTCGTCGCCGATCAGGTGGCCGAAGTTGTCGTTGACCGACTTGAAGTGATCGATGTCGATCACGCCCAGCCAATGGCGGTGCGTCGCCGCAGGGTGGCGACGGCCGTCGGCCGCGAGCGGCGCGCCCAGGGATTCGCTCGTCGCCTTGAGGAAGCTCTCGTCGAAGGTCTTGCGGTTGAGCAGGCCGGTGAGCGTGTCGCGCTCGCTGTAGTCGAGCAGCGCCTGGAAGTTGCGGTAGATCCGCAGGATGCTGCCCACCAGCCGCCGCGATTCGTCGGAGAGCGGCTCGGCGGTCTCGATCTCCATCACGCCCACGACCTCGCGATCGGTGCTGACGGGAAAGAGGCTCAGCGAATGGCGGCCCGGCACGGTCACGACCGTCGCCTGACCCTTCATCGCCTGCTGCCGCTCGGGGTAGAGGTCGAGCGGCGGCAGCGTCTCGATGTCGGCCCACACCGGGTCGGCGGTCGCCACGGCGTCGTGCTCGCCGAGGCGCGCGCGGGTGATCCAACGTTCGTTGCCGGCATCGCCGACCGAGCGGTAGATGGTGACCACGCGCGGGTGCAGCAGGTCGCGCAGCGCGCCCACCAGCGTCACGTCGAGGATGTCGCGGTCGCGAAAGCCGGTGAGCTCGGCAAGGTGGTCAACCAGTTCCGACATACGACGTGAGGCTCACCGGCGCCGGTCACACCGGCGCGGGCAGGGCCGTGTAGCGGCCGATGAGCGCAAGCAGGTCTTCTTCCGAATACGGCTTGCCGAGGTAGTGGTCCACGCCCAGCTCGGCCGCGTAGTCGCGGTGCTTCTGGGCGATGCGCGAGGTGATCATGATCACCG
>JBIQJS010000120.1:0-9218 GCA_044507405.1 Rubrivivax sp. | reverse complement strand
TGAGGGGGTAGTGGCGAAAGCTGTGCGAGTTCGAGTCTCGCCGTCGGCACCAGATTGACCTGAGCAGGTTCCTTGGCGGGCCTGCCAGTACCTCGCTCTCCCGGCCGATCATGAATCTGGAACCCTATCTGCCCGTCATCCTGTTCATCCTCGTGGGTGTGGCAGTGGGCGTGGCGCCCCAGGTCCTGGGTTTCCTGCTCGGCCCGCGTCGCCCCGACGCGGCGAAGAACGCGCCCTACGAGTGCGGCTTCGAGGCCTTCGAGGATGCGCGCATGAAGTTCGACGTGCGCTACTACCTCGTCGCCATCCTCTTCATTCTTTTCGACCTCGAGATCGCCTTTCTCTTCCCGTGGGCGGTGTCGCTCGCCGAGATCGGCGCCACGGGCTTCTGGGCCATGATGGTTTTCCTCGGCATCCTCGTCGTCGGCTTCGCCTACGAGTGGAAAAAGGGCGCGCTCGATTGGGAATGACCGGCACCACAAGGTAAGAGCATGGGCATCGAAGGCGTTCTCAAGGAAGGTTTCGTCACCACGAGCATCGACTCGGTGATCAACTGGTCGAAGACCGGCTCGCTGTGGCCGATGACCTTCGGCCTGGCGTGCTGCGCCGTCGAGATGATGCATGCGGGCGCCGCGCGCTACGACATCGACCGCTTCGGCATGCTGTTCCGCCCGAGCCCCCGGCAGAGCGACCTGATGATCGTGGCCGGCACGCTGTGCAACAAGATGGCGCCGGCGCTGCGCCGGGTCTACGACCAGATGGCGGAGCCGCGCTGGGTGCTGAGCATGGGCTCGTGCGCCAACGGCGGCGGCTACTACCACTACAGCTATTCCGTCGTGCGCGGCTGCGACCGCATCGTGCCCGTCGACGTCTACGTGCCCGGCTGTCCTCCCACCGCGGAGGCGCTGCTCTACGGCATCCTGCAGCTGCAGGCCAAGATCCGCCGCGAGAACACCATCGCGCGCTGACACGGACCCCATCCCCATGAGCACACTCGACACGCTGCAGGCCGCTCTCGAGGCCGGCCTCGGCAGCCAGCTCAAGTCGCTGGTGCGCGACCGCGGCGAGATCACGATCACCGTTCGCGCCGCCGACTACCTCGCCGCCGCCGCCGCGCTGCGCGACAACCCGGCGCTGCGCTTCGAGCAGCTCATCGACCTGTGCGGCGTCGACTACGCGAGCTACAAGGGCCGCGAATGGGACGGCCCGCGCTTCTGCGTCGTCTCGCACCTGCTGTCCGTCACGCACAACTGGCGCGTGCGGCTCAAGGTCTTCTGCCCCGACGACGATGTGCCGACCGTCGCCTCGCTCACCGGCGTGTGGAGCGCGGCCAACTGGTTCGAGCGCGAGGCCTTCGACCTGTACGGCGTCATCTTCGAGGGCCACCTCGACCTGCGCCGCATCCTCACCGACTACGGCTTCATCGGCCACCCGTTCCGCAAGGATTTCCCGGTCAGCGGGCACGTCGAGATGCGCTACGACGCGGAGCAGAAGCGCGTGATCTACCAGCCGGTGAGCATCGAGCCGCGCGAGATCACGCCGCGCGTGGTGCGCGAAGAGAACTACGGCGGCCTTCACTGAGCCGCCGCATCGAACCAGGCCATGGCTGAGATCAAGAACTACACGCTGAACTTCGGTCCGCAGCATCCGGCGGCGCACGGCGTGCTGCGCCTCGTGCTCGAACTCGACGGCGAGGTGATCCAGCGCGCCGACCCGCACATCGGCCTGCTGCACCGCGCCACCGAGAAGCTGGCCGAGACGCGCACGTTCATCCAGTCGCTGCCGTACATGGACCGTCTCGACTACGTGTCGATGATGTGCAACGAGCATGCGTACTGCCTGGCGATCGAGAAGCTGCTTCGCCTGGAGGTGCCGATTCGCGCGCAGTACATCCGCGTGATGTTCTCCGAGCTGACGCGGCTGCTGAACCACCTGATGTGGCTGGGCGCGCACGGCCTGGACTGCGGTGCGATGAACATGCTCATCTACTGCTTCCGCGAGCGTGAGGACATCCTCGACATGTACGAGGCGGTGTCGGGCGCACGCATGCACGCCGCGTACTTCCGCCCGGGCGGCGTGTACCGCGATCTGCCCGAGTCCATGCCGCAGTACAAGGCGTCGAAGGTGCGCAGTGCCAAGGCCATCGCCAAGCTCAACGAGGCGCGGGCGGGCTCGCTGCTGGACTTCATCGACGACTTCAGCCAGCGTTTCCCGAAGAACGTCGACGACTACGAGACGCTGCTGACCGACAACCGCATCTGGAAGCAACGCACGGTGGGCATCGGCGTGGTCACGGCGGAGCGCGCGCTCAACCTCGGCTTCACCGGCCCGATGCTGCGCGGCTCGGGCGTGGAGTGGGACCTGCGCAAGAAGCAGCCCTACGAGGTCTACGACCGGATGGACTTCGACGTGCCGGTGGGCACGACCGGCGACACCTACGACCGCTACCTCGTGCGCGTGGAGGAAATGCGCCAGTCCAACCGCATCATCCAGCAGTGCGTGAAGTGGCTGCGCGAGAACCCCGGTCCGGTCATCACCGACAACAACAAGGTGGCGCCGCCGTCGCGCGTGAACATGAAGTCGGGCATGGAAGACCTGATCCACCACTTCAAGCTCTTCACCGAAGGCTTCCACGTGCCCGAGGGCGAGGTCTATTCCGCCGTCGAGCATCCCAAGGGCGAGTTCGGCATCTACATCGTCAGCGATGGAGCGAACAAGCCGTACCGCCTGAAGATCCGCGCACCCGGCTTCGCGCACCTCTCGGGCATGGACGAACTGACGCGAGGCCACATGCTGTCGGACGCGGTGGCGGTGATCGGCACGATGGACATCGTGTTTGGAGAAATCGACCGATGAGCAGCGAAGCGACCCGGCCCGAGGGCCTGTTCGATGCGGCGACGCTTGCCCGCTTCGACCGCGAAATCGCGAAGTACCCGGCCGACCAGCGCCAGTCGGCGGTGATGGCGTGTCTCGCCATCGTGCAGCAGCAGCAAGGCTTCGTCTCGCACGAGAGCGAACTTGCGGTCGCCCACTACCTCGGCATGCCGCCGATCGCGGTGCATGAGGTGACGACCTTCTACAACATGTACAACCAGCAGCCGGTCGGGCGGGTGAAGCTGAGCGTGTGCACGAACCTGCCGTGCCAGCTGCGCGACGGCCAGAAGGCGCTCGAACACTTGTGCAGCCGGCTGGGCGTGGAAGAGGGCGGCACGACGGCCGACGGCCAGTTCACGGTGCAGAAGACCGAGTGCCTGGGCGCCTGTGCCGATGCGCCGGTGATGCTCGTCAATGACCGCCAGATGTGCAGCTTCATGAGTCCCGAGCGGCTCGACGAACTCGTCGAAGAGCTCAAGGCGCACGGGCGCTGAGGTCCAGATGCTCGATCTTTCCAAGTTTCAATCCACCGGCCGGGAGACCTGCTTCCACGACCGTCACATCGGTGCCCAGATCTACGCCGGGCTCGACGGCAGCAACTGGTCGCTGAAGGACTACGAGGCACGCGGCGGCTACCAGGCGCTGCGCAAGATCTTGGGCGAGGGCATGACGCCCGACCAGGTGATCGCCGAGGTCAAGGCCTCCGGCCTGCGCGGGCGCGGCGGCGCGGGCTTTCCCACCGGTCTGAAGTGGAGCTTCATGCCGCGGCAGTTCCCCGGGCAGAAGTACCTCGTGTGCAATTCGGACGAGGGTGAGCCGGGCACCTGCAAGGACCGCGACATCCTGATGTTCAACCCGCACATCGTCATCGAAGGCATGGCGATCGCGGCGTATGCGATGGGCATCAGCGTCGGCTACAACTACATCCACGGCGAGATCTTCGAGGTCTACGAACGCTTCGAGGCGGCGCTCGAGGAAGCCCGTGCGGCCGGCTATCTCGGCGACAACATCCTCGGCAGCGGCTTCAGCTTCCAGCTGCACGGGCACCACGGCTTCGGCGCCTACATCTGCGGTGAAGAGACGGCGCTGCTCGAGTCGCTCGAGGGCAAGAAGGGGCAGCCGCGCTTCAAGCCGCCGTTTCCGGCGAGCTACGGCCTGTACGGCAAGCCGACGACGATCAACAACACCGAGACCTTCGCCGCGGTGCCGTGGATCATCGTCAACGGCGGCCAGTCCTACCTCGAGATCGGCAAGCCCAACAACGGCGGCACCAAGATCTTCTCGGTGGTGGGCGACGTCGAGCGCCCCGGCAACTTCGAGGTCCCGCTCGGCACGCCGTTTTCGAAGCTGCTCGAACTCGCCGGCGGCGTGCGCAAGGGGCGCACGCTCAAGGCGGTGATCCCCGGCGGCTCTTCGGCGCCGGTGCTGCCAGCGTCCATCATGATGGACACCACGATGGATTACGACGCCATCGCCAAGGCCGGCTCCATGCTCGGCTCGGGCGCCGTCATCGTGATGGACGACAGCCGCTGCATGGTCAAGAGCCTGCTGCGCCTGTCCTACTTCTACCAGCACGAGAGCTGCGGCCAGTGCACCCCCTGCCGCGAAGGCACGGGCTGGCTGTGGCGCATGGTCGACCGCATCGAGCACGGCAAGGGCCGCATGGAAGACATCGACGTGCTGAACTCGGTGGCCGACAACATCCAGGGCCGCACCATCTGCGCGCTGGGTGACGCCGCCGCGATGCCGGTGCGCGCCATGATCAAGCATTTCCGCGACGAGTTCGTGCACCACGTGGAGCACAAGCACTGTCTGGTGCCGTCCTATGTCTGAGAAGCCCATGCTGGAAATCGAACTCGACGGCCAGAAGGTGCAGGTGCCCGAAGGCAGCATGGTGATGCATGCGGCCGACAAGGCCGGCACCTACATCCCGCACTTCTGCTACCACAAGAAGCTGTCGATCGCGGCCAACTGCCGCATGTGCCTCGTCGACGTCGAGAAGGCGCCCAAGCCCATGCCGGCCTGTGCCACGCCGGTGACGCAGGGCATGATCGTGCGCACCAAGAGCGAGAAGGCCCTCAAGGCGCAGCAAAGCGTCATGGAGTTCCTGCTCATCAACCACCCGCTGGACTGCCCGATCTGCGACCAGGGTGGCGAATGCCAGCTGCAGGATCTTGCGGTGGGCTATGGCGCGTCCGCCTCGCGCTACACCGAGGAAAAGCGCGTCGTCTTCCACAAGGAGGTCGGGCCGCTGCTGTCGCTCGAAGAGATGACGCGCTGCATCCACTGCACACGCTGCATCCGCTTCGGCCAGGAAGTGGCCGGCGTGATGGAACTGGGCATGATCCATCGCGGCGAGCACTCCGAGATCACCACGATCGCCGGCGACACCATCGATTCGGAGCTGTCGGGCAACATGATCGACCTGTGCCCAGTCGGCGCCATCACCAGCAAGCCGTTCCGCTACAGCGCCCGCACCTGGGAGCTGTCGCGCCGCAAGAGTGTCAGCCCGCACGACAGCACGGGCGCCAACCTCATCGTCCAGGTCAAGGCCAACCGCGTGATGCGGGTGCTGCCGCTGGAGAACGAGGAGGTCAACGAATGCTGGCTCGCCGACCGTGACCGCTTCTCGTACGAGGCGCTGAACCACGAGGACCGCCTGGCCTCGCCCATGCTCAAGCAGGGTGGCGAATGGGCGGCGGTCGACTGGACCACCGCGCTCGAGTACGTGGCACGCGGGCTCACCCAGATCAAGGCCGACCACGGCGCACAAAGCATCGGTGCGCTGGCCTCGCCGCACAGCACCAGCGAGGAGCTGCACCTGCTCGCCAAGCTGGTGCGCGGTCTGGGCAGCGACAACATCGACCACCGGCTGCGGCATGCCGATTTCGCCAACGTGGGCCAAGCGCGCTCGGCGCGCTGGCTGGGCACGTCCATCGCCTCGCTGTCCACGCTGGACCGGGCGCTGGTGATCGGCTCCTTCCTGCGCAAGGACCATCCGCTGTTCGCTCAGCGCCTGCGCCAGGCGACCAAGAAGGGCGCGCAGATCTTCAACCTGCATGCGCTGCAGGACGATTGGCTGCTGCCGCTTGCAGGCTCGGTCATCGCCGCGCCGAGCGCGTGGGTGGATGCACTCGCCGGCATCGCGTCGGCGGTGGCCACGCAACGCGGCACTGCTGCACCGGTGGAGGCGAACGTCGACGACCACATGCGTGCGGTCGCCGAAGGCCTGCTCAGTGGCGAACACAAGGCCATCCTGCTCGGCAACGCCGCCGCGCAGCATCCGCAGGCGAGCCGACTGCTCGAGCTCGCGCACTGGATCGGCGAACACACCGGCGCCAGCGTCGGCTATCTCGGCGAGGCCGCCAACAGCGTCGGGGCGCAACTCGTCGATGCGCTGCCGCGCAACGGTGGGCTGGATGCCGGGCGCATGCTGTCGGGCGGGCTGAAGGCCTGCGTGCTGCTCAATGTCGAGCCGGCCTTCGACACGGCCGCCGGCGACGCGGCCGTCGCCGCCCTTGGCGAGGCCGAGATGGTGGTCGCCCTCACTCCCTTCCGCAGCGCGGCGGTCGACTGCGCCGATGTGCTGCTGCCGATCGCGCCGTTCACCGAGACCTCCGGCACCTTCGTCAATGCCGAAGGCCGGGCGCAGAGCTTCCATGGTGTGGTGAAGGCGTTCGCCGACACCCGACCCGGCTGGAAGGTGTTGCGCGTGCTCGGCAATATGCTGGACATCGCCGGCTTCGATTTCGAGACCTCGGAAGACGTGCGCCGCGAGGCCCTGGGCGAGGTCGACGCCGTGCCGCAACGCCTGAGCAACGCGCCGGCCGTTGGCGGCGCTCCGGCCGTCACCGCGCAGGGCGGCGTGCAGCGCGTGGCCGACGTGCCGATCTACGCGACCGATTCGCTGGTGCGCCGCTCCACGCCGCTGCAGCTTACTGCCGATGCGCGCCCGCCGGTGGCCAGCCTGCCGCGCGCACTGTGGGAGCGGCTCGGCCTGGAAGAGGGCATGCCGGTGCGCGTGTCGCAAGGCCAGGCGCAGGTGGTGCTGCCCGCACGGCTGGATCTCACCCTGGCCGACGACACGGTGCGCGTGCCAGGCGCACACCCGGCCACCGCCGCGCTTCCCGCGCTCTTCGGCGCCCTGACGGTGGAGAAGGCCTGACATGCTGGAGACCATCAACACCTACGGCAGCAGCTGGCTGGGTGGCGCCTGGCCGGTGGCCTGGAACCTGATCAAGATCGTGGCGCTGGTGCTGCCGCTGATGATCTTCGTGGCCTACCTCACGCTGTGGGAGCGCAAGGCCATCGGCTGGACGCAGATCCGCCCGGGTCCGAACCGGGTGGGGCCCTTCGGCCTGCTCACGCCGATTGCCGACGCGGTCAAGCTGATCTTCAAGGAGATCATCCTGCCCGCAGCGTCGAACCGGCCGCTGTTCCTGCTCGCGCCGGTGATGACCATCATGCCGGCGCTCGTCGCCTGGGTGGTCGTGCCCTTCGGGCCCGAGGCGGCACTCGCGAACATCAACGCCGGCCTGCTGTTCCTGCTGGCCATCGTGTCGCTCGAGGTCTACGGCGTGATCATTGCCGGCTGGGCCTCGAACTCGAAGTACGCCTTCCTCGGCGCACTGCGCGCCGCGGCGCAGATGGTGAGTTACGAGATCGCGATGGGCTTCGCGCTCGTCATCGTGGTGATGGTGAGCGGCACCCTGAACATGAGCGAGATCGTGCTCGCCCAGGGCCGCGGCATGTTCGCCGACATGGGCTGGAACTTCCTGTCGTGGAACTGGCTGCCTCTGCTGCCCATCTTCTTCATCTTCTTCATCGCCGGGCTGGCCGAGACCAACCGCCATCCGTTCGACGTGGTGGAGGGCGAATCGGAGATCGTGGCCGGCCACATGGTGGAGTACTCGGGCATGGCGTTCGCGATGTTCTTCCTCGCCGAATACGCCAACATGATCCTGGTCTCCATCCTGACGGTGACCTTCTTCCTCGGCGGCTGGCTGAGCCCGTTCGCCTTCCTCGACTTCATCCCGGGCTGGATCTGGCTCGGCATCAAGACCTTCGTCGTGGTCACGATGTTCCTGTGGGTGCGCTCGACCTTCCCGCGCTTCCGCTACGACCAGATCATGCGCCTGGGCTGGAAGATCTTCATCCCCGTCACGCTGGTGTGGCTCGTGCTGGTCGGGCTGTGGATCCAGTCGCCCTGGAACATCTGGAACTGAGTGCCGCACCCGCGCACCGCAAAGAGACCGCCATGTCCGCCGTCGCCGCCATCAAGGATCTGTTCTCGAGCTTCATGCTCACCGAACTCTTCAAGGGCCTGGCCATCACCGGCCGGCACTTCCTGTCGCCGCACATCACCGTGCAGTTCCCGGAAGAGAAGACGCCGCTGTCGCCGCGGTTCCGCGGCCTGCATGCGCTGCGCCGCTACGAGAACGGCGAGGAGCGCTGCATCGCCTGCAAGCTGTGCGAGGCGGTGTGCCCGGCGCTGGCCATCACCATCGAGTCCGACATCCGTGACGACGGCTCGCGGCGCACGACCCGCTACGACATCGACCTCACGAAGTGCATCTTCTGCGGCTTCTGCGAGGAGAGCTGCCCGGTCGACTCGATCGTCGAGACCCACATCCTCGAATACCACGGCGAGAAGCGCGGCGACCTGTACTTCACCAAGGACATGCTGCTGGCCGTGGGCGACCGCTACGAGCGCGACATCGCCGCCAACCGGGAGGCCGACGCCAAGTACCGCTGAGCCGCGCCGGCTCGGCCACAGGTGCGGCGCGCGCAGCGCCGCGCCCGGGCGCTGACAACACATGAACACCATCACCGCGCTCTTCTACGTCTTCTCGGCCGTGCTGCTGTTCGCCGGCTTTCGTGTCATCACCGCCCGCAGCCCGGTGCATGCGGCGCTGTTCCTCGTGCTCTCGTTCTTCTCGGCCGCCTGCGTGTGGATGCTGCTGCGGGCCGAGTTCCTCGCCATCGTGCTGGTGCTGGTCTACGTCGGCGCGGTCATGGTGCTGTTCCTGTTCGTCGTGATGATGCTGGACATCAACGTCGAACGTCTGCGCGAGCGCTTCTGGCGCCATGTGCCGCTGGCCGCGGTCGTTGGGGCGGTGATCGCCATCGAGATGGCGCTGGTGCTGCTCAGCGGCTTCGATGTGACCGAGGCGCCGCTGCCCGATGCGCGCGCCCTCGAGCTCGGCAACACCAAGCTGCTCGGCATCGCCGTGTACACCCAGTACCTGTACACGCTGCAGATCGCCGCGGTGCTGCTGCTGGTGGCGATCATCTCGGCCATCGCGCTCACGCTGCGCCAGCGCAAGGACTCCAAGTTCCAGAAC
>JBIQJS010000226.1:0-1538 GCA_044507405.1 Rubrivivax sp. | reverse complement strand
AAGACCGTCTCGAACGAAATCAACCAGACCACCTCCGCCCTGGAGAACGCCTGGGCCGACGCCGAGCCGGCGCCCTTCACCGGCGGCCTGCACGATGAGCTGACCACGCCGGTGCCGGCCTACAAGCACCCCGGCAAGAAGTGGCGCCTCAAGCGCGGCGCCATGCCCCAGTGGTACAAGCAACGGCACGGCATCCGCGGCAAGGCGCAGTCCGGCGCAGCGCGCGTGGCGCGGTTCAGGCCGCCGCGTGGCGGATCCTCGGCATGAGCACTTCAGGCGAACCCCAAGACGAACTGGCAGGTACCGAGCAGCCCTTCGTCGCCCACCTGGTCGAGCTGCGCGATCGATTGATCCGCGCCGTGATCGCCATCCTCGTGTGCTTCGGCGTGCTCATGGTCTGGCCGGGCTCGGGCGCCCTGTACGACCTGCTGGCCGCGCCGCTGGTGGCGCACCTGCCCAAGGGCGCCACCCTGATCGCGACCAACGTGATCTCGCCCATCCTGGTGCCGCTCAAGATCACGCTGATGTCGGGCTTCCTGATCGCGCTGCCCTACGTGCTCTACCAGACCTGGGCGTTCGTCGCGCCCGGGCTCTACACGCACGAGAAGCGGCTGGTGCTGCCGCTGGTGATCTCGAGCACCATCCTCTTCTTCATCGGGGTGGCGTTCTGCTACTTCCTCGTGCTGCCGGCCATGGCGCAGTTCATCCAGAGCTTTGCGCCCCAGAGCATCACGGCAGCGCCGGACATCGAGCAGTACTTCGGCTTCGTGCTCACGCTGTTCATCGTGTTCGGCCTCGCCTTCGAAGTGCCGATCGTGGTGATCGTGCTGGCGCGCCTGGGGATGGTGTCGATCGAACGGCTGCGCAATTTCCGCGGCTATTTCATCGTGATCGCATTCATCATCGCGGCCGTCGTCACGCCACCCGACGTGATCTCGCAGCTCGCGCTGGCGATCCCGATGTGCATCCTCTACGAGCTCGGCATCCTCGCGGCCGTCTTCTTCGTGAAGCAGAGCGAGCCCAGTACCGAGGAGACGAGCTCCTCGAGCTGAGGCCGTTCAGCGCTCGCGCGGCGGGCCGGTGCGGG
This sequence comes from Rubrivivax sp., assembly GCA_044507405.1. Lineage (GTDB taxonomy): Bacteria > Pseudomonadota > Gammaproteobacteria > Burkholderiales > Burkholderiaceae_C > Rhizobacter. The sequence continues at coordinate 451 of JBIQJS010000226.1, read as the reverse complement.
GCCGCTGTGCCACCTCCACCTGCAACTCGAGCGCGCGGTCACCGCGCTGGATGCCGATGGTTGCCGTGGTGCGTGGCTTGAGTTCCGCGACGGCCGCGAGCAGCTGCACCGTGTTGACCACGGACGTGCCGGCCACGTTCACCACCACGTCGCCCGGGCGCATGCCACCGAGCGCGGCGGGGCCGTTCTGGAGCACCCCGGTGATCAGCACGCCCTGCTTGACCGGCAGGCCGAAGGTCTCGGCGATCTCGGGCGTGAGGTCTCGCGGCTCCACGCCGATCCAGCCGCGGGTGACCTGGCCATCGCGGATCAGGCCTTCCATCACCAGCCGGGCGGTGTTGGCCGGGATCGCGAAGCCGATGCCCAGGCTGCCGCCCGAGCGCGAATAGATCGCCGTGTTGATGCCCAGGAGGTTGCCCTGGGCGTCGACCAGGGCGCCGCCCGAGTTGCC
>JBIQJS010000119.1:5748-9635 GCA_044507405.1 Rubrivivax sp. | reverse complement strand
GCTCCGTTTCAGCGCGAACGGACCCACCCCGTTCGGACTGAGCTTGTCGAAGCCCTGCTCCGTTTCAGCGCGAACGGACCCACCCGTTCGGACTGAGCTTGTCGAAGCCCTGCTCCGGCCGCGCGAGCGCTTTGACAAGCTCAGCGCGAACGGAGGGTGGTTCAGCGAACGGAGGGTGGCTCAGTGCGAACCGTCACCTCTCCCGAAACGCCTCTTTCGACTTCATCATCGGCCGCAGGATGAAGCTCAGCACCGAGCGCTCGCCGGTTCGCACCTCCACCTGCGCGGTCATGCCGGGCAGGATGGGCAGCGGCTTGCCGGTCTTGTCCTTGAGCGTGGAGCGGTCGCTGCGCATCATCACGCGGTAGTAGGTCGAGTCGGGCGCGCCCTTCTCGGCCTCGCCGAGCGCGTCGGGGCTGATGTATTCGATCTTGCCGTGCAGGCCGCCGTAGATGTTGTAGTCGTAGGCGGCGAGCTTGACCTCGGCCTTCTGGCCCACACGCACGAAGCCCACGTCCTTGGGCTTGAGACGCGCCTCCACCAGCACGCGCGAGCCGATGGGCACGATCTCCATGATGGGCGCGCCCGGGCCCACCACGCCGCCGATGGTGTTGACGCGGATGTTCTTCACCAGGCCGCGCACCGGCGAGGTGAGCACCGTGCGGCGCAGCACGTCGGCGCGGCCGGCGAGCTGCTCGTCCAGCAGCGAGAGCTCGGTCTGCACGCGCACGAGGTCGGTGCTCGCGTCCTGGCGGAACTTGTTGATGCGTTCGCGGGCGTTGAGCTGCAGGTCGTTGACCTGGCGGCGCAGGCGCATCACCTCCACCTCGCTCATCAGGCCCTTGGCGGCCATCGCCTCCGACACGCCCAGCTCCTTCATCAGGAGCTGCACGTTGCGCGCGTTGGTGGCGAGCGCCTCGTCGAGCGCGCGCTTGCGGGCGGTGTAGGCATCGGTCTCGCCTTCCACCACCGAGGCGACCTTGCGCACCTCCTCGGGGAACTTGAGCGCGCGGCCATAGGCCTCGGCCGTGAGCCGCGCGATCGTGCCCAGCAGCGCGACGCGCTTGGCCTCGCCCTCGTTCTGCTGCGACTCGAAGCGGGTGGGGTCCAGCTGCGCGAGCTCCTGCCCTTCGTAGACCTGCGCACCCTCGCGCACGTGCAGCTCGCGCAGGATGCCGCCTTCCAGGCTGGCGATGACCTGCTCGCGCCCCTCGGGCACCACGCGGCCCTCGGCGCGGGTGATCTCATCGACCTTGGAGACGGCCGCCCACGTGATGGTGGCGATCAGCACCGCGGCCATGAGGTAGAGCGCCCAGGTGGTGCCGGGCATGGCATCGACCACCATCGCCGCGCGCACGTCGGCCACGTAGGCCATCTCGTGGCTGGCGGGGTCTTTCTGCTGGCGCTTCCAGAACGGCATGGCGGGTTCGGGCGGGGGCAGGCGTCAGACCGAAGCCTGGCGCTGCACCGGCTGCGTGGAGGGATGCAGGTGCACGTTGGGCGAGGTGGTGGTCTCCGGCGTGGCCGAGGCCGCGGGCTTGGCGCCCGAGAGGGCCGCGAGCACCTGGGCCTTAGGCCCGTCGAGCACGACCTTGCCGCCATCGACCACGATCACGCGCTGTGCCAGCTCCAGCACCGCGGGGCGGTGGGTGACCATCACGACCGTGCGCGTGCCCAGCGCCTCGTTGAGCTGGCGCAGGAAGAGGGTCTCGCTCTGCGCATCCATGGAGCTGGTGGGCTCGTCCATGAGCAGGATCTGCGGCTGGGTGACCAGGCAGCGCGCGAGCGCCACGAGCTGGCGCTGGCCGCCCGAGAGCAGCGAGCCCATCTCGCCCACCGAGAGCTCCCAGCCCTGCGGATGCGAGGCCACGAGGCGATCGAGACCGGTCACTCGGGCCACTTCGGTCAGGCGCGCGGCATCGACGGTCGCACGGCCCATGAGCACGTTCTCGCGCAGGGTGCCCTTGAAGAGCCGCGGCTCCTGCGAGACGAAGCCGACCTTCGCGCGGAAGTCGGCCGGGTCGATCTGGCGCAGGTCGATGCCGTCGACCTCGACCAGGCCTTCGGTGGGCTGGTAGAGGCCGGCGAGCAGGCGCAGCACCGTGGACTTGCCGCTGCCGATGCGTCCGAGGATCGCCACGCGCTCGCCCGGCTCGAACCTGAGGTTGACGTTCTTGAGCACCTTGGGCGGGTTGGTGCCTTCGGTGGTGGCCGGGTACGCGAAGCTCAGCTCGCGCAGCGCGATGCGGCCCGTGACCTCGTGGTTGGCCACGTAGCTGGCGCCGGGCGTGCGCTCGGTGGGCAGCTTCATCATCTTGTCGAGCGCCGCCATGGCCGCGCGCGCGCCCTGGTAACGCGTGGCCAGGCTCACCACGCTGCTGAGCGGGCCGATCGCGCGGCCGCCGAACATGATGGTGCCGATCAGGGCGCCGCCGCTGATCTCGCCGGCCTGGATGAGGTAGACGCCCACCACCAGGAGCACGAGCGTGATGAGCTGCTGCGCGATCGACGACAGGTTGTTGGTGAGGCCGCCGAGCGCACGCGCACGCAGCGCCGTGTCGGCCGCCGCCGCGGTGGCGTCTTCGTAGCGGCGCAGGAAGCGGCCCTGCGCGCCCACGGCCTTGACGTCCTCCAACCCCTCCACCGCCTCGACCAGCAGGCCCTGGAGGTCGGCCTGGTGGGCCATGTTGGCGCTCATGGAGCGGCGCAGCGACGACTGGATCAGCAGGGCCACGCTGAGGATCAGCGGGATGGCGAAGACCAGCACCCAGCCGAGCGGGCCGCCAATCACGAAGGCCATGGCCACGAAGATGAAGATGAACGGCAGGTCGCTCAGCGCGGAGAGCGTGGCGCCGGCGAAGAAGTCGCGCACCGTCTCGATCTGCCCCAGGTGGTGAGCGTACGAGCCGGCGGATTCGGGCCGGTGCTCCATGCGCACCCCGAGCGTCTGGCGAAAAAGCAGCGAGCCGATGATGAGGTCGGCCTTCTTGCCGGCGCGGTCGATCAGGTGCGAGCGCAGCTGGCGCGCGATCAGGTCGAACACGATGGCGATGAAGCCGCCGGTGGCGAGCGCCCACAGCGTGACGAAGGCCTGGTGCGGGATCACCTTGTCGAAGACGACGGCCGTGACCAGGCCGCTCGCGAGCATCAGCACGTTGCTCAGGAAGGCCGCGAGCAGCGCCGAGCGGTAGTAGGGAATGAAGCGGCGCAGCGTGCCCCACAGCCAGTGGCGGTTGGGGTCGAGCAGCAGGAGCTCGCTGCTGGGGTTGAGCGTGGCCTGCGGCTTGGGTGAGGCGACGAAGGCAAAGCCGGTGTACTCGCCGGAGAGCTCGGCCTCGGTGGCCTTGCAGGCATGGCTCTCGGGGCCGGGCATGACCACGTCGTACGTGTCGGCGCCCTGCTGCGCCGCATGGCGGGCCACCAGGATGGCGCAGTCGCCGTTCTTCAGCAGCAGCACCGCCGGCATGAGCAGCGCGTGGATGTCGGAGATGCGCTTCTGGATCAGGCCGGCGTTGAAGCCGGCGTCGCGCATGATGCGCACCGCCTGGTCGGGCCCGAGCGCGCCCTCGACCGGCGTGCTGGCCAGCAGCGACTCGGCCGAGCGCTCACGCCCGTGGTGCCTGCACAGCCAGACGATCGCCTGCGCCAGCGCATCGTCGGCATGCAACGAGCCTGCGGGCGGTGCGATGAAGGGTTCCTGGCGTGCGCTCATGTAGGGGTGCGACGGTGCACGCAAAGCACGACGCTTTGCGGGCAGAGTGACTCCGTTTCATTGTGGGCGGCTGCTCCGCGGGCGGTGCGGGCAATAGGGCGGGGTTTGGCGCACTTTTCCGCGCTTTGCACGCGGGGGCCCGGCCCTTCGACAGGCTCAGGGCGAACGGAGGATG
>JBIQJS010000119.1:0-5648 GCA_044507405.1 Rubrivivax sp. | reverse complement strand
GGCCTGCGGGACGGTGCAGGCCCTCAGCGCGCCCGGTGCTCCAGCGCCAGCCGCTCGAACTGCGCCTCGATGTCGCGCACCAGCTGGGGCACGTCGAAGAGCTTGCTCTGCCGGCCATGCTCGGCGAGGTAGCGCTTGTGGGAGGCCACGCGCATCGGGTTGCGGCCGAGGGTCACGGCGAGCTGCTCGTACTCGTCGAGCGAGCGGGTCACGAGATCGGGCAGGCCCACGTTGGTGAGCAGGCTGCCGGCCATGCGCGAGATGTAGGTGCGCCCGGAACAGGTCACGATCGGCAGCCCCATCCACAGCGCGTCGCTCGCCGTCGTGCCCGCGTTGTACGGGAAGGTGTCGAGCATCAGGTCGGCCAGCTGGAAGCGCGCCAGGTATTCGGGCGGCGCCACGCGCGGGGCGAGGATCAGGCGGTCGCGCGCGATGCCGTGTGCATCGGCCTCGCGGCGCAGGTTCTCGAGCGCCCATTCGTTGTCGGCCAGCAGCCACAGCACGCTGCCGGGCACCTGCTGGAGGATGCGCATCCAGGTCTTGAAGAGCGCCGGCGTGAACTTGAAGGTGTTGTTGAAGGAGCAGAAGACGAAGGCGTCCTCGGGCAGGCCGTAGTCGCTGCGCTTCGGCATGGGCGCCACCTCGCGCTTGCGGTCGCTGACCTGGTAGCAGCTGGGCACGTAGAGCGGCTTTTCCGTCATGTACGGCAGGAGCTCCGGCGGCATGACGAAGCGGTCGGCGAGGATCCAGTCCACCCCCGGCAGCGCGCAGGTGCCGGGCAGGCCGAGATAGCTCACCTGGATGGGCGCCGGGCGCATGCCGACGATGCCGGGGCGGGCGCCGTTGGTCAGGCCCTGCAGGTCCACCAGCACGTCGATGCCGTGCTGGGCGATGAGGCGTGCGGCGCTCGCGTCGTCGAGCTTGCCGATCGGGTGGTAGTGGTCGATCGCCGCCCGGATGCGCGCGCGCAGCGGCGAGCCGTCGTCGCGGCTCCACGAGAAGGCATGCACCTCGAAGCGCTCGCGGTCGTGCAGCTCCAGGAGTTCCACCGAGAGCAGGCCCACGGCGTGCATGTGCAGGTCGCCGGAGAGGTAGCCGACCTTGATCCTGCCGGTGCGCCCGGGGCCGAGCGTGTGGAAGGCCACCGCCGGCGGCTTGGGCGCCCGCTCATGGACGAAGCGCTGCGCGGCCAGCAGCTGCAGCGCCGGGTCGTCGGTCTCGCCCAGCATGGCGAGCGCCGAGGTGCCCAGCAGCAGCTGGTTGTGCGTGAGCTCGCCCACCGGCTCGTAGACCGGCCAGGCGCACATCTTCTGGCGCAGGTGCACGTAGTGCTGGATCACGTCGTTCTGCGCGGGCTTGCGGGTGAGGCTGGCCACCATGTAGCGCTCGGCCTCGTCGTAGCGGCGCATGAGCTCGGTCAGGCGCGCGAGGTTGTTGAGGGCGTGCAGCAGCAGCACCTCGTCGAGGCCGGGCGTCTCGGCCACGCGCTTCCATTCGGCGAGCGCTTCCTCGCGGCGGCCCTGCTGTTCGAGCTGGTGCCCGAGGTTGAGCCGCGCCTGGTGGAAGCCGGGGTGCAGCGCCAGCGCCCGCTGGTAGGCCCGCTCGGCCTCGGCAGAGTGCGCGAGCGCCCCCAGCAGCGTGCCCCAGTTGAAGCAGGCCACGTGCAGCATGGGCGAGACGGTGTGCGCGATCCAGGCCTCGTACATCGCCGCCGCCTCGGCGATCTGCCCGGCCTGCTGCAGCGCGCCCGCGCGGGCCATCAGATCGTCCAGCGTCATGGCGCCCGACCGCGCCAGGGCCAGGGCGTCCTGGGGCGGGGCGGGGCTGCCGGCCGCAGGCGCCGTCGCGGTGGCGGCCTGGGGCGGGCGTTGCTGGGTGGGCGCGGGTTTCATGGGCGGCATGAGGCGGCGTCTGGGCGGTTTCGAGACCCGTCCATTCTTGCGAGCGCCCTGCCCCGGCACGCGCGCATCAAGCCCGGTTTTGCGGCGCTTTTCGCACGACCGCCGGAGGCCGTCGATCGGTTTCGGCGCAGAAATGGCGCGGAATCCGCCGTTTCCTCGCCGTCATGGGCACGGGCCCCTGCTTCTAGACTTGATGTTCACACCCGACGTCACCCGCCCTGCCACTGCCGTGACCGCCCTCGACCAACTGCTGCCCCACATGCGCCGCGTGCAGGTCGCCGAACGCGACCTCTGCGACCTGAGCGTGCTGTGGCAGACGATCGAGACCAGCGCCGCGATCAGCTGTCCCGAGGAGGTGGCCTCGCTGATGCCCACGCTCGTGGACACACGCGAGCGCTTCGACGCCATGCGCGTGCGGCTGGTCGAGCGCATGGTGGAAGAGAACTGCGCCGCGCTCGGCGACGACCTGGGCGCGCGGGCGCAGTGCGCGATCGACATCCTGGTGCGCAACCTCTACGAGCGCACCGCCGACGTGGGCTTCCTCGCGACCGACGCACCGGTGGTCGCCTTCTGTTCGGCCGATGCCGCCACCCGTGACGCCGCACGCTCGCGCCTGCGCCATCGTCTGCAGGAATACCAGGCCAAGTACAGCGTCTACGACGACATCGCCCTGCTCGCCCCCGATGGCGAGGTGCTGCTGCGTGTCGACGACGCCCCTGGCCTCGTGCGCAGCCGCGACCCGATCGTCGCGCGGGCGCTCGCGGCCAGGGCATATGTCGAGGCCTTCGGCACGAGCGACCTCGCGGCCGAGGCCACGCGGCCCTGCCTGCGCTACGCGCACCGCATCGACGACGCGCGCGGCCATGCGGTGGGCGTGCTGGTGCTGCGCTTCCGCTTCGCCGACGAGATGGCGCGCATCCTCGCCGACGTGAGCGATGCGCAGGGCCAGATCGCCATCGTGCTGCTCGACGAATCGCAGCGCGTGATCGTGAGCAACGACGAGGCGCACGTGCCGCTGGGCGCACGCTTCGCCGCCGTGACCCCGGGCGACGTGGCGCTCACCACCTTCGCCGGCCGCGAGTACCTCTCGGTGTGCTGCGCGAGCGCCGGCTACCAGGGTTACGCAGGCCCGCCCTGGCGCGCGCTCGCCATGGTGTCGCTGCTGACCGCCTTCCACAGCCACGGCGAGGCCGTCACGGCCGTGGCCGACCTGCAGCTCGCCAGCGGCGAGCTCTCCGCGGTGGAGCGCGACGCCGTGGCGATCAACGGCGAGCTGCGCCGCGTGATCTGGAACGGCCGCCTCATGACCGGCCAGAGCGCCGAGGGCCGCCTGCGGCTCAAGGCGGTGCTGCGCCAGGTGAGCCTCGCGGGCCTGCGCACGCGTCGCCGGCTGGAGCAGGCCATCGTCGACCTCTCGGCCACTTCCTTCGGGCGCACCTGCCGGCAGGCCCAGCAGCTCGCGCGGCTGGCGGCCGACGTGATGGACCGCAACCTCTACGAGCGCGCGAACGACTGCCGCTGGTGGGCGCTCTCGCCGGTGCTGCGCCACGAGCTGGCCGCACCCGACAGCGCCACCAGCCGCAGCGCGATCAACGGCGTGCTCGATGCGATCAACGGCCTCTACACCGTCTACAGCCGCCTGGTCGCCTTCGACACCGACGGCGTGATCCGCGGCGCCTCGCGCATCACGGCGCGGCCCGAGTGCCTCGGCAGCCGCGTGCCCGAGGCCTGGCTGCAGCGCGTGCAGGGCCTGCAGGGCTCCAACGACTACGCCGTGAGCGACTGGGGCCCGACCGGGCTGCACGACGACGGCGACACCTACGTCTACCTCGCCGCCGTGCGCGCCGAAGACGACGTTCACCAGCTCGTGGGCGGTGTCGCCATCGTCTTCAACGCCGCGCGCGAACTGGCGGCCATGCTCACCGACGTGCTGGGGCCACGCGCCGGGCATGCCGCCTTCGTCGACGAGCAGGGGCGCGTGCTCGCCGCGACGCACCCCGAGCTGGCGACGACGCTGCGCCCGCAGGCCGACGCCCCGGGCGGCGAGCTGCGCGTCGTCGACGGCGTGATGTGGGCCTGCGCCGTCGCCCGCACCCGCGGCTACCGCGAATTCAAGACCAGCGACGGCTACGACAACCGCGTGCAGGCCCTCGTGGGCCTGCAGATCGGCACCGCCGAACGACGCGGCCAGCGCCTGGGCGACCACGAGCTCAGTGCATCGGAACGCGCCGCGCGCGGCCCGCTGCGCGAACTGGCGGTCTTCCAGGTCGGTCAGGCCCGCTACGCGCTCGACAGCGATGCCGTGCTCGAAGTGGTGGCCGCACGCCAGCTCGTGCGCTCGCCGGGCCACGCTTCGGCGGTGGTGGGCATGCTGCCGCACGGCGGCGGCCGCGCGGTGCCGGTGCTGTGTGCGAGCCGCCTCACGGGCGAAGCCGCGCCGGCGCGCGCCACCGAGGGCGTGGTGCTGATCCTGCGCCGCGGCGCCGGGCCGGATGCGCCGGTCTACGGCCTGCGGGTGGACGACGTGCTGAGCGTGGTCGAAGTGCCCGAAGCCGACCTGCACGCCGCGCCGCCCGGTGCCGGCCGTGTGCCGCTCAAGGGGCTGGTGGACTGCCTGGCCTCGAACGGCCCCTCGCGCGAGCAGGTGCTGGTGCAGTGGCTGGACGCGGCGGCCCTCGCCGACGCGCTGGGCCCGCCGCGCGCTGCGCCGGCCTGATCAGGCCTCGGCGAGCGCCTTGCGCATCACGATGCCGTCCTGGCGCACCGCGGGGTGCGGCTCGAAGAAGCCCGGCAGGCGGAAAAGCTCCGAGAAGCCCGAGCGCTCGTAGATGCGGCGCGCCGCCTGCCAGGTCTCGTTGACCAGCAGGATGGCCGAGTCGACGTGCGGATGGCGGGCGCGCACCTGCGCGATGCCGCCGTTGAAGAGCACGCTGCCCACGCCCTGGCCGCGCACACGCGGCGAGAGGGTCATGGAGGCGATGTAGAGCTCGGAGCCGGCCTGCGGATCGTGGCGCTCGCGGATGCTGAGGCCGAGCGCGAACTGCTCGGGCCCGTACTCGGCCTGCGGCGCCCACAGCTCCGAGAAGATGCAGCCCACCACGTCGCCCTCGAACTGGGCCACGTACGCGCCGCTCGGGAAGACATGCAACCGCTCTTCGTACACCGCACGCGCCTCCCGGTCGCCCGGCGCGAAGCCGTCGCGCTCCAGGGCCATGATGTGGGGGATGTCGTGGGGCGTGGCGGGTCTGAGTTCGACGGTCATGGAAGGCGGCCATTCTAGGAAGCCTCCTCTTCGGGCGCTCGCGTGGGGTTGCTTGCGCCGTGTCGCGCACAAGCCCTTGGATGCAGTAGCCCTGTCTCCCCGGGGCGCAGCGTCGACGGCACAATCGGTCGCATCCCGGACCTCATCAAGGAGCATCGCCATGGCCACCGCCAAGAAGCCAGCAGATCACGCCTACGCCGCCGCGCGCAAGACCTTGAAGACGCCCTCGGGCCGCAGCGCCAGCTACTACTCGCTGCCCGAGCTGGCCAAGACCTTTCCCAACATCAACCGCCTGCCGGTGTCGATGCGCATCGTGCTGGAGTCGGTGCTGCGCAACTGCGATGGCAAGAAGGTGACCGCCGACCACGTGGCGCAGGTGGCCAACTGGCAGCCCAACGCCGACCGCACGGAAGAGATCCCCTTCGTGGTGGCGCGCGTGGTGCTGCAGGACTTCACCGGCGTGCCGCTGCTGGCCGACCTGGCCG
>JBIQJS010000118.1:5343-9744 GCA_044507405.1 Rubrivivax sp. | reverse complement strand
GCGCTCGACACCGCCATCATGGACGTGACCACCGCGCGCGCCACCTTCGGTGCGGCGCAGAACCGCTTCGATTCGGTGATCGCGAGCCTCACCGTCTTCGCCGAGAACCTCGCCGCCGCCCGCGGCCGGATCATGGATGCCGATTTCGCGGCCGAAACCGCCGCCCTCTCGCGCGCCCAGATCCTCCAGCAGGCCGGCAACGCCATGGTCGCGCAGGCCAATCAGCTGCCCCAGCAGGTGCTGACGCTGCTGCAGCGCTGAAAAATTTGTTTCGCCGGGCTCAAGTTCCCGGGGCTTGCGCCGATGACGGGATATCCGGGCTCACTTGGATATCCCGTGTTTGCTTTTGTTGGTCCTCCATGTGTGGCGTAAGCCACGGATCGGGGCAAGTTATGTAGGAGGTGTGAAATGGCCAGCGTCAGTTCAGCCGGCATCGGCAGTGGATTGGACGTGGAGTCGATCGTCACCAAGCTGATGTCGATCGAGCAGCGTCCCGTTGCCCAGCTCAAGACCCAGGCTTCAACCATCCAGACGAAGATCTCGGCCTTCGGCCAGCTTCAGTCTGCGCTTTCGACGTTCCGCGATGCTGCGTCCAGCCTGAGCCGCGCCACGACCTGGGGTGCGACGACCGCCAGCTCGTCCGACACCGCCGTGCGCGTGAGCAGCTCCGAAGGGGCTGCGGTGGGCAACTACGCCATCGAAGTCAGATCGCTGGCGGCCGCGCAGTCGGCCGTCACGCGCACCTTCGAATCGGCCGACGCCCTGGTGGGCGCCGGCTCGCTGCGCGTGGAGATCGGCAGCTTCGGCCAGGCGGGCTTTGCGCCGCAGCCCAACCTCGACGCCATCAACATCGACATCAGCCCGACCGACACGCTCACCATGGTGCGCAACAAGATCAACGCCGCAGGGGCGGGGGTCTCGGCCATCATCGTGAACGACGCGACCGGGGCGCGCATCATCATCAGCTCGACCAACCCGGGCACGCAAAGCGTCTTCCGCACGAGCGGCATGGACGACTTCGCCTTCGATCCGGGGCTGGATCCGGCGGCGAACGGCATGTCGCTCACGCAGGAAGCGACCAACGCCGACCTGAGCATCAACGGCCTGGACGTGAGCTCGCCCACCAACACCCTGACCGACATGGTGCAGGGCCTGACCATCAACCTGCTGCAGCCGACGACCGGCACGGCGCAGATCTCGGTGATGCAGGACAACGACGCGCTCAAGAAGTCGGTGGACACCTTCGTCGAGGCCTACAACGGCCTCGCGAAGCTGCTGCGCGCCCAGACCAAGTACGACGAAGGCAGCAAGAGCGCGGGTGCGCTGCAGGGCGACAGCACCGCGGTGAGCCTGCAGCGCCAGCTGCGCAACCTGCTCACCGGCTCCTCGCCCGCGAGCAGCGTGTACGAGACCATCGGCGCCATCGGCATGACCATCCAGTCCGACGGCACGCTCAAGGTCGACAGCGCCAAGCTCACCACCGCGCTCAACACCAACCCCGGCGAGGTGCGCAGGCTCTTCTCGGCCTCGGTGCCGCGGGCCGACGAGAACGCGCCCGACGAGAACGGCATCGCCACGCGCCTGCGTCGCTTCGCCGACCAGGTGCTGGGCGCCGAGGGCGCCCTGACGACCAAGACCGAAGGGCTCAACACCAGCCTCAAGCTCAATCGGGACCGCCAGGCCGAGCTCACCGACCGGCTGGCGCTGACCGAGGCGCGGCTGCGGGCGCAGTACACGACGCTGGACACCAACATGGCCAAGATGTCGGCGCTCAACAGCTACATCTCCAACCAGATCGCCGCCTGGAACAAGAGCAGCGACTGATCGGCGCCGGCTCGCCGCACCGCGCCCAGCGGCGCCCGGTGCGGCCGTCTGCTGCTGAAAACCCGGCCTGTTCCGGGCCCGCAAGGGGCTCAAGCGGGGCGCGAGGGAACCGATAACACAGGTACTGTTCAACGCACACGCCCAGACAGACATGTTCGCTTCCCCCTTCTCGGCCCCCTCCAAGCGCCCGCTGGGCGCCTACCAGCAGGTGCACGTGACCACCGGCGTGGACGGCGCCTCGCCGCATCGCCTGGTGCAGATGCTGTTCGAGGGCCTGCTCGATTCGCTGGCGCGTGCACGCGGTGCGCTCGCCAATGGCAACGTGGCCCTCAAGGGCGAGGAGATCGGCCGCGCGGTGCGCATCGTCGACGAAGGCCTGAAGGCAGGCCTGAACGTCAAGGACGGCGGCCGCCTCGCGCAGGACCTGCACGACCTCTACGCCTACGTGACGGTGCGGCTCACCCATGCCAACCTGCACAACGACGAGGCCGCGATCGCCGAGTGCGTCAAGCTCATCGAGCCGATCGCCACCGCCTGGGACGAGATCGCCCAGAAGGCCGCCGCATGAAGCGCAGCTTCAGGCCCACCGCAACCCTCGAGGCCGGCCAGACCGCCATCCCGCCCATGAACTCAGCGCTGCTCCAGTACTACGAGGCCATCGAACAGGCCAGCACCGACATGCTGCTCGCAGCGCGTGCCGGCAACTGGGACGAGGTGGTCAAGCTCGAAGGCGCCTGCGCGCTGCTGATCTCGCAGCTCAAGCATGCGGCGACCAGGCAGTCGCTCGACACCGAAGAGGCGCAGCTCAAGTCGCGCATCATGCAGCGCATCCTCATCAACGACGCCGAGATCCGCCAGCTCGCCGAGCCCTGGCTCGAAGACCTCGACGGCATCCTCGCCGGCCGGCCCAAGTCGGTGCACTGACGCGCGGCACCGTGGACACCTCGCCGATGCAGCTCGATGTGCTCGCCGCGGCCCATGGCGGCCTCGACGACTTCCGCATCGACTCGCCCGTCGAGATCCTCGCGATGCTGCGCAGCCTCGCCGAGGGCAACGTCATCGTCAACCTCAACGCCAGCGACGGCGCGTCGTACGCCACCACGCTGTGGGCGGTCGATTCCGAGCGCGGCCTCCTGAGCTTCAGCGCCGATGCGCACAGCGCGCAGGTCGCACAGCTCGTGGAGGCCGACGAGGCGATGGCCGTGGCCTACCTCGACAGCGTCAAGCTGCAGTTCGAGGTGAGCGGGCTGCACGTGGTGCACGGCGGCAAGACCGCGGCGCTGAGCTGCGCGCTGCCGCGCACCGTCTATCGCTTCCAGCGGCGCGCGGGCTTTCGCGTGCGCCCGCTGCTGCGCAGCTCGCCGGTCGCGCGGGTGCGCCACCCGATGATCCCGGACATGGCGCTCGCGCTGCGCGTGCTCGACGTGAGCATCGGCGGCTGTGCGCTCTTCCTGCCGGACGACGTGCCGCCCCTGCAGCCGGGCGTGGTGCTCAACGGCGTGCAGATCGAGCTCGGCCTCGACACGCGGCTCAGCGTCGCGCTGCGGCTGCAGCACGTGACCTCGCTCAACCCCGACGCCCGTGGCGTGCGCCTGGGCTGCGAGCTGGTCGATCCGAGCCACGACGCGCTGCGCAGCCTGCAGCGCTACATCCACCAGACCCAGCGGCGCGCCCGCGCGCTCGGCGCCTGAGGCGCCGCGTCTTCCTGCGCTACTTCTTCGAGGCCGACGCCGCCGAGGCGGCAGCCGGCGCGCGCCGTGCGGAGCGGCTTTGCAGCTCGCGCCAGGTGGCCTGGCACTGGCGGCGGATCTTCTCGTCGATCTCGGGGCTGGGCCGGGCCATCGCGGCCTGGGCCTTGCGCCGCTCTTCCTGGTAGGCCGCGCTCTTGCGCAGCCTGGCGAGGTTCGCCCGCTGCTGCGCATCGGGCCGCGTCTTCCACAAGGCGAGGAACGCGTCGTCGCCATGGCCCTTCATGTGCGCAAACCGCGCTTCGCACTTCGCATAGCCCAGGTCGAACTGGGCGAGCGTCTTGACGGTGTGCTGCGCCTGGGCAGTGCCGCAGGCGACGACGAGCAGGGCAGGCAGGAGGAGGGCTCTCATGAGCCCGGGATTCTGCGAGGGATGGCGTGCGCGAGATGAAACGGAGTGTGCGCGTGGCGCCGGTCGGCTCCGTCTCGACGGGCAGGCCCGATCAGTTCGGCGCCGAAGCGCCCGAAGCCGGCAGCCCGATGCGCGCCGCCGTGCGCTCGATCACGTTGCCCGCCTTGCGCGCACCGCGCTCGGCCGCACTCGCCGCGCGCTTCACGCCGCTGGCGGCGGCGCTCACCCCCTTGTCGATGCCCCGCTCGGCCGCGCTCGCGCCGCGCTTGACGGCATTGCCCACCTTCTGCGTGGTGGTCGGTTCGCTCGAGGCGCGGGGCGGGTCGTCGGCCATCGCGGGCGCGCAAAGCGCAGCACCGAGGATGGCGGTCCACAGGGTGTGCAAGAGGGGGTGGCGCATGTCGGCTCCTGGTCATCGCGTGGGAGCGAAGATCATAGGCCGTGACCCATGTCACGGCAGGCCGCTGGCCTATGCGG
>JBIQJS010000118.1:0-5243 GCA_044507405.1 Rubrivivax sp. | reverse complement strand
GCGTGAGCGGGCCGAGCGCCGGGCCGCTCCCAAGTCCTGTCCTGAGGTTCTCGAAGGGGGGCCCGCATCCCCTTGGGGGATCGGTTGGCGTACCCGCCAACCGAGGGGCCGTCATCCCTACACCTGCATGTTCATGATCTCGGAGTACGCCTGGACGAGCTTGTTGCGCACCTGCAGCGTCGCCTGGAAGCCGATCTGCGCCTTCTGCATGGCGACCATCGTCTCCTCCAGGCTCACCGTCGGGTTGCCGAGCTGGACCTGGCGCTGCATCTCGGAAGCCTCGTGGTGGCTGTCGCTCACGGCACGCAGCGCCTGCGTGAGCTGCGCCTGGAAGCCGCCGCCGGCGGTGCCCTGAACGCCCTTGGCGCCGCGCGCGAGCGGCATCCCGTCCACGCCCAGGCCCGCGCGGGCGACGGCCTGCTCGAAGTTGAAGGGCTTGAGGGTCACGTTCATGGAAGCGAACTTTAGGTGCCGCACGCGAACCGGATGTCCGGAACTGAGGCGCCTTTCGCGGGCTGTTCCAGCCATATCCAGCCCTCAAGTTCTCGAACAATCGTTGTCAACACGGGCGTGTCTGCGCCCAGCGTGGACTCAAGAGCAACATGGACAACGCAGTCGCCATCGCCAACCCCAACACCCTGCCCGCGGCGCCCGGCTTCGGCGCGCGGCTGGCCGCGCTGCCTGCGAAGAGCCGCATCGGCCTGGGCCTCGGCCTGGCCGCGCTCGTCGCCGTGCTGGCCGCGCTCACGCTGTGGAGCAGCCAGGGCGACTACAAGGTGCTCTACGCCAACCTGTCCGACAAGGACGGCGGCGCGATCATCGCGCAGCTCTCGCAGATGAACGTGCCCTATCGCTACACCGAAGGCGGCGGCGCGATCCTCGTGCCCGCGGACAAGGTGCACGACCTGCGCCTCAAGCTCGCCTCGGCCGGCCTGCCCAAGGGCTCGGTGGTCGGCTTCGAGCTGATGGACGGCGCCAAGTTCGGCCAGACGCAGTTCCAGGAGCGCCTGACCTTCCAGCGCGGCCTCGAAGGCGAGCTCACGCGCTCGATCACCGCGATGCCTTCCGTGCAAAACGCACGCGTGCACCTCGCGCTGCCCAATCAGAATGGGTTCTTCCGGGAACAGCAGAAACCCAGCGCCTCCGTGATGCTCACGCTCTACCCCGGCCGCACGCTCGACCGCGCCCAGGTGGCGGGCATCGTGCATCTGGTCTCCTCCAGCGTGCCGGAGATGAACCCCAAGGCCGTGAGCGTGCTCGACCAGACCGGCACGCTGCTGTCGGGCCCGCAGGACGCCGCGGGCGGCGCCGGCCTGGACGCGCAGCAGCTCCAGTACGTGAACCAGATCGAGGCGAGCTACACCAAGCGCATCCTCGACATCCTCGAGCCCGTCGTGGGCCGCGACAACCTGCGCGCGCAGGTCACGGCCGACGTCGATTTCTCGCAGGTCGAATCGACCTCCGAGGAGTTCCGCCCCAACCAGGGCCCCGATGCCCAGGCCGCCGTGCGCAGCATGCAAAGCAGCGAGCAAAGCGGCAGCCAGGGCGCGGTGGCCAGCGGCATCCCGGGGGCCACCTCCAACCAGCCCCCGGTGCCCGCGACCGCGCCCGTGACCGGCGCCGCGCAGCCGCTGCAGCCCACGCAGAACGGCGGCGGCCAGAGCAGCAGCAGCCGCAACGCCGTCACCAACTACGAGGTCGACAAGACGGTGAAGGTCACGCGCAACGCCACCGGCACCGTGCGCCGCCTCAATGCCGCCGTGGTGGTCAACCACATCACCAAGACCGATTCCAAGGGCCGCGTGACCAACGTGCCGCTCACCGAGGAAGAGCTCGACAAGCTCAACGTGCTCGTGCGGGAGAGCATCGGCTACAAGCAGGAGCGGGGTGACTCGGTCAAGGTCATCAACGCGCCCTTCAAGGTCGAGGCCGCGCCCAAGGACGAGACGCCGCTGTGGAAGCAGCCCGAGACCGTGGACCTGCTGCGGGCCTCCGTCGTGCCGGCGGCGCTGGCCCTGGTCGCGCTCGTGATCGTCTTCACGCTCATCCGCCCGGCGCTCAAGGCCGCGCTGCAGCCGGCGCAGCCCGCGCCGCGCGAGGCGCTGGCCGTGGTCGACGACAAGGAAAGCCTGCCCGCCGAACCCGAGGTCGACCTGCTGCGCATCGAGTCGCCCAAGGTCAGCGCGCACCTGGCGAGCGCCCGCAGCTTCGCCAAGGAGAACCCCTCGGCCGTGGCGAACATCGTGCGCGGCTGGGTCAACGGCGACACGCTGAAGGCATGAAACCCATGAAGAACTCCGTTGCTGCGACGCGCCCGGCGCCGGGCCGCGCCAGGCCTGTCCCGAGCCTGGTCGAAGGGGCGGGCGCGATCCCCTCAGGGGATCGTGAGCGCTACTCCGCGACCGAGGGGCGGGCATAAGTCATGGACGCACAAGGCCTGGAAGACGCCGCCATCCTGCTGATGAGCCTCGGGGAGGAAGAAGCCTCCGAGGTCTTCAAGCACCTCACGCCGAAGGAAGTGCAGGGGCTGGGCGAGACCATCGCGCGCATGAAGACCATCCCGCGCGAGAAGGTGGAAGACGTGCTGGTCAAGTTCGCGGCGGTGGCCTCCGAGCAGAGCATGCTCGTGACCGACACCGACGAGTACGTGAAGTCGGTGCTGCGCAAGGCGCTCGGCGACGACAAGGCCAACCTGCTGATCGACCGCATCCTGCAGGGCGGCGACGTGTCGGGCATCGAGAGCCTGAAGTGGATGGACGCCAACTCGGTGGCCGAGCTGCTGCGCAACGAGCATCCGCAGATCGTGGCGGCGATCCTGGTGCACCTCGATTTCGACCAGGCCTCGGCCGTGCTCAAGTGCTTCACCGAGCGCCAGCGCAACGAGGTGCTGGTGCGCGTGGCCACGCTCGACGGCATCCAGCCGTCGGCGCTCAAGGACCTGAACGAGGTGATGAGCAAGGTGCTGGCCGGCGGCGACAAGCTGCGCAAGGCCTCGCTCGGCGGCGTCAAGACCGCGGCCGAGATGATCAACCTGCTGGGCGGCAGCGTGGAGACCGCGGTGCTCGACTACATCCGCGAAGCCGACAACGAGCTCGCCCAGAAGATCATGGACAACATGTTCACCTTCGACGACCTCGAGAAGGTGGACGACAAGGGCATCCAGCTGCTGCTGCGCGAAGTGCAGAGCGAATCGCTGGTCATCGCGCTCAAGGGCGCCACGCCGGAGATGCGCGAGAAGGTGTTCAGGAACATGTCCACCCGCGCCGCCGAGACCCTGCGCGAAGACCTCGAAGCGCGCGGCCCGGTGCGCGTCTCGGAAGTGGAAGCCGAGCAGAAGGAAATGCTCAAGATCGTGAGACGCCTGGCCGACGAAGGCCAGATCGTGCTGGGAGGCGGCGGCGACGATGAGTTCCTCTGACCGCCCCGCCAAGCCGGCGTCGGCCTACGCCCGCTTCATCCCGCGCGAGGAGCTCAACTCCTTCGCGGCCTGGAAGCCCGGCGTGCTCTCCGGCAACGAAGACGCCCCGCAGGCCCCGGTGCAGCGCGCCGAGCCGCCGGCCCCGCCCGCGCCGCCCAGGCCCTCGCCCGAAGAGGAGCTCGCCGCGCACGTGAAGGCCGCGCGCACCGCGGGCTACCAGGACGGCTACCGCGACGGCCTGGTCGCGCTCGAGGGTTTCAAGCAGAGCTATGCCTCGCAGATCACCGCCCAGGTGGGCGCGATCGCCGATTCCTACGGCCGCCAGCTCGAGGCGCTGCAGGAGGAGATGGCGCGTGCGCTCGCCGTGAGCGCCACCCACCTCGCCCGCCAGATCGTGCGCAGCGAGCTCGCGCAGCGCCCCGAGCTCGTGGTCGCCGTCGCCCAGGAGGCGGTGGAGACGCTGCTGCGCAGCGCGCAGCACGTGACCGTGCGCGTGCACCCCGACGACCATGCGCTGGTGGTGCAGGGCGCGGCCGAAGTGCTGGCCGCCCGCAGCGCACGCGTGGTGGCCGACGCCGGCATCACGCGCGGCGGCTGCGTGGTCGAGTCCGACATCGGCGCGATCGACGCCACGCTCGAAGCGCGCTTCCGGCGCGCCGCGGCCTCGCTCGGCTGCGACGAACGCTGGAACGGCGCGCCCGCCCTCGAAGAAGACGACGAGGCGAGCGCCGCATGATCACCTCGCCCAACGAAACCCAGGCCCTCGCCACCGCCGAGAAGTGGCACCGTTACCTGGCCGACCTGCAGGCGTTTGCCGCCGACCCGGTGCCGCTGGAAGCGCAGGGCACGCTGGTGCGCGTGGCCGGGCTCGTGCTCGAGGCCGCCGGCATCCGCGTGCCGGTGGGCTCGGTGTGCCAGATCCACATGGACGACCACCACAACCAGCCGCCGGTGCTGGCCGAGGTGGTGGGTTTCTCGGGTGACCGCGCCTACCTCATGCCCACGAGCAGCGACGTGCAGGGCCTGGCGAGCGGCGCGCGTGTCGTGCCGCGGCCTTCGCCCATCGTGCCGCTGCAGCTGGGCGCGGCCAACCACCCGTGGCGCCGCGGCGAAGACCGCACGCAGCACCTGCCGGTGGGCGACGGCCTGCTCGGCCGCGTGATCGATTCGCAAGGCCACCCCATCGACCGCAAGGGCCCGCTCGTGCACGTGCACAAGGAGCCGCTGGTGCGCCGCCCCATCAACGCGATGGACCGCGACCCGATCCGCCAGCCGCTGGACACCGGCGTGCGCGCGATCAACAGCATGCTCACCGTGGGCCGCGGCCAGCGCATCGGCCTCTTCGCCGGCACCGGCGTCGGCAAGTCGGTGCTGCTCGGGATGATGGCCCGCTACACCGCCGCCGACGTGATCGTGGTCGGCCTGATCGGCGAGCGCGGCCGCGAAGTCAAGGAATTCATCGAGGACATCCTCGGCGAGGACGGCATCCGCCGCTCGGTCGTGGTGGCCGCACCGGCCGATGCACCGCCGCTCACCCGCATGCAGGGCGCCAACTACGCGACCGCGATCGCCGAGCACTTCCGCGACCGCGGGCTGCACGTGCTGCTGCTCATGGATTCGCTCACCCGCTATGCGATGGCGCAGCGCGAGATCGCACTCGCCATCGGCGAGCCGCCGGCCACCAAGGGCTATCCGCCGAGCTGCTTCGCCAAGCTGCCGCAGCTCGTGGAGCGCAGCGGCAACGGCATCCACGGCGTGGGCTCCATCACGGCCTTCTACACCGTGCTCAGCGAAGGCGACGACCAGCAGGACCCGATCGCCGACG
>JBIQJS010000117.1:0-9785 GCA_044507405.1 Rubrivivax sp. | reverse complement strand
TCTTCGGTCACGCCGATGATCTGCGCCGACTTGCGCGTGTACCAGCTCGGGTCTTCGGCCAGCTTGGCCTTGATGGCGGCGAAGAGGCAGGTCTCCTCTTCGCTCGTCGGGTTGGCGATGACCGAGGCGTCCTTCTCGGCGCGCTTGCCGAGGATCATCAGCAGCGTGGCGTCGCCGCCGTCGTCGAGGATCATGTTCGGGCCTTCGGTGGCCGAACCCTTGGCGCCGAACTCGAAGATGCGGTGGGTGAAGTCCCAGTACTCGGCGAGCGTCTCGCCCTTGTGCGCGAAGACCGGCGTGCCCTGCGCCACGAGGGCGGCGGCGGCGTGGTCCTGCGTCGAGAAGATGTTGCACGAGGCCCAACGCACCTCGGCGCCCAGCGCCTGCAGCGTCTCGACCAGCACCGCAGTCTGGATGGTCATGTGCAGCGAGCCGGTGATGCGCGCGCCCTTGAGCGGCTGGCTCTTCGCGTATTCCTCGCGGATGGCCATCAGGGCCGGCATCTCGCTCTCGGCGATGCGGATCTCCTTGCGGCCCCAGTCGGCGAGCGACAGGTCGCGGATGGCGTGGTCTTGGGTGGGTTTGAGGACGGCGGCGTTCATGTCGGGCTCCGGTCGTGAAGGAAACCCGCGCGCGGCACTCGATGGAGAGGGAGGTTTCACTCACCCACGAGGACTGTCGTGCGGGTGAGCGCAGTTGCAAGTGGCTCCAGGGGGCGGAGAGGCCACTGTTCCGAGCCTGGGGCACACGTTCTGGTGCCTTGCAACGCTCCTCGGAAAGGCGCGCATTGTAGTTCACCGGCATGGCCGGGCGCCATGACGTTTTCCGCGGGAAACGCCTGTCGCCCCCGGGACTGACGGGGATTTGGCGTCGGCGCACCATCCGCGGTAAACCGATCTGTTTACACTCGCCTCCCCAGGAGACCCTTCCATGACAGACCTGCGCGCCTTGCGGCCCGTGTTGCCCATCCTCGTCGGCGCCTCGCTGATGCTGAGCCTCAGCATGGGGCTGCGCCAGAGCCTGGGAATCTTCATGCCGCCGCTCACGCAGGACGTGGGCATCTCGGTGTCCGACTTCACGCTCGCGGTGGCCGTGCAGAACCTGGCCTGGGGCTTCCTGCAGCCGTGGGCCGGGGCGGTCGCGGTGCGGCTGGGCTACAAGCGCCTGATGCTCGCCGGCTCCCTGCTCTACGTCGTCGGGCTCGTGCTCCTCGCCACGGCGCAAGGTTTCATCAGCGTGCTGCTGGGGGCCGGCGTGGCGATCGGCGCCTCGATGGCGCTCACCGGGCCGGCGTTCGCGATGGCCGTGGCCTCGCGCGCGGTGTCGGCGGCGGTGCGCAGCTCGGTGCTGGGCATCGTGTCGGCGGCGGGGTCGCTCGGCGCGCTGATGGCCGCCCCGCTCGGGCAGGCGCTGGCGCAGGCCGAAGGCTGGCGCATGGGGCTCTACGGCTTCATCGGCCTGTCGCTCGTGATCCTGCCCGCCGCCTGGTACGCCGGCCGGGCCGACGCGCTGCCCACGCCGCCTTCGCCCGGCGGCGACGACAAGAGCGCGCGCCAGGTGACGCGCGACGCGCTCACGCACGCGCCCTTCGTCGTGATGACGGCGGCCTATTTCGTCTGCGGCATGCAGCTCATCTTCCTGACCACGCACCTGCCCTCGTACCTGGCCCTGTGCGGCATGGACCCGATGCTCTCGGCGCAGGCGCTGGGCGTGATCGGCGGCTTCAACGTGCTGGGCAGCCTCTTCTTCGGCTGGGCCGGCGGGCGCTGGAACAAGCTCGCGCTGCTGGGCGGCATCTACGTGCTGCGCTCCATCGGCATCGCCTGGTACTTCATGACCGCGCCCACGCCGGGCAGCACGCTGCTCTTCGCGGCCATCATGGGCTTCCTGTGGCTGGGCGTGGGCCCGCTCGTGGCCGGCTCGATCAGCGAGACCTTCGGCGTGCGCTGGCAGGCCATGCTCGGCGGCGTGGCCTTCATGAGCCACCAGATCGGCAGCTTCGTCGGCGCCTATGGCGGCGGCCTGATCTACGACGCGCTCGGCTCGTACACGCTCGCCTGGCAGGTGGGCGTGGGCGTGGGGCTGGTCGCCGGCATCGTGCAATGCGCCTTCGCGATCGCGCGCCCGCCCAACCGGGGCACGCCCCTGCCCGTGCCGGCATGAACACCGTCGTTGCGCTGCAGCCGATGAAGGACCGCATCCTGGAAGCGGCCGACCGGCTCTTCTACGGCCAGGGCGTGCACGCAGTGGGCGTGGACGCGGTGGCCGCCGAGGCCGGCATCAGCAAGCGCACGCTCTACAAGCACTACCCGAGCAAGGACGAGCTCGTCGCCGCCTACCTCGCGCGCCGCAAGCGCATGGCGGTTCCGTTCCAGGGCGAGGCCGCGGTCGCGCAGATCCTCGGGCTCTTCGACGGGCTCGCGCGCTGGTTCGCCCACGAGCGCTTTCGCGGCTGCGCCTTCGTGAACGCGGTGGCCGAACTGAGCGGCGAGCGCACGCACCCGGCGCTCTCGGTCGCGGCCGAACACAAGGCGCAGCGGCTCGCGCACGTGCGCGAACTGCTCGAGACCCTGAAGGCGCGCGAGCCGGCGCTGCTGGCCGAACAGATCATGGTGCTCTTCGAGGGTGCGGTGGCCGTCTCGCTGGTGCGCGGCGGCGACGCGCAGGTGGCCCGCGCGGCGCGCGAGGCGGCGCGCGTGCTCCTGCGCGACGCGGGCGTGGCCCTCGGCACGCAGGCAAAAGAGAAGACGGCATGACCCCCCTCCCGCCCCGCGCCTGGTCGGCGCTGCCGAACGACACCGCCCGCACGGTCGCGGGCGTGCTCACCGACATCGACGACACGCTCACCACCGCCGGCGCCATCACGGGCGACGCGCTGCACGCGCTGCACGCGCTGCACGCGGCCGGCATCCCCGTGATCGCCATCACCGGGCGCCCCATGGGCTGGAGCGAGCCCTTCGCGCGCCAGTGGCCGATCGGGGCCATCGTGGCCGAGAACGGCGCGGTCGCGCTCTTTCGCGAGCAGGGCGAGCTGCGCATCGAGTACGCGCAGGACGCGCCCACGCGCGAGCACAACGCGCGCCGCCTGCGCGAGGTGGCCGCGCGCGTGCTGCGCGAGGTGCCGGGCGCGACGCTTGCGCAGGACAGCGCCGGGCGCGTGACCGACATCGCGGTGGACCACAGCGAGTACGCGCACCTCGACCAGGCCGGCATCGACCGCGCGGTGTCCGTGATGCGCGAAGCCGGCATGACGGCCACCGTGAGCTCCATCCACATCAACGGCTGGTTCGGCGAGCACACCAAGCTCTCGGGCGCGCGCTGGATCGTCGAGCGGCTGCTGCGGCGCGACCTCGACGCCGAACACGAGCGCTGGGTCTACGTGGGCGACTCCACCAACGACCAGCTCATGTTTGCCCACTTCCCGCTGAGCGTGGGCGTGGCCAACCTCCTGCACTTCCGCGCGCAGCTGCACACCTGGCCGGCCTATCTGACGGTGGGCGAGCGCGGCGCCGGCTTCGCCGAAGTGGCGCGGTCGCTGCTCGCGGCACGCTGAAGCCATGGACATCACGAACCCGACGCCGCGGCCGCTGCCACCGCTCGTGATCGCGTCGGTCCTGGCGCTCGGGGCGGCGGTATCGCTCGGGCTCGCGCGCTTCTCGTACGCGCTCCTGCTGCCGCCCATGCGCACCGACCTCGGCTGGAGCTACCTCACGGCCGGCGCGATGAACACGGCCAACGCCGTCGGCTATCTGATCGGCGCGCTGCTGATGCCGATGGCCCTGGCACGGTGGGGGCCGCGCACGCTGCTGATCCTCGGCAGCGGGTGGGCGACGGCGCTGCTGGGTGCGCACGCGCTGGTGACGGCCGACGCGGCGCTCTACCTGCTGCGCCTGCTGACCGGCATCGCGAGTGCCGCGACCTTCGTCTCGGGCGGCGTGCTGGCCGCGCGCCTGACCGGCGCACCCGCGGGCCTGGTGCTCGGCCTCTACTACGGCGGCACGGGGGTGGGGATCATCGCCTCGGCGCTGGTCGTGCCGCCGCTGGTCGCGCTGCCGCTGCCCGACGGCTGGCGCTGGGCCTGGGTGGCGCTGGCGGCGCTCGCGCTCGTCGCGACCTTCGTCGCCGCCTGGGCGACGGCCTCACTCGCCACGCCCGCCGGCGCGAGCCCTGCCAGGAGCGCGTCGTTCGCCTGGGCGAGCCTCGGCCACGGGCTCGCCTCGTACTTCCTCTTCGGCCTGGGCTACATCGGCTACATGACCTTCGTGGTGACGCTGCTGCGCGAGCAGCTGCTGAGCCACGGCGTGATCACCGCGTTCTACGGCGTGCTGGGTGCGGGCGTGGTCGCCTCGTCGTTCGTCTGGGCCGGTCTGCTGCAGCGCCATCGTGGTGGCCGGCCGATGGCGCTGCTCAACGGGCTGCTGGCGGTCGCGACCGTGCTGCCGGTGCTGAGCACGAGCGTCGTGGCCGTGTTCGCGTCCGGAGTGCTCTTCGGCGGCGTGTTCCTCTCGGTGGTGGCCTCGACCACCGCGCTCGTGCGCCACAACCTCGCGCCCGCGGCGTGGCCGGCAGGCATCGCCGCCTTCACCATCGTCTTCGCGGCCGGGCAGATCGTCGGCCCGAGCCTCGTGGGCTGGCTGTCCGACGGCAGTGGCGGCCTGCGCATGGGGCTCGCCGTCTCGGCCGGCGTGCTCGCCTTGAGCGCGCTGCTCGCCTCGCTGCAGCGCGCCCTGCCGGAGCCCACCCGATGAAGCTGCGCGACCACCCGGCGCTGGCCGGCCTCACCGTCTTTGAGCGCGGCTGGCTCTCGTCGAACAACTTGCTGGTCCACGCCGCCGAGGGCGAGCCCGGCGCGGTGCTGGTCGACAGCGGCCATGTCACCCATGGCTCGCAGACCGAGGCGCTGGTGCGCCATGCGCTGCAGGGCCAGCCGCTCGCGCGCATCGTCAACACCCATCTGCACTCCGACCACTGCGGCGGCAATGCCACGCTGCAGCGCGCCTTCGGCGCCGAGGTCATCACGCCGCCCGGCCAGGCCGAGGCGGTGCGGCGCTGGGACGAAGAGGCGCTCAGCTACACGCCCACCGGCCAGCGCTGCGAACGCTTCACGCTGCACGGCACGCTCGCGCCCGGCGAGGTGCTGCGCGCAGGCGGGCGCCGCTTCGAGGTGATCGCCGCGCCGGGGCACGACCCGGAGTCGGTGATCCTCTTCGACGCGCAGCATGGCCTGCTCGTCTCCGCCGATGCGCTGTGGGAAAACGGCTTCGGCGTGGTCTTCCCCGAGCTCGAAGGCGAATCCGCCTTCGACGACGTGGGCGCGGTGCTCGATGCGATCGAGCGCCTGCCGGTGGAACTGGTGGTGCCCGGCCATGGCGCGCTCTTCACCGACGTGCCGGCTGCGCTCGCGCGCGCACGCACGCGGCTCGCGGCCTTCGTGCAGGACCCGCAGCGCCATGCCCGCTACGCCGCCAAGGTGCTGGTGAGCTACCACCTGATGGAAGTGCAGGGCGAAACGCCCGCCGAGCTGCGCGCCTGGGTGCGCACCACGCGCTACTTCGCGACCGTGTGGGCGCGCGCCGGCCAGCACGAAGCGAAGTCGCCCGAGGCCTGGGGCGAGTTGCTCGCGCGCGAGCTGGTGGGCAGTGGCGCGGCGCGTTGGGACGGCGAGCGGCTCGTCGCGGGCTGAGCCTCAATCGAGGGCGAGGAACGCGCGCAGCCGCGTGAGGTCCGCCTCCAGCTCGCGACGGAAGACCGCATCGCGCGGCGCACGCCCGCTCGCGTAGCCGAACTCGGGGGTGAGCACGCCGCCGGCCGCCGACACGTTGCCCCAGCCGATCACGCGTTCGCCCCAGAGCAGCGGCAGCGCGTAATAGCCGAGCTGGCGCTGCGCCGCCGGCGTGTAGGCCTCGAACTTGTACGCCCAGCCCCACAGCAGCGCGAAGCGGCGGCGGTCCCACACGATCGGGTCGAAGGGCGCGAGCAGGCGCACCTCGTGGTCGGGCGCATGGCGTGCGGAACGCGGGTTCTCGTCGGCCGGCCAGTACCAGGTGGTGCCGTCGATCTGCACGCTCGCGAGGTGCTCGCGTGCAAGCCGCATGGCCAGCTGCGCCTGTTGCTTGAGGTGCGGCGCGCCGTAGCCGAGCAGCCGCGTGAGGTAGGTGAGGCTCGCCGCCGGCAGCGGCGCGTACTTGCGCACGATGAGCTCGATCAGCGCGGCCGCGCGCTGGGTGCGGCCCGCCGGGCTGTCGTCGCCCGCCACGTGCGCAGCGGCTTCGTAGACGCGCGTGCCGTTCTCGCGCCGCGCCACGCGCAGCAGGCCGCGGTAGTGCATGCCGTCGAGCAGCCGGGCGCTGGCGCTCGACACGCCGCCCCAGTAGTTGATGACGCGGCCGTGCGCGAACTGCGCGTCGACCTCGCGCGGATGCACCTGCCCGCGCTCGCGCACGAAGGCAAGCACCTCCTCGGCCTGGCGGCGCATCGCCGGCTTCCAGGGATGCGCGGCCACGCGCGGGTGCATGAGCGAGAGGTGCTCGCGCGGCAGGAAGCCGTAGTTGACGAAACAGTCTTCCTCGATGGGCAGTTGCGGATAGCGCCGCTCGAGGTCGCCGGCCATGTAGCCCTTGACGCGATGGCGCAGCGTGAGGTCCTGTGCGCGGGCCGGCGCGCGGATCGGGTCGGCCTGCACGAAGCCGAGCCGGGCGATCGCACGCGCGAGCGTGGTGGGTGCGAAGAGCGTGCGCGCAACCGCATAGCGGCGCAGGTCGTCGAGGGTGATCGTGGCCGGCATGCGTCGATTCTGGAGCGCGGTGCGCGCGCATGTACAGGCGCGGAAACGGCACGTCAGGAGCGTGTCGGCTTCGCACACCGCCCGCATCGCCCCCGCCCGCGCGATCCGCGGCCGTTCCTCACGTGCGGCCTGGGGGCGGGCCCTCCCATGTTCTGAGGAGGCAGATGGACCCCTCACGCGGGGAGCGTCATGCGAACATGCGCACCTCATGGAGCCCATCACCGTCGCCCTGGTCGAAGACGATGCCCGCGTGCGAGAGCGCTTCCAGCGCGTCATCGCCGCGGAGCCCACATTGCGCCTGCTGCACAGCGCCGGCACCGCGCAGGAGCTGCTCGCCTGGTTCGCCGAGAACGCGGTGGACGTGCTGCTCGTCGACCTGGGCCTGCCCGACACGCCCGGCCTCGAGGTGATCCGCCAGGCGCGGCGCATGCAGCCGGCCTGTGCGGTGATGGTCATCACCATGTTTGCCGACGAGGCCAACATGCTGCAGGCCTTCGAGGCCGGCGCCGGCGGCTACCTGCTGAAGGACGGCACCGAGGCCGACCTCGCCGCGCACGTGCTCAGCCTGCACGGCGGCGGCTCGCCGATGTCGCCCATCATCGCGCGCCAGCTGCTTGTGCGCTGGCAGGCGAGCGCCCCACCCACCGCCCCGCGCGGGCCGGCGCCGGTGGCGCTTTCCAGGCGCGAATCCGAGGTGCTCGACCTCATCGCCCGCGGCTTCATCTACCCCGAGATCGCGCAGCAGATGGGCCTGTCCGTCAGCACCATCCAGACCCACGTGCGCAACATCTACGGCAAGCTCGACGTGCACAACAAGACCGAGGCCGTCTTCGAGGCGCGCCAGCTGGGCCTGCTGCGCAACTGATGGTGCGGGCCGCCCTCGCGCTGCTGGCGCTGTGCCTGGCCGTCCTCGCACTGCCGGCGGGCGCGGCCGACGGCGTCATCACGCTGGCCCGCGCGCACGCCGAGCTGCGCCCCGACGGATTGCCGGCGCGCGTGGGCGACGTCGATCTCTCGCGCCGCTGGGACATCGACTTTCCCGGGCGCAACGGCAGCGCCACCTACCGGCTGGCCCTGCCGCCGCGCACACACGACGAGCCGATGGCGCTGCTCTTCTCGCGAGTGGGCAACCAGGTGGTGGTGCAGGTCAACGGCACCACGGTGCGGCGCCTGGGCACGCTCGGCGATCCGGTCTTCAATGCGGCGAAGACCGCCTACATGGTCAACGTGCCGGCCGCCCTGCTGCACGCCGACCGGCCCAACGAATTGCGCGTCGAGGTGACCATCCAGCGCCAGCGCTGGGGCGGGCTCTCGCTCGTGCTCTACGGCACGCAGACGGCGGTCGAGCCGCTCTACGACCAGCACCGCCGCTGGCGGCATTTCTCGTCGGTGATCTTCGCGGTGAGCCTCACGGTGATGGGCGGCCTGGCGGGCGTGCTGTGGTGGCGGCAGCGCGACCCGCTGTACGGCTGCTTCAGCGCGGCGGCGTTCCTCGGCGTGGTGCGCAACCTCGATTTCGTCTGGCCCGACGTGCCGGTGCCCTGGCCGCTGTGGGGCGCCTTCGCCGCCGTGGCGTACGCCAGCCACCTCGCGCTCATCTGCCGCTTCGCGCTGCTCGCGCTCGGCACCGCGCCCGCCTGGACCGGCCCGGCGATCCTCGGCGCCATGGGCCTCGCGTCGGCGCTGGCGATCGCCTCCTTCGCGTTCGCCGTGCCCATGCTCTGGACGGCGGGCCTCGCGGTGCTCGTGCCGGTGGGCCTGACCACGCTCGTGGTGCTGGTGCGCGCGGCCATCCAGGGGCGCGGGCGCTTCGGCTGGCTGCTCACGGGCGCAGCCGCCATCGCGGTGGGCGCGGGCCTGTACGACCTCACCTTCGTGCGCTTCAGCCACTCGACCGGCCTGCGCTTTCCGCTCACGCCGCACGCCATCTTCCTCTTCGTGCTCATCATGGCGGGCCTGGTGGCCGAGCGCTACAGCCGCTCGGTCGCCGACTACCGCGCGCTCAACGCCAACCTCGCGCAGCGCGTGGCCGAGCGCGAGCAGCAGCTGCACCAGGCCTTCGGCGACCTGCAGAAGCAGCAGCAGGAGCAGGCGGTGCTCACCGAGCGGCAGCGCATCATGCGCGAGATCCACGACGGCGTCGGCTCGCAGCTCGTGGGGCTCCTGAGCATGGTCAGCCAGCGCAATACCGACCCGACCGTGCTCGAGGAGCACGTCAAGCAGGCGCTCGACGAGATGCGCATGGCGGTCGACTCGCTGCAACCCGTGCACGGCGACCTGGTGGCCGTGCTCGCGACGCTGCGCTATCGCCTGCAGCCGCGGCTGGCCGCCGCCGGTGTGCACGTGCGCTGGGATGTTTCGCAGCTGCCCTCGCTGCCCGAGCTCTCGCCGCAGTCGGTGCTGCAGGTGCAGCGCATCCTGCTCGAGGCCTTCACCAATGTGCTCAAGCACGCGCGGGCGACTGAGGTCGCGGTGCAGGCGCGCTGGGAGGGCGACGCGGTCTGGCTCTCGCTCAGCGACAACGGCGTGGGCCTGCCCGCGGAGCTGCCGGGCGCAGGGCACGGCGTGGCCAACATGCAATCGCGTGCGGCCAGCATCGGCGCCTCGTTGCGCGTGGAGCCGGCCGACGGCAGCGGCACGCGGGTCGTGCTGCACTGGCCGATCCGGACCGAGCCGCAGGCCTGAGCTCCGTCCGCGCCACGACCTTGGTGGCGGAGCCGGCAGCGCACGGGCATGAAAAAGGGCCGCGGTGGCGGCCCCTGGTTCGGGTGGAGACAGGTCGCTGCCCTGTGGCGTCGGCCCAGCGACGCCCAAGGGCCGCCTGCGCGCGCCGCGCGGCTTACTTCAGCCCAGCCGCTGCACGCAGCGCTTGGGCTTTGTCCGTCCGCTCCCACGAGAACTCCGGCTCCTCGCGGCCGAAGTGGCCATAGGCGGCGGTCTTCTCGTAGATCGGGCGCAGCAGGTCCAGCATCTGGATGATGCCCTTGGGGCGCAGGTCGAA
>JBIQJS010000116.1:0-10090 GCA_044507405.1 Rubrivivax sp. | reverse complement strand
ACAACGGCCAGCAGATCACCATCCCGGTCGGCCAGAGCACGGCCTCGACCGCGCCGTTCAACGTGCGTCCGGACGATGCTCACGTACAGGGCAACGAGACCCTGACGGTGGGCATCAGGTCGACCTCGGGCGGCAACTACGAAGCGCTGGTCACGTCGAGCACCGCCGCCACGGTCGTCACCGACGACACCGACGTCACCACCGTCAGCATCACCGGCAGCGCCAGCGTCACCGAAGGCGGCCTCGCGAGCTACACCCTGACGCTCAGCAACCCGGCGCAGTCCCCCGTCACCGTGACGCTGAGCTACAGCGGAACGGCCACCAACGGCAGCGACTACACCGGCGTGGCCACCGTCACGATCCCGGCAAACGCGAGCAGCGCGAGCTTCACCGTCCCCACCCGCGACGACAGCAGCACCGAAGCGAGCGAAACGCTGGTGGTGCGCGTGAGCGCCGTGAGCGGCGGCGGTTTCGAGGCCATCGCGCCGCATCCGAGCAGCAACGCCGTCACGACCACCATCCTCGACAACGATGCGCCCCCGGCGATCGACCTCGACGGCAACAACTCCACCGCCACCGGCCGCGACTACGTCACGACCTACACCGAGAACGGCGCCGCGATCTCTATCGCGGACACCGACATCTCGATCACCGACGTGGACAGCGCGACCCTCGCCGGCGCCACCATCACGCTGACCAACGCGCAGGCCGGCGACGTGCTGGCCGCCGGCGCCATGCCCGCCGGCATCACGGCCACCGTGTCGGGCAACGTGGTCACGCTCACCGGCAACGCCTCGCTGGCGGCGTACCAGACGGCGATCCGCGCCGTCACCTACGCGAGCACCAGCGAGAACCCGAGCACCACCGACCGCATCGTCGAGGTGACGGTGACCGACGGCACGAGCACCAGCGCCGTGGCGCGAGCCACCGTGCACGTGGTCGCGGTGAACGACGCCCCCGTGGGCCGCGACGTCACCGTGACGATCAACGAAGACACGGCGCACGTGTTCACGCAGGCGAACTTCCTGATGAACGACGCCGAAGAGGGCAGCAACGTCAACGCCACCTCCGTGCGCATCGACACCCTGCCCGTCAACGGCACGCTCACGCTCAACGGTGTGGCGGTGACCGCAGGCCAGCTGGTCACGGCGGCACAGATCGCCGCCGGGCAGCTGCGCTTCACGCCGGCGCCCGACCAGAACGGCACGGGCTACGCCTCGTTCAGCTTCAGCGTGCGCGATGCCGCAGGCGCCTACGACGCCGCACCCAACGTCGTCACCGTCAACGTGACGGCCATGCCCGACAACGCCACCATCACCGGCACGAGCACCGGCAACGTGGTCGAAGCAGGCGGCGTGGCCAACGGCACGCCGGGCACCCCGACGGCCTCGGGCACGCTCACGGTCACCGACCCCGACGCGGGCCAGGCCGGCTTCCTCACCCCGCCGGCCAACGCCCTGCAGGGCGTCTACGGCAGCTTCAGCTTCAACCCTGCCACGGGCGCGTGGAGCTACACGCTCGACAACGGCCGCCCGGCCACGCAGGCGCTCGCCGCCGGCCAGGTGGTGCAGGAGTCGCTCACCGTGAGCAGCCTGGACAGCACCGCCACGCGCACCATCACCATCACGGTGACGGGCGCGAACGATGCACCGGTCGCGCAGAACGGCGCGTTCTCGGCGGTGGAAGACGGCCCGGTGGTGACCGGCAGCGTCACCGCCACCGACGTCGATGCCGGCGCCACGCGCACCTTCGCGCTCACCGGCCCCGCGCCGGCCGGCCTGGTGTTCAACGCCAACGGCACCTACAGCTTCACGCCCTCGGCTGCGGCCTACCAATCGCTCGCCGCCGGCCAGCAGGTGGTGCTCAACGTGGGCTACAGCGTGACCGACAACGCCGGCGCCGTGGGCACGGGCACCCTCGTCATCACCGTGACCGGCACCAACGACGCGCCGGTCGCCAACGTGGATGTCGCCAGCGGCCGCGAAGACCTCGTGCTCACCATCCCGGTCTCGACGCTGCTCGCCAACGACAGCGACGTGGACGGCAACACGCTCACCGTGACCGGCGTGAGCAACGCCGTCAACGGCACGGTGAGCCTGGTGGGCGGCAACGTGGTCTTCACGCCCAACGCCAACTACCACGGCCCGGCCTCGTTCCGCTACACCATCTCCGATGGCGCCGGCGGCACGGCCTTCGCCACCGTCAACCTCACGATCGCGCCGGTCAACGACGCGCCGACCACGGGCCATGCCTCGGCCAACGTGCAGGAGAGCCGCACCCACGTCTTCACGCTCGCGCAGTTCCCGTTTGCCGACATCGAGGGCGACAGCCTCGCCGGCGTGCGCATCACCTCGCTGCCGTCCAACGGCACGCTCACGCTCAACGGCGTGGCGGTGACCGTCGACCAGCTCGTGCCGGCCAGCGCCATCAGCGCCGGCCAGCTGGTCTTCACGCCCGGCTCCACCGGTGCGGCGGCCACCTTCGGCTTCGCGGTGCAGGACAGCGGCGGCACGGCCAACGGGGGCCAGAACACCTCGGCGTCTAGCACGTTCACGCTGCACATCGACCGGCTGGTCAACCCGAGCAATCCGAACGGCGACAACACCATCGGCGGCGGCAGCGGCGATGACGTGATCCTGGGCGACACCGGCGGCGTGATCCAGACCGTGCAGCCGGGCACCAACTACAACATCGCGCTGATCGTGGACACCTCGGGCAGCATGTCCGACGGCATCAACGGCAGCGGCAGCACGTCGCGCATCAACCTGCTCAAGAGCGCGCTGGTCAACCTGGCCAACCAGCTCGCGACCCACGACGGCACGGTCAATCTGACGCTCATCCGCTTCTCGGATCACGCGTCCAGCCCGTTCACCGTCAATGGGCTCACCAGCGGCAACGTCGGAACGCTCATCAGCGCCATCAACGCCCTGACGGCCAACGGGGGCACGAACTACGAGGCCGGCTTCCTGCAGGCCGTCTCGTGGTTCAACAGCCAGGTCGGTGGAGGCCGCAATGCCGCGGCCAACTACCAGAACCTCTCGTTCTTCCTCACCGACGGCAACCCGACCTACTACTACAGCGGCAACAACAACAACACGCTGTCAGGCAGCGGCAACAGCACGAGCTACGAGGTGCTGCGCGATTCGGTGGCCGCCTCGCGCCCGCTGGTGGATGGCTCGGGTGTCCTCACCGGCGCCAACCGCGTGGAGATGCACGCCATCGGCATCGGCAACGACATCAACAACGACTACCTGCGCTTCTTCGACAACACCTCGAGCACCGGCACCGCCACCCAGAACATCGGGAGCTACTGGGATTGGTCGACGTGGCAGTTCGTGCCCTATACCGTCACCGGCACTGTCGGCCAGCCGCAGACCGTGCTCTCCGCCTCCGACCTCACGGCTGCGCTGCAGAACGGCTCCGTCTCGACCAACCCGGTGGGTGTCGGCAACGACACGGTCAATGGCGGTGACGGCAACGACATCATCTTCGGCGACGTCATCAACACCGACCACCTCGCGTGGGCCGGCAACCCCGCCGGTTCGCACGACGGCCGCGGCTACCAGGCGCTGGTGGACTACCTCACCGCGATCGACGGCGCAGCCCCGAGCAGCGCGCGCATCTACCAGTACATCCGCGACAACCACGGCCAGTTCGACCTGGCCACCGACACACGCGGCGGCAACGACACGCTGCGCGGCGGCAACGGCAACGACATCCTCTACGGCCAGGGCGGCAACGACCGGCTGGAAGGCGGTGCGGGCAACGACATCCTGCGCGGCGGCACCGGCAACGACACGCTCATCGGCGGCGCGGGCAACGACACGCTGGTGGGTGGCTCGGGCTCGGATGTGTTCCGCTGGGAGCTTGCCGACCGCGGCACGCCGGGCACGGCGGCCATCGACGTGGTGCAGGACTTCAGCAATGCGGCCGTCTCGGCCGGCGGCGACGTGCTTGACCTGCGCGACCTGCTGCAGGGCGAGTCGTCGGCCAACCTGACGAGCTTCCTGCACTTCTCGCGCGTGGGCAACGACACGGTGATCCAGATCAGCAGCAGCGGCGGCTTCTCCGGTGGCTTCAACGCCACGGCGGTGGACCAGCAGATCACGCTGCAGAACGTGGACCTCACCGCGTCGGGCTCCTACAACACCGACCAGCAGATCATCCAGGACCTGCTGAACCGGTCGAAGCTGCTGGTGGACGGGACTTGACGGGCGACGGCCGGCTCTGGGTGAGCCGGCCGCGTGCGGCGAGGCGTTTCGACAGGCTCAACGCGAACGGCGGGGGCGGTCAGCGCGAATGGAGGCGGCGCTCAACGCAAACGGAGGGGCGCTCAACGCAAACGGAGGGAATGGTCAGCGCGAGAAGCCGGTCGCTCGACGCTCCGTTCGGCGTGAGCTCACCGTCCGTTCCACTTGAGCTCACCCTTCGTGAGGCGTGAGCTCACCCCTCTCCGTTCGGCCTGAGCTTGTCGAAGGCCCCGCGCCGATCAAGCCCCCGAGGCCATCTCCGCGCTGATCCACGGCCCGGTGGCGCCGTCGATGCCGCATTCCCACAGCACCTTCGCGTCCGTCGCATCCGACACGCCCTCGGCATACACCTGCAACGACAGCCCGTGCAGCAGCGTCACCGTGCTGCGCACGAAGGTCGCGCGGTGCTCGTCGGTGCCGGCGCCGGTGATCATCGCGGCGTCGAGCTTCACGTAGTCGAGGCCCGCCTCGAAGAGGCGCGGGATCAGGCCCAGGCGCTCACCTGCATGCTCCAGCCCGAGGCGCACGCCGGTCGGGCGCAGCTGGCGGCTCAGCTCCTGCAGCAGCTCGAAGTGCTCGACCGCGGCCGACTCGGCCACCTCCAGCCAGATCAGGCGCGCCACACGCGGCGCATCCCACAGGAGCGCACGCAGCCGTGCGGCGAAGCCGCTGTCGGCCAGCGACGCGGGCGACAGGTTCACGCAACGCTGCTGGCCGTCGGCGGCCGACTCGGCGAGCGCAAGCGCCAGGGCGCGCTCGTCGATGTCCACCGTGAGCCGGCTGCGCATCGCCAGCGGCAGCCAGCGCGCGGCGGGCTCGAACTCGCCGTTGTCCTCGAGCTGCAGGCGCAGCGGGCACTCGAGGTGCACGAGCTCGCGCCGTGCGTTGACGAGCGGGTAGCTCACGAGGTGCACACGGCCCTGCACCAGCGCGTCGCGGATGCGCTGTCGCCACGCGGCCTCGCCGAGCATCGCCACGCTGTGCACCGGCTCGCTGGAGAGCTCGACCGCGAACGGGCCGCGCGCCTCGGCACGGGCGAGCGCCGCATCGGCCGCGCTCATCACCTGCGCCGGCGTCATCTCGCGGCGCAGCTCGATCGCGCCCACGCACACGGCGGCCGTGCCGCCACGCCCGCCGAGCAGCGCCGAGAGCGCATCCGACAGCGCCTGCGCCGTCTCGCGCGCCACGCCGGGCACCGGCAGGCAGAGTGCGAAGTCGGCGCCGTTGAGCCGCCCGAGGAAGCAGCCCTGCACCCGCTCGGCGTAAGGCTTGAGTGCCTGTGCGACGGTCGCGATCACCTGGTCGGCGCCGGCGTGGCCGAGGCGGCGGTTGATGCCGGCCAGGTCGATCACGCGCAGCAGCACGAGGCCGCCTTCGGCCGTGCCGTCCTCGCGCTGCAGCGCGCCGGTGAGCTGGCCGAGGAAGTGCGCGCGGTTGGAAAGCCCCGTGAGCCGGTCGCAGTTGGCCTGGCGGTGCAGCGTGTCGAGCTGCTCGGCCTGCGCCTGGAAGGTGACGCGCAGGCGGCTCACCATGGTGTTCATCGCGCGGGTGAGGCGCTGCAGCTCGGGCACGCGCGGCTCGGGCACGATGCGGAACTCGCCTGCCACCAGGGCATGCGCCTGGTCCACGGTCGAATCGAGCGGCTTGCGGATGCGGCGCATCAGGAGCCCGCCCACGGCGCCTGCGAGCAGCCCCACCACCGCCAGCGCCAGGGCCGTGCGCAGCGTGCCGGCCCACAGCTCGTCGTGCGCGAAGAAGGCATGGCTCACCACCTCGACCTTGCCGAGCGCTCGCCAGCCGTCCGACACCTGCGCGATGCCCGGCTCCGAGGCGATGGGCACGAGCTGCACGAACCACGCCGGCGCACGCTGCCCCGTGGCCGGCGCCTCGCGCACGAAGGGCACGCTGCCGTCGGCCGCGGTGAACTTGATGCGGTGGTAGTAGCCGGTGTCGTACTGCGCCGACATGAGCAGCTCCATCAGCTCGCGGTCGCCCTTCTGCTGCGAGAGGGCCAGCGCCAGAGACGTGGCGTTGTCGGCGTTCTTCAGGCGCAGCTGCGTCTCCAGGTAGTGACGCGCGGATTCGACCGAGACCGTCACGCTGCCCACCCAGGCCAGCAGCACGGTCGCGAGCATCAGGAGCCAGATCTGCCGGATCAGCGACATGCGTTCTTCCTTCTCGGTTCTCTTGTCGGTGCGGTGCGCGTCATTGGAACCCCTCGGCACGCGCCTTCACAAGGATTTCGCGCCAGCGCGACAGGCGCGCGGCCGGATCGCCCGCCGCAGCCTCGCCCACGCCCTGCCACAGGCCTTCGCTGTTGAAGCTGAACACCGGCACCAGGTCGGGCCGCCGCGAGGCGGGCCGCACCTCGCTGATGAGGTTGTCGAGGATCAAGGGCTCGGCGCCCGGGGTCGCATAGTAGGCGAGCACCATGTGCGCCTGGACCACCCCCTGCGGGCCCCCAATCTGCGCGCGCACGTAGACGAGCCGCAGCTTGGCGACCGGCACGCCCGCGGCGAGCAGGCTGAAGTACTTCGCGATGGCGTAGTCCTCGCAGTCGCCCTGGCCGCGGCCGAGGCTCTCCAGCGGGCTGGCCCAGTAGTCGACCCGGTTCCAGGCCTCCTTGTCCTCGCGGAAGAGGATGCGCCGGTTGAAGAAGTCGTTGACGGTGCGCAGCCGCGCCACGTCGTCGACACCGGTGGCCTGCATCAACATCGGTTGCAGCGCTTCCACGCCGGCCACCGCCTGCGGCGAGATGCGGCGCGCCGCGGCCATCATGCGCTCGGCATCCCAGGCCTGGCTCGGCAGCCCCGGCACCAGCAGCGCCACCGCCAGCCACACGCTCAGCAGCAGCCGCAGCGGCGAGCAGCAACCCGCGCGGAGATCGCGCACCAGGAGCGTGAACGGATGAGTGAGGGGCACGGCGGGAGCGCAAGACGGACCTGCGTGCTGTCGTCGTCAGGTCTCCTGTGGCGTTGAGCCGCATCCTGCCTTCCCCGTTGCCTTCCTGCGGCGCCAGGCGCCGGGCCTTTTTCACGGAACGTGTCCACAGCGGCTCGTGCCGTGAAATAGTCCCGGCCCGCCATGCGGTCAGGGGGGCGAGACGCGTCCGGACCCACCGCTAAACTCGCGGCGCGTCGAAGGAACCCCTCACTACCCAAGGCGACGTCTCCGAAAGAACACCCGATGCACTTCAAGACCCGAGCCCTGACTGCCGCCCTCGCCCTGGTATTCGCTGCCAGCGCCGGAGCCCAGAGCAACGAGGCCTTGATGCAAGCCGCCCAGAAGGCCGTCGGCACCAGCCCCGACGTCGCAGCCCGGTTCAATGCGTATCGCGCAGCCGCCGATGCGGTCGACGCCGCCCGCGGCGGCTACTACCCGCGGCTCGACCTCACCGCCTCGGCCGGCCGCGACCGCGACAGCATCGACAACCGCACGCCGCAGAACCAGTCCATCTCGCGCACCGGTGCCGCGCTCACGCTCACGCAGCTGCTGTGGGACGGGCTCGCCACGAAGAACGAAGTCGGCCGCCTCGGCCACGAGAAGCTCGCGCGCTACTTCGAACTGGTGGACGCCACCGAGCAGACCGCGCTCGAAGCCGCGCGCGCCTACTACGACGTGCTGCGCTATCGCCGCCTGGTCGAGCTCGCCGAAGACAGCTACGTCTCGCACAAGAGCGCCTTCAACCAGATCCAGTCGCGCTTCCAGGCGGGCGTGGGCCGCGGCGTCGACCTCGAACAGGCCGGTGCGCGCCTGGCACTGGCCGAATCCAACCTCGCCACCGAGCTGTCCAACCTCCACGACGTCTCGGCGCGCTACCAGCGCGTGGTGGGCGAAGCGCCGCCCCAGGCGCTGCCCCTGCCCTCGCTGCTGAAGGACGGCGTGCCCGCCACGCCGAACGACGCGTCGCTCGAAGCCGCGCGCCGCAGCCCTGCCGTGAGCGCGAGCATCGAGGCGCTGCGCGCCGCGCAGGACGCCCTCACCGCACGTGAATCGGCCTACCAGCCGCGCCTCGAAGCGCGCCTGCGCTCGGGCACCGGCCGCAACCTCGACGGCGTGCGCGACCAGCGCAACGACAGCACGGCCGAGGTCGTGTTGAACTGGAACCTCTTCAACGGCGGCAGCGACCGCGCGCGCGTGCGCCAGCAGGTCAACCTCGTCAACCAGGCGGCCGACCAGCGCGATCGGACCTGCCGCGAGGTGCGGCAGACGCTCGCCATCGCCTACAACGACACGCGCAAGCTCGCCGACCAGCTGCTCTACCTCGACCGCAACACGCTGGCCATCGAGAAGGCGCGCGACGCCTACCGCCAGCAGTTCGACATCGGCCAGCGCAGCCTGCTCGACCTCTTGAACTCCGAGAACGAGCTCTACACCGCTCGCCGCTCGTACGCCAACGCCGAGTTCGACCTCGGCATCGCCTATGTGCGCGTGCAGGCCGCGCTCAACCGCCTGGGCGCGCAGCTCGGCATCACGCGCAGCGACGAAGCCCCTGCCGAGTCCGACAACTGGTCGGCCGGCGAAGACGCCCCCGGCCGCTGCCCGCTCGAGGCCATCGAGATCGCACCGCTGAACCTCGACGCGCTGAACCGCCGCGCGCTCGGCTCGCAGGCGCCGGCGGCCCCCGCGGCACCGGCGCGCACCTCCGCGGCCAGCCCGCGCTCGGCCGAATCGGCCGTGGCCACGGCCGCCTCGATGAGCCGTCTCAACGACTGGGCCAACGCCTGGCAGGCCAAGGACGTGAACCGCTACCTCTCGTTCTACGCGCCGGATTTCCGCTCGGGCCAGAGCGATGCGCGGACCTGGCAGTCGCAGCGGCGCCGCATGGTGACCAGGCCGGGCGAGATCAACGTCAAGCTCGACGAGATCGAGGCCCGCGAGCTCGCGCCGGGCCGCGTGGAGACCACTTTCCGCCAGAGCTACCGCTCCAACAGCTACACCGACGTCATGCTCAAGAGCATGGTGTGGCAGCAGATCGGCGGGCAGTGGCTGATCGTGCAGGAAAGCAACCGCTAGACAGCTGACGCGCCGCGCGCCTGCGCGGCACCTGCGCACCTCAGCGCCGCACGGGCGGCAGATCGGTGCACACGCCTTCGGCGGCTTCGGCGGCCAGCCCCAGGCTCTCGCCGAGCGTCGGGTGCGGATGGATGGTGCGGCCGATGTCCACCGCGTCGGCGCCCATCTCGATGGCGAGTGCGATCTCGCCGATCATGTCGCCCGCATGCGTGCCGACGATGCCGCCGCCCACGATGCGGTGCGTCTCGGCGTCGAAGAGCAGCTTGGTGAAGCCTTCGTCACGCGCGTTCGCGATCGCCCGACCCGAAGCCGACCAGGGAAAGAGGCCCTTCTTCACCTTCACGCCGCGGGCCTTGGCGTCGTCTTCGGTGAGGCCGACCCAGGCGACCTCGGGGTCCGTGTAGGCCACGCTCGGGATCACCCGCGCATCGAAGGCCGCATGGCGATCGCCCGAAGCGGCTTCCGCCGCGACGTGGCCCTCATGCACCGCCTTGTGGGCGAGCATGGGCTGGCCCACGATGTCACCGATGGCGTGGATGTGCGGCACGTTGGTGCGCATCTGGATGTCGACGGGGATGTAGCCGCGCTCGTTCACCGCCACGCCGGCCTTGTCGGCGCCGATGCGCTTGCCGTTGGGCACGCGGCCCACGGCCTGCAGCACCAGGTCGTACACCTGCGGCTCCCTGGGCGCGTTCTCACCTTCGAAGGTCACGCGGATGCCCTCCTTCGTGGCTTCGGCGCCGACCGTCTTGGTCTTGAGCATGACGTGGTCGAAGCGCGGCGCGTTCATCTTCTGCCAGACCTTCACCAGGTCGCGGTCGGCG
>JBIQJS010000225.1:0-1658 GCA_044507405.1 Rubrivivax sp. | reverse complement strand
GGCCGCCTCACGGTGCAGCACCTGCTGCTCGTCGCCGTGGCGGTGGCCGCAGCGTGCGCGGTGGGCATCCCACTGGGTGCCGCCGCGGCGGCGTTGCCACGCCTGGAGCCGCCGGTGATGGCGGTGGCCGGCCTCCTGCAGACCGTGCCCTCGCTCGCGCTGCTGGCGATGCTGATCCCGCTGCTGGGCCGCATCGGCACGGTGCCGGCGCTGGTGGCGCTGGCGCTCTACGCGCTGCTGCCGGTGGTGCGCAACACCACGACCGGCCTGCGCCAGGTGCCCGCCGGCCTGCGCGAGGCCGGCACGGCGCTCGGCCTCACCGCGGCGCAGCGCTGGCGCAGCATCGAGCTGCCGCTGGCCGCGCCGGTGATGCTCGCCGGCATCAAGACCGCCGCCGTCATCAGCGTGGGCACGGCGACCATCGCCGCCTTCATCGGCGCCGGTGGCTACGGCGAGCGCATCGTGACAGGGTTGGCGCTCAACGACCACACGGCGCTGCTCGCGGGCGCCATCCCGGCGGCCGTGCTGGCGCTCGTCACCCAGCTCGCCTTCGAGCTCGCCGAGCGCCGGCTGCGGCCGCGCCTGCCCCGCAATTAGCCGGTCGCCACCCCGCTGTTCTGCACATGCCCGCATGCGCCGCGGATCGACACTGCCGGCAACGGTAGGGAGGCGGTCGTGTTGCGGTGGGTGAGTGCGTTGTACGGGCTCTTCGGAGTGATCTTCGTGCTGGGCTACGTCACCCAGGTGCGCGCCGTCTGGCGCAGCCGCAACGGCGCGGCCGACGTGTCGCTGCCCACCTGGGGCCTGTGGTGCGCCTCGTCCACCGTCTCGCTGCTCTACGCGCACTACGTGAGCCGCGACCCGAACTACACGCTCGTGTGCCTGGGCAACGTCGCCGGCTGCTACGCCGTCACCGGCGTCGTGCTGCATCGCCGCCGCGCGCACGCGCGTCTCGCCGCGGCCTGAGCGTCGCCCGCACGATGCGCGGGCGGCCTTCGGCGCCGCGGCCGCACGCGGCGCGCCGCTTGCTCCTGTCGTGGACAGCCCATGACCCCAGGAGACGACTGCCGATGAGCGACCCGCACGACCTTCAACGATTCGTCGACGCCCAGGCGCCGGTGATGGCCACCGTCGAGGCCGAGTTGTCGGCCGGCGACAAGCGCAGCGACTGGATGTGGTTCGTGTTCCCGCAGCTCCGCGCGCTCGGCCGCAGCGAGACCGCGCAGCGCTACGGCATCGCCTCGCAGCAGGAAGCGGCCGCCTACTGGGCGCACCCGGTGCTCGGCCCGCGCCTCAAGCGCTGCGTGCAGCGCGTGCTGGCGGTGCCGGGCAAGACGGCGCACGAGATCTTCGGCTCGCCCGACGACCTGAAATTCCGCTCCTGTCTCACGCTCTTCGAGCTGGTGGCGCCGGGCGAGCCGGTGTGGTCGCTGGCGCTTGCGCGATGGTACGGCGGCGAGCGCGACGCGTGCACCCTCGAACTGCTCGGCGATGGCGGGCCGGCCTGAGCGGCGCGCCGGCCGGTCGACGCGCCGCCGTGGCCGCGTCTTGCGAGGGCACGCTGCGGCGGGGCGCCGTGTTGCGTTCATGTCCCCCTTTCTTGACCCTCCCGGGTCAAGAAATTCCTCCTGATACCAGCACGGGCGCGGCATGCGTTG
>JBIQJS010000115.1:0-10467 GCA_044507405.1 Rubrivivax sp. | reverse complement strand
TGCGCTCGGCGCGCATCTCCTCGAAGGCGGTGTAGTTGCCGGTGTAGCGGGTGAGGCGCGTCTCGTCGAGGTGCAGCGTCACCTTGGTGATGGCGTCGAGGAACTCGCGGTCGTGGCTGATCACGAGCATGGTGCCTTCGTACTTCTGCAGCCAGGCTTCGAGCCAGACGAGGGCATCCAGGTCGAGGTGGTTGGTCGGCTCGTCGAGCAGCATCAGGTCGGCCGGGCACATGAGCGCGCGGGCGAGCTGCAGGCGCATGCGCCAGCCGCCCGAGAAGCTGTTGACCGGGTCGTCGAGCTGGTCGAGCCGGAAGCCCAGGCCCATGAGCAGCGCCTGCGCCTTGGGGCGCGCCTCGAAGCCGCCGGCTTCGGCGATCTCGTGGTGCGCCTCGGCCATGGCATTGCCGTCGTCGGCCGCCTCGGCGGCCGCCAGCGCCGTCTGCGCCTCCATGAGCCGCGTGTCGCCTTCGAGCACGAAGTCGGTCGCGCCCTGGTCGGTCTCGGGCATGTTCTGCGCGACCTCGCTCACGCGCCAGCGCGGCGGGATCGAGACGTCGCCGGCGTCGGATTGCAGCCGGTTCGTCAGCAGGGAGAAGAGCGACGACTTGCCTGCGCCGTTGCGGCCCACGAGGCCGATCTTCTCGCCCGGCTGGAGGGTGACGCTCGCGTCCTGCAGCACGATCTTCGTGCCGCGGCGCAGGGTGACGTTCTTGATGACTATCATGACTGCTTCATTCCGTATCCATTGCGAGACCACCCATGAGCCGCGGCCTCACCACACAACTGCTCCATGCCGATCGCCTGAGCGGCGCCGAGCACGGCGCCACCCACAAGCCCCTGCACACCTCGGCGGCCTACGGCTACGAAACCGCCGCCGAGCTGACCGCCGTCTTCCAGGGCGAGCGCAGCGGCCACATCTATGCCCGCCAGGGCAACCCGACCACGCAGGCGATGGAAGCCAAGATCACGCTGCTCGAAGGCGGCGTGGGCACCGTGAGCTTCGCCACCGGCATGGGCGCGATCGGCTCGATGCTCTTCGCCTTGCTCAAGCAGGGCGACCACGTCGTCTCGAGCCAGTTCCTCTTCGGCAACACGGCGAGCCTGTTGCAGACCGTCGAGAACCTGGGCTGCTCGGTGTCGCTGGTCGATGCGACCGATGCGCAGGCCGTTGCCGCCGCGATCACGCCGAAGACGCGTATTGTCTTCGTAGAAACGATCGCCAACCCGCGCACCCAGGTCGCCGACCTCGAAGCCATCGGCAATCTGTGCGCCGAGCGCGGCATTCTCTACGTGGTGGACAACACCATGACGACGCCCTACCTCTTCCGCCCCTCGGCGGTGAAGGCCGGCCTCGTGATGAATTCGCTTTCCAAGTCGATCAGCGGCCACGGCAACGTGCTGGGCGGCGCGATCACCGACACCGGCCTTTTCGACTGGAGCACGTTCCCCAACATCCAGGCGCCCTACAAGAAGGGTGCGCCCAAGACCTGGGGCCTGCTGCAGATCCGCAAGAAGGGCCTGCGCGACATCGGCGCGACGCTCACCGCCGAGGCCGCCCACCGCATCGCCACCGGTGCCGAGACACTGGCGCTGCGCATGGACCGCGCCTGCGACAACGCCTTGAAGCTCACCACCTGGCTGGAGCAGCACCCCAAGGTGGCGGCGGTGCACTACCCGGGCCTGGAGAGCCACGCGCAGCACGCGGACGCCAGGCGATGGTTCAAAGCCTATGGCGCGCTCATGAGCTTCGAGCTCAAGGACGGGCACGACACCTTCGCCATGCTCGATGCGCTGGAACTCGTCATCAAGTCCAGCCATCTCGGCGACAACCGCACGCTCGCGATTCCCGTGGCGCAGACCATCTTCTGGGAGATGGGCCTGGAGAAGCGCCAGAAGATGGGCATCAGCGAATCGCTGGTGCGCATCTCCGTGGGCATCGAGGACCACGCCGACCTGCAGGCCGACTTCGAGCAGGCGCTGGCGAAGGTCTGAGCGGCGCGCCGCGCCTCAGCGCGGCGTGATGAGGTGGAGCTTCATCTTGCCGCCATCGGCCAGGTCGATGCCGGCGGCGTAGAGGGTCGGCGTGCCGTTGCCGGCGCAGTACATGCCGCTTTGCACGGCGCTCGAGATGTTGGTCAGTGCGATCAAGGTCTCGGGTGGCACGGTGCCCGGCCCCTGCAGCCACGGGCGCTGTGTGGTGCTGCTCGGCAGGGCGCCGTAGGCGGTGCCATCGGCCGCATAGAGCGTGCTCCCGGCGATGCAGAACTGCGGGCCGAAGGCCGTGGCGGCCAGCGGGTGGGTGAGCGTCGAGAAGCTGCGGATCGTGTCTTCACCGAGCCCCAGCGTGAGGATCCGGTCGCGGTAGCCGATCCACAGGCGGTTGTGCTTGTAGATGAGCGTGTGGATGTTGCCGTAGCCGAGTTGAGACAGGTCCCACTGTTCCACGTCGCCGGTCGCGCCGATGCGATAGAGGTCGGAGCCGCTCGCGGCATAGAGCTGGCCGGTGCTGTCGGCCACGGCAGGCCAGCCGCCCAGGCCGGTGTCGCTGATCGTGGCAATGCGCTCGTAACGGGCGCTGAAGTGGGTGGAGGCGTTGCCGCGGCGCGACTCGCGCCACACCTCGCCGCTCTTCAAGCCCCACGACAGGCCGCTCGTGCTGGCATCGCCATCCGGCACGATCATCTTCATGCGGCGGTCGTCCTCGTAGTCCTGCGAGATGCCGCCGTTGTTCATGTTGGAGTAGCCGTAGCGGGGCGGGCCATAGGTGGGCGAGAGGCCGACCCAATGGATGCTGAATTCGTCCACGCCTTCGTTGTCGGTGTAGGCAGCGCGGTAGGTGCCGGCCACCACCGGCAGCGTCCACTGCATCCAGCGGCCGGGCGTGGAGCCCCGGGCCGTGCGCTTGACGATCACGTCGGTGCCGGCCGTGGTGTCGTACATGCGCAGGTACACGCCATCGTTGGTGGCATGCAGGCTGCCGATGTCGGGCGTGCCGAGGGTGGGGAAGTCGACCTTTTGCGCCGTGGCCACGGTGGCCGTCGAGCCACCACCG
This sequence comes from Rubrivivax sp., assembly GCA_044507405.1. GTDB lineage: Bacteria > Pseudomonadota > Gammaproteobacteria > Burkholderiales > Burkholderiaceae_C > Rhizobacter. The sequence continues at coordinate 7,415 of JBIQJS010000115.1, read as the reverse complement.
GCTCCGCCACCTCCACCACCCCCGCCACCTCCCCCGAAGGGGCCGTCATCGCCGCCGCCACCGCCGCCACCGCAGGCGGCCAGCAGCGCTGCAAGCGTCCAGGCGAGGGGGCGAAGCGCGGCGTTCGTGCCGCGCGGTGCGCAGGAGATCTCGGGCATGGGCCGTGTCCGGTGGTGGAACGAGCCCCACTATCCGCAGGCGGCGGTGCACGCCCCATCGGCCAAACGGTGGAGCAGGCGTGGTGGATTGCGCGCATCGCGCGCCGCCTGTGTGCTCAGCGCTGCCAGCGCTGCAGTGCGTCGCGGGTGACCAGCAGCACCTGGTCGTGGCCGGCGCTCGTCTCCAGCCACGCCACCTCGAGCTTGCGAAACGCATGCTCGAAATGCGCGCGCTCGTTGCCGATCTCGAGCACCAGCACGCCGATCTCGCTCAGGCGTGAGGGGGCCTCTTTCACGATGCGCCGAACGAGGTCCATGCCGTCGTCGCCGCCGGCGAGCGCGAGCGTGGGCTCGTGCAGGTATTCCTTCGGGAGCTCGCGCATGCTCTGCGCGTTGACGTAGGGCGGGTTGCAGACGATCAGGTCGTACGGCCCGTGAATCTCGTCCAGCAGGTCCGACTTGAGCAGGCGGATTCGCTTGCCGAGCTTGTGCTTCTCGACGTTGATCTTCGCGATGGCGAGTGCGTCGTCGGAAAGGTCGGCGGCGTCCACCGTCACCTCGGGGTAGGCCATGGCGGCGATGACCGCCAGGCTGCCGTTGCCGGTGCACAGGTCGAGCACGCGCTGCGTGCGGTCGGACAGCCACGCGTCCAGCGTGCCGTCGCCTTCGCCATCGGCCAGCAGTTCGGCGATGAAGGAGCGCGGCACGATGCTGCGTTCGTCGATGTAGAAGGGCACGTTCTGCAGCCAGGCCTCCTTCGTGATGTAGGCGGCGGGGCGGCGGGTCTCGATGCGCTCGGCGATGACGGCCTCGATCTTCGCGAGCTCCTCGGCACTCAGCTCGCGCCTGGCGTGCGGTTCCAGCTCGTCGAGCGGCAGGCCCAGCGCCCACAGCACCAGCCAGGCGGCCTCGTCGAACGCGTTGGTCGTGCCGTGTCCAAACGAAACGCCCGCCTGTTTGAGGCGGGCGGCTTGCGCGGTGATGCAGTCGATGAGCGTCATGACAGCCCCCTGTTCGCCGCAGACGTCGAACGGCCCCCGGAGTGGGCCTCGCACGGCGTGGGGCGGCCCGGCGCCCGTGCCCGTACCGAAGTGCTGAGGATGTTCAAAGCAGCAGTCCTTCCAGTGTCTTGCGGTAGATGTTCTTGAGCGGCTCGATGTCGGCCACGGCCACATGCTCGTCGATCTTGTGGATGCTTTCGTTGAGCGGGCCGAATTCCACGACCTGCTCGCAGATCTTCGAGATGAAGCGGCCGTCGGACGTGCCGCCGGTGGTGGAGAGCTCGGTCTCGACGCCCGTCTCGCTGAGGATCGCGCCTGCGAGCGCCTCCACCAGCGCCCCGCGAGGCGTGAGGAACGGCTCGCCGCTCAGCGTCCAGGTGATCGCGTATTCGAGCCCGTGCTGGTCGAGCACCGCCTGCACGCGTGACTTCAGCCCCTCGGGCGTGGACTCGGTCGAGTAGCGGAAATTGAAGTCGATCACGAGCTCGCCGGGGATGACGTTGGTCGCGCCCGTGCCGCCGTGGATGTTGGACATCTGCCAGCTCGTGGGCGGGAAGTACTCGTTGCCGCGGTCCCACTCGATGGCGGCGAGCTCGGCGAGCGCCGGCGCGGCCAGGTGGATCGGGTTGCGCGCGAGCTGCGGGTAGGCGATGTGGCCCTGCACGCCGCGCACCGTGAGCCGGCCGGAGAGCGAGCCGCGGCGGCCGTTCTTGATCATGTCGCCGAGGCGGTTCACCGAGGTGGGCTCGCCGACGATGCAGTAGTCGAGCCGCTCGCCGCGCTGCTGCAGCAGCTCGCAGACCTTGACCGTGCCGTCGCGCGAGGGGCCTTCCTCGTCGCTCGTGATGAGCAGCGCGATGCCGGCGCACGCCTTGCCGTGGGCGGCGACGAATTCCTCGATGGCGACGACCATGGCCGCGATCGAGGTCTTCATGTCGGCCGCACCCCGGCCGTAGAGCTTGCCGCCACGGTGGCTGGGCACGAAGGGGTCGCTCGACCATTGCGTGAGCGGCCCGGTGGGCACCACGTCGGTGTGGCCGGCGAAGACCAGCAGCTTGCTGCCCGGCCGGCCGCGGCGCACGGCCCAGAGGTTGGTGACGCGGAAGTCGTCCGGGCCGTACGTCAACGTCTCGCACTCGAAGCCGAGCGGGGCGAGGCGGCTGGTGAGGAGCGCCTGGCAGCCGCCGTCTTCGGGCGTGACCGAGCGGCGGGCGATCAGCGCTTCGGTCAGGGCGAGCGCCTGGGAGTGGTCGGCAGGCATCCGTCAGAAGCGCGTGGCGCGGAATCCGCTGTTGCGGCCGTCGTCGCCCGGCACGTCGAGCGTGATCTCGGTGAAGGTGGGCTGGTCGTCCACCTCCTCCTTCTTGGGCTGCAGGCGCGACACGGGCTCCATGTCGTTTTGCAGGCGCCACATCAGGTTGGTGGGCGAGTCGGCATACGACAGGCCTTCGTCGCGCGTGATCACGCCTTCGCCGATCAAGCGGGCAAGGTCGGCCTCGAAGGTCTGCGAGCCTTCGGCGAGCGACTTCTCCATCGCTTCCTTCACGCCGTTGAAGTCGCCTTGCTCGATCAGCTCGGCCACGAGCTTGGTGTTGAGCATGACCTCCACCGCGGGGCGGCGGCCGCCGGCGGTCGCGCGCACGAGACGCTGCGACACGATGGCCTTGAGGCCCGAGGCGAGGTCGGAGAGCAGGGCGGGGCGAGATTCCGGCGTGTAGAAGGAAAGGATCCGCCCGAGCGCGTGGTAGCTGTTGTTGGCGTGCAGCGTGGCGAGCACCAGGTGGCCCGACAGCGCGTACGAGATGGCCGAGGTCATGGTCTCGCGGTCGCGGATCTCGCCGATCAGGATGCAGTCGGGCGCCTGCCGCAGCGCGTTGCGCAGGCCGATCTGCAGCGACTGCGTGTCGCGCCCGACCTCGCGCTGGTTCACCACGGCCTTCTTGTTGGTGAACAGGAACTCGATCGGATCCTCGATGGTGAGGATGTGCCCGGCCATCTGCTGGTTGCGCTGCTCCAGCATGGCCGCGAGCGTGGTGCTCTTGCCGGTGCCGGTGGCGCCCACCATCAGGATGAGGCCGCGCTTTTCCAGCACCAGGTTGTTCAGCAGCGTCGGCACGTTGAGCGATTCCAGCGTCGGGATCTGGTGCGGGATGCAGCGGAACACGGCGGCGATCGTGCCGCGCTGGCGGAAGCCGCTCAGGCGGAAGCTGCCGACGCCGCTCAGCCCCACGCCGACGTTCAGCTCGCCGGTGTCGTCGAGCTCCTCCATCTGCTGGGGCGTGAGCAGTTCGGCCAGCAGCATGCGCGGCTGCGCCGGCGTGAGCGGCTGGTCGGAGAGCTGCAGCAGCTGGCCGTTGATCTTGATGAGGATGGGCGTGTTGGCCGACAGGTACACGTCGGACGCGCCCTTGTCCGCCATCAGCCGCAGCACGCGCTCCATGTTGCCGCTCATCGTGTGTCCCTCGATGGATTGATCGGTACGGCCGGTACGCCGCGTCTCAGTCTCGCAGCAGTTCGTTGATGCTGGTCTTCTCGCGGGTGCTGGCCGTGACCCGCTTCACGATCACCGCGCAGTACAGGCTGTGGCTGCCGTCGGCGGCCGGCAACGAACCGCTCACCACCACCGAGCCCGCCGGCACGCGGCCGTAGCTGATCTCGCCCGTGAGGCGGTTGTAGATCTTGGTGCTCTGGCTGATGAACACGCCCATCGAGATGACCGAGTTCTCCTCGACGATCACGCCCTCGACCACCTCCGAGCGTGCGCCGATGAAGCAGTTGTCCTCGATGATGGTCGGGTTGGCCTGCAGCGGCTCCAGCACGCCGCCGATGCCCACGCCGCCCGACAGGTGCACGTTCTTGCCGATCTGCGCGCACGAGCCGACGGTGGCCCAGGTGTCGACCATGGTGCCTTCGTCGACGTAGGCGCCGATGTTCACGTAGCTCGGCATCAGCACCACGTTCTTGCCGACGTAGCTGCCGTGGCGGGCGACCGCCGGCGGCACGATGCGCACGCCGGTCGCGCGCACTTCGTCTTCGGAGAGGTTGGAGAACTTGGTCTGCACCTTGTCGAAGAAGGCGAGCTCACCGGCCTTCATCAGCGCGTTGTCGTTCAGGCGGAAGGAGAGCAGCACCGCCTTCTTGACCCACTGGTTCACCGTCCAGTCGCCGACCGCCTTGCGCTCGGCCACGCGGATGCGGCCGGCGTTGAGCTCGTTGACCACGTGCTCGACGGCCTCGCGCACCTCGGCGCTGGCGCTCTTGGCGGAGATGTTGCTGCGGTCTTCCCACGCGGCGTCGATGAGGGTCTGGAGTTGCTGGGTCATGGGTTCTTTGAGGACGATTGAACGTAGGAGCGGATGCGTTGCGCGGCTTCGAGGCATTCCTCGACTTCGGCCACCAGGGCCAGGCGCACGCGGCCGGCGCCGGGGTTGAGCCCGTTGGTTTCGCGGGCCAGGAGGCTGCCGGGCAGGACCGTCACATTGTATTGAGCCAGGAGGCCACGGGCGAAGGCGATGTCGTCGCCGCCATCGACGTGGCGCGGCACGCCGGCCCAGAGGTAGAAGCTTGCGTCGGGCAGCTTGACGTCGAGCGCGCCTTCGAGCACCGGCATGACCTGCGCGAACTTGCGGCGGTACTTCTCGCGGTTGTCGATCACGTGCTGCTCGTCGTTCCAGGCCGCGATGCTCGCGCGCTGGATCATCTGGCTCATCGCGCTGCCGTGGTAGGTGCGGTAGAGCAGGAACTTGCGGATGAGCTGCGCATCGCCCGCGACGAAGCCCGAGCGCATGCCCGGCACGTTGGAGCGCTTGGACAGGCTCGTGAGCGCGATCAGGTTGCGGTAGTCCTTGATGCCGAGCTGCATCGCCGCTTCCAGCCCGCCGAGCGGCGGCTCCTCGCGGAAGTAGATCTCGGAGTAGCACTCGTCGGAGGCGATCACGAAGCCGTGGCGCTCGCTGAGCTCGAAGAGCCGCTTCCATTCGGAAAGCGGCATCACGGCGCCTGTCGGGTTGCCTGGCGAGCAGACATAGACGAGCTGCGTGCGGGCCCACACGCTCTCGGGCACGGCGTCCCAGTCGGCGGCGAAATTGCGCTTGGGGTCGCTCGCGACGTAGTAGGGCGCGGCGCCGGAGAGCAGGGTTGCGCCCTCGTAGATCTGATAGAAGGGATTGGGGCAGACGACGGTCGCGCCCTGCTGGGTCGGATCGACCACCGTCTGCGCGAGCGCGAAGAGCGCCTCGCGCGAGCCGTTGACCGGCAGCACCTGCGTGCTCGCATCCACCGTCACGCCGTAACGGCGGGCCAGCCAGCCGGCGCACGCCTCGCGCATCGCACGCTCGCCGGCGGTGGCCGGGTAGGCCGCCAGCCCGCCGAAGCCTGCGGTCAGCGCCTCCAGCACCAGCTGCGGCGTGGCGTGCTTGGGCTCGCCGATGCCCAGGCTGATCGGCTTGTAGGCCGGGTTGGGCGTGATGTCCTTGGTGAGGGCGCTGAGCCGTTCGAAGGGGTACGGATGGAGCTTGTCCAGCAGGGGGTTCATGCGCCCGATTATCGGGGAGGGCGCCGGCTGAAGCCCTCCGAGCCGCCACGCACCACGGGCGCCTTCCATCCGGGCGGCCACACGGGCTGGCCCTGCGTGCCGAGCGGGGTCGGGAGGCCGAGCTTGCGCATGAGCGTGGCCGCGTCGTAGGGCGCGTGCACCTTCACGTCGTTGTCGAAATAGACGTAGACGTCGCGCCTGGCACGTCTGGGGGCGGCCTTGGGCGAGGCCAGGCGCGCGTCGTCCACCTGGCCGCCTTCGCTCCAGGTGCGGATGCGGTGCGCCCAGCGGTCGAGCGCGGCCTCGCTGTAGCCGCTCGCGTAGAGCTCCTCGTCGCCGTGCAGGCGCAGGTAGACGAAGTCGGCCGTCAGGTCTTCGAGCAGCGGCCACTTGCCCGCGGTGTCGGCCACCACGAGCGCGATGCGGTACTTGCGCAGGAGCGCGATGAAGGCCGGATCGTTGAAGCTCTCGTGCCGGATCTCGACCGCGTGGCGGATTGGCCGCTTCGCGTCGGGCATGAGGCTCGTGCGGCCCTCGACACGACGGTCATGCCGCGCGGCGATCTCCGCGGCGGCCTCGGTGTCGCGCGGCAGCTGGGCGAAGAAGGCCTCGAAGCGCTCCGGCTTGAAGGGCAGCATGGGCGGGAACTGCCACAGGATGGGCCCGAGCTTGGGGCCCAGCTCGAAGAGGCCATTGGCGAAGAAGTTGGCCAGCGGCGTCTCCACCTCCTTGAGCCGCCGCATGTGGGTGATGTACTTCGGCCCCTTCACGGCGAAAACGAAGTCCTCGGGCGTGTCGGCCGCCCACTGCGCATACGACTCGGGGCTCTGCAGCGAGTAGAACGAGCCGTTGATCTCGATGGTGGGCAGCATGCGCGAGGCGTACTCCAGCTCGCGCCGCTGCGTCAGCTTCTCGGGATAGAAGACACCGCGCCAGGGCTCGTAGCGCCAGCCGGAGATGCCGATTCGGATGTCGGGTTTCGCCATGCCCGCACCCGGCAAACGCGGTGCCCGTGCGGCGCGTGGTTTGCTACAACGCGGTTCATGAAAACAGCCATCTCCTCAGTCCTGCTCGCCCTGGCGGCGGTGGCGTGCAGCGCCGGCCCCACCGACGCGACACCGAAGCCGGCAGCGACGGCCGCCAGGCCGGTCGTGCAGCCGCGGGGAAACTGCGGCATTGCGAACTTCGAGGCCAGCGTGATCGCCCGGGTGAACGCCGCTCGCGCACGCGGCGCCCATTGCGGCAGTGCAGGGCGTTTCGCCGCCGCGCCGCCGCTCGCCTGGAACGACACGCTGGCAGGCGTCGCCGAGCGCCACACGCGCGACATGGTCGCCGGCAATTTCTTCTCGCACACCGGCACCGGCGGCACCGAGTTGCGCCAGCGTGCCGACGCGGCCGGCTACAACTGGCGCTCCCTGGCCGAGAACCTGGCGGGCGGGCGCGGCACGGTCGATGGCGTCGTGCAGCAATGGCTCGCGAGCCCCGGCCACTGCGCCAACCTCATGAAGCCGGACCTCGTGCACGTGGGCGTGGCCTGCGTGCCCGGCGGGCCGCGCAACACCTACACGCACTACTGGACGATGGCGCTGGGCGCGCCGCTGCGCTGAAGCGCAGGCGTCAGAGCAGGCCGCGCTCTTCCACGTGGCGCGGCAGCTCCACGGCCGGCAGCGGCTTCCAGCCCTTCTTGCGGTGCTCGGCCACCACGTTGGTGTAGATGCCGCC
>JBIQJS010000224.1:0-1686 GCA_044507405.1 Rubrivivax sp. | reverse complement strand
TCATCGTCGGCTTCATCGTGGCCGGCATGTTCCTGCCGATGTTCTCGATCATCGGGCAGCTGTCTGGGTGAGGGTAGAGGTGTAGAGCGGAAGTTAGAACTGAGAACATGGAAGTTCAGTTGAGAACGAACTGAGAACGGACGGAACTTGACCTGAGAACGCCGGTAGAAGCCGCTCCCCGCTGGCGAAGTCTTAATGGCGTGCCTGAACGCGGGACTCGGTCGCTTCAGCCTTTATCGGTTTGCGGCGCTCGACCTAGGGGAGCTGGTTCTTCTCTATGCGTCGTCCGGTTTGCTTGACACCTGACAATTCGCCAATTCTCTAGTTCTCGACATACCTTCTACTCCTGGACGTAGCGCCTCAACTGGGAGCCGAAATCGTCTCACCGTCTCGAATAAGACACCTCGTGCCTCAGAGTCAACTAGTGACCAGGGGGAGCATCCGAGGGTGATAAGGATTGCTGGCGCTTACGCAACGAGCAAACCTAGTTCAAGGGGTGCCAAGATGCGATGGGCCGCCCATTAGTCGGACACGCAGTGCGAAGTCGTGCAAATGGCTCAGGCCCGGTGTGTCATAGAACTTGGTCCTTGCGGTGCTCCCGAGTCGCCTATCCCTTTAGGAGCGATGGGGATAGCAGCGGCCTCACGGTGTCGCTGGCGAGCCGGTAGTACGCCATGCGGCCTTCCTTGCGGAAGGCGACCAGTCCGTGGGCGCGCAGGAGCCTGAGCTGGTGGCTCATGCTGCTCTCGTTGACGCCGGCGATCGCCGCCAGGTCGCACACGCACAGCTCCTCTCGCGCCAGGGCGCTTAGCACGCGGTAGCGGGTGGGGTCGGCGAGGAGCTTGAGGCGCTCGGTGGCGGCCTCGACCGCCTCCGGGCTGGGCAGGGCGGCCTGGACGCGCGCGACGGCGTCGGGGTGCATGAGGCGTACCTCGCACTCGCCGCTGGTGTCGACGGCGGGCGGCGCGCTGGCGGTCAAGGTCATGCTGACTCCTTCCCCTGGTTGGGCTGGAAGCGCAGCAGCCGCAGGGCGTTGGCGGTGACGACGACGGTGGCGCCGGTGTCGGAGAGGATGGCGGGCCACAGGCCGGTGATGCCCAAGAGGGTGGTGACGAGGAAGACGGCCTTGAGGCCGAGGGCGAACGTCACGTTCTGGCGGATGTTGCGCATGGTGGCGCGCGACAGCTCGATCAGGTCGCTCACGCCCGTGGCGTTGGCGCGCAGCAGCGCGGCGCCGGCCGTCTCGAGCGCCACGTCGGTGCCGCCGCCCATGGCGACGCCCACGTCGGCTTGCGCCAGGGCGGGCGCGTCGTTGATGCCGTCGCCCACCATCGCCACCTGCCCGTGGCGCTTGAGGTCGTCGATGGCGGCGAGCTTGTCCTCGGGCAGGAGCTCGCTCCGCGCCTCCAGGCCCAGGTGATCGGCGATGGCCTGGCCGGTGCGGGCGTTGTCGCCGGTGAGCATCACGCTCCTCACGCCCAGGCGCGTCAGGCGCTTGACGGCTTCGGCGGCGTCGGCGCGCGGCTCGTCGCGGATGGCGATGAGGCCCAGCGGGGTGTGGCCCTGCAGCAGCACCACCACCGTCTTGCCCTCGTCCTCGAGGCGCGCGGCCTGCGCTTGGGCTGCGGAAGGCAGCGGGGCGCGCGCGGCGGCGTAGCGGGGCGAGCCGACGGCGTACGCCTTGCC
>JBIQJS010000223.1:0-1692 GCA_044507405.1 Rubrivivax sp. | reverse complement strand
TCAAGAAGGACGGCACCATCACCGCCGCCAATGCGTCGAGCATCTCCGACGGCGCGGCCGCGCTGGTGCTGATGCGCGAGTCCACCGCGCAGCAGATGAAGCTGCAGCCTGTGGCGCGCATCGTCGGCCACACGGTGCATGCGCAGGCGCCGGCCTGGTTCAGCACCGCGCCGGTGGGCGCGATCGACAAGCTGCTCAGGAAGAACGGCTGGTCGGTCGGCGACGTCGACCTGTGGGAGGTCAACGAGGCCTTCGCCGCCGTGACCATGGCGGCCATGCACGAGTTCAAGCTGCCGCACGAGATCGTCAACGTGCACGGCGGCGCCTGCGCGCTCGGCCACCCGATCGGCGCGAGCGGCGCACGCATCGTGGTCACGCTGCTCGGCGCCCTGCGCAAGCAGGGCCGCAGGCGTGGCGTGGCGGCGCTGTGCATCGGCGGCGGCGAAGCCACGGCGCTCGGCGTGGAGCTGGTGGCATGAAGGCGCTCATCATCGGCGCGACCCGCGGCATCGGCTACGAGTTCGTGCGCCAGTACCGTGCCGAAGGCCACGACGTCACCGCCACCGCGCGCGGGGCCGAGGCGCTGCAGCGCCTGCGCGACCTGGGCGCGAGCGCGATCGAGCTCGACGTGGCCCACGCCGAGAGTGCGTCGCGCCTGGCGTGGCAGGTCGACGGTGCGGGCTTCGACGTGGCCGTCTTCGTCGCCGGTGTCTACGGTCCGAGCCTGCACCGCCTGCAGGCGCCCACCGATGCCGACTTCGACACCGTGATGCACACCAACGTGCTCGGCCCCATGCGCGTGATCCCGCAGATCGCCGAGGCGCTGGCGCCCGGCGCGCGGCTGGCGCTGATCTCCTCGCGCATGGGCTCGATCGGCGGGCGCAGTTCGTCCAACGGCTGGCTCTACCGCGCCTCCAAGGCCGCGGCCAATTCGGTGCTCAAGGACGTCTCGCTGATGCTGGAGGGCCAGGCCATCTGCGTGAGCTTCCACCCCGGCTGGGTGCGCACCGACATGGGCGGCGCGGGCGCCGACCTCGACGTGGACGTGAGCGTGGACGACATGCGCCGCGTGATCGCCGGCCTCACGCCCGAGGACAACGGCCGCTTCCTCGACCACGACGGCACGCCCATCCCCTGGTAGCCGCCGCCCACGAGACGCCGCCATGTTGCTGTCCGACGACCACCGCGCGATCCAGGACGCCGTGCGCGCCTATGTGCAGGACCACGTCGCGCTCCACGCCGCGCAGTGGGACAAGACCCACCACTTCCCGGCCGAGGCGCTGCAGGGCCTGGCCGCGCTCGGCTGCTACGGCGTGGCGGTGCCCACCGAGTGGGGCGGCGCAGGGCTCGACTACCTGAGCCTCTCGTTGATCCTGGAAGAGATCGCCGCCGGCGACGGCGCGACGTCCACGGTCGTGAGCGTCAACAACTGCCCGGTGTGCGCCATCCTCATGGCCTGGGGCAGCGAGGTGCAGAAGGAGCGCTGGCTCAAGCCGCTCGCGCGCGGCGAGATGCTGGGCGCCTTCTGCCTCACCGAGCCGCACGTGGGCTCGCAGGCCGATGGCCTGAAGACGACCGCCGTGCGCGACGGCGACGACTACGTGCTCAATGGCGTCAAGCAGTTCATCACCAGCGGCAAGAACGGCGACGTCGCCATCGTGATGGCGGTCACCGACAAGGCCGCCGGCAAGA
>JBIQJS010000010.1:53580-60139 GCA_044507405.1 Rubrivivax sp. | reverse complement strand
GCCAGCACATGCGTGGCCCAGGCCTCGGCGACCGGCTCGTGCAGCTTCGCAATCCTCAACCGCGGATGCTCCGACGCCAGCGTCTCATCCGCATCCGCCAGCAACTCCTCGTAGAGCTTCTCCCCCGGCCGCAAGCCGCTGAAGACGATGCCGATTTCTTCCGGCCGGTGGCCTGAGAGGCGGATGAGGTCGCGTGCGAGGTCGACGATCTTCACCGGCTCGCCCATGTCGAGCACGTAGACCTGACCGGTCTGCGCGAGGGCCGCGGCCTGGAGCACCAGGCGGGCCGCTTCGGGGATCGTCATGAAGTAGCGGGTGATGTCGGGGTGCGTCACCGTCAGCGGCCCGCCTTTGGCGATCTGCTCCTTGAACTTCGGGATCACGCTGCCGCTGGAGCCCAGCACGTTGCCGAAGCGCACCGCGACGAACTGGGTGCGATGGCCTTGCGTGGCGAGGTGCGACAGCAGCATCTCGGCGGCACGCTTGCTCGCGCCCATCACGTTGGTCGGGTTCACGGCCTTGTCGGTGCTGATGAGCACGAAGCGCTCGGCCCCCGCCTGCGCGGCAGCGTTGGCCGCGTGCCAGGTGCCGAGCGCGTTGTTCTGCAGCGCCATCCAGGCGTTCTCGTCTTCCATCAGCGGCACATGCTTGTACGCCGCCGCGTGAAAGACGATCTGCGGCCGGTAGGTGGTGCACGCATGGCCGATCTGGTCGGCGCTTTTCACGTCGCCGATCAGCCGCACCAGTGGCAGGTGCGGATGCAGCTCCGAGAGCTGCTGCTCGATCTGGTAGAGCGCCAGTTCGCTCAGCTCGAAGAGCACGATGCGCGACGGGCCGTAGCGCGCCACCTGGCGGCACAGCTCCGAGCCGATGGAGCCGCCGGCACCCGTCACCAGCACCGTCTTGCCGGAGATGAGCTCGGCAATGCCAGGCTCGTCGAGCACCACGGGCTCGCGGCCGAGCAGGTCTTCGGGCTCGATGCTGCGCACGCGCTCGATGCGGGTGCGCCCGTCCTGCAGCTCGCTCACGGAAGGCACGGTCAGCACGGGCAGCCCGGTGGTCGATGCCAGGTCGACCGCGCGGCGGCGCTGCGCCGCGGTCGCGGTGGGCAGGGCCACGATCACATGCGTGGCACCCGCACGCACGTCGTGGCGGGCGACATCGGCGAGCGTGCCCATGACCTCCACGCCGCCGATGCGCGCGCCATGCTTGTCCGGGTCGTCGTCGAGCAGGCCGAGCACGATCCAGCCCTGCTGGTGGATGCCGGCCAGCAGGCGCCGCGCAGCGCCGCCTGCCCCCATCACGATGGCACGGCGCACTTCTTCGTCGCTGCCGGTGATGCGCGAGCGGGCGTGCTCGTAGACCATGCGGTAGGCAATGCGCACCATGCACACGCCCATGAGCGCGATGAAAGGGTGCAGGCCCAGCACGGCCCGCGGCACCTCGGCGAGCCTCGCCATCGAGACCATCACCGCACACGCGGCCCCGGCGCTGAGGCAGGCGATCGTCAGCCGCTTGACCTCGGCGAAGCCCGAGAAACGCCACATGCCGCGCGGGATGCCGCCGAGCATGAAGGCCAGCAGGTACACCGCCACCACGCCGACCATCACGTAGGGGTCGTAGTCGGGCCGCGCGCTGATCCAGCGCTCGAAGCCCAGCCGGAAGAGGTAGGTGACGTTCCAGCACACCGCGATCACGATGCCGTCGACCAGCAGCGAGAGCGGCTGCCGCTTCGGGCGCACCCGCGCGAGGGTGCGGTCGAGCCGGTGCCAGACGGTGGGCGCGGCGGCGCCGTTCGGTTCGTGTGTCATCGCCACCAGACCAGTCGGAGGGTGCGCAGGATCAGCCGCAGGTCGAACGCGAGCGAGGCGCGCTCGACGTACTGCGCCGCAAGCGCCAGCTTGGCCGGCATCACCACGTGCACGTATTCATGTTCGGGATCGGCCGCGCGGGCGAGGCGCTCGCCCTCGTCGCGGTATTCGAGCGAGGCGAGGTCGGTGATGCCGGGGCGCACGCTCAGCACCTTGTCCTTCAGGGCGGCCGGGTAGAGGGCCACATAACGCGGCACCTCGGGCCGCGGGCCGACGAGGCTCATGTCGCCCTTGAGCACGTCGATCAGCTGCGGCAGCTCGTCGAGCTTGGTGCGGCGCAGGACGGCGCCGGCACGCGTGATGCGCCGGTCGGCGCCCACCGTGATCTGCGCGCCGCCCGCGCCGTGCGCCATGGTGCGGAACTTGTGGATGCGAAAAGGCACGCCATGCCGGCCGATGCGCTCCTGCCGGAAGAACACCGGCCCGCGCGAGTCGAGCCTGATCCACACCGCGATCGCCAGCAGCAGCGGCGAGAGGATGACGAGCCCCAGGGCCGAGATCACGAGGTCGAAGCAGCGCTTGAGCATGCCCAGGGCGGCGTCAACGAAGCGCCTGCTCCACCGCACGCGCCACGCGGTCCACGTCGGCCTCGCGCATGCGGGTGTAGAGCGGCAGGCTCGCCATGCGCTCGTAGGCGCGCTGCGAATGCGGGAAGGCCTCAGGCGCGAGCCCGTAGCGGTCGCGCCAATACGGCTGCAAGTGCAGCGGGATGTAGTGCACGCTCGAGCCCACGCCGGCGGCATAGAGGCGCTCGATGAAGGTGTCGCGCGGCACGCGGGCCTCGTCGGTGAGGCGGATCGGGTACAGGTGCCAGGCGTGCACATCACCTGCAGGGGCATCCGGCGGCAGCAGCACCGGCAGGTGCGCCAGTGCCTGCGCATAACGCTGCGCCAGCGCCGCCCGCTGCTCGCGAAAGGCCTGGGCGCGCCTGAGCTGGTGGATGCCGAGCGCCGCCGCGATGTCGGTCAGGTTGTACTTGAAGCCCGGCGCCACGATCTCGTAGTACCAGCTCGGCACCTTGGCGGTGAACCGGTCGAAGGCGTCGCGGCTCATGCCATGCAGGCGCATGGTGCGCATGCGCTGGGCGAGCGCAGCGTCGCGGGTGACGACCATGCCGCCCTCGCCCGTCGTGATGGTCTTGTTGGCGTAGAAGCTGAAGACGGTCGCATCCGATTCCAGCGTGCCGACCAGCCGGCCGCCGCAGGTGGTGGGCAGCGCATGCGCCGCGTCTTCCACCACCTTGAGGCCATGCCGCCGCGCGATGGCGAGCAAGGCCGTCATGTCGGCCGCGAGGCCGCCGTAGTGCACCGGCAGGATGGCCTTGGTGCGCGACGTGATGGCAGCCTCCACCGCCTGGGGGTCGATGCACAGCGTGGCCGGGTCGATGTCCACCAGCACCACGTCGGCGCCGAGATAGCGCACCACTTCGGCGGTGGCGGTGAAGGTGTGCGTGGTGGTGATGACCTCGTCGCCGGGGCCGATGCCCAGCGCTTCGAGCGCGAGGTGCAGCCCGGCGGTCGCCGAGTTGACGGCGAGCGACTGCAGGGATGCGTCGCCCAGGAAGGCGGTGAAGTCCTCCTCGAAGCGCTTGGTCTTCGGTCCGGTCGTGATCCAGCCGGAGCGCAGCGTGTCCACCACTTCGGCGATTTCCTCCTCGCCGATGTCGGGCAGCGCGAACGGCAGGAAAGGCAGCGTCTCGGAAGTGCTCATGTCAGTCTTTGGCGAGCCAGCACAACACGTGCGTGCGCAGCAGCGGCAGGGTGTTCAACACAGTGTAGAGGGCGGGGTGCACCCGCACGGCGGCGCGGGCGATGGGCGGGGCGAGCGTGAGGCGGCGTGCGCTCAGGCGCGCCTGCGGAAAGAGCTCGCGCACGCGCGCGAGCGGCACGCCGCGCACGTCCGGGTTGCGCGGGTTGTTCACAGTGAAGTCGTACCAAAGCACGCCGCCCCCCGGCCGCACCGATTCCCACATGGACGCGGCCAGCCGGCGCTGGAAGAGGTCGTCGAGCAGCGACGAGAACACGGTGCTCTGCAACACGATGTCCACGCTCGCCGGCGGCGGTGCGAGCACGAGCGCATCGCCTTGCAGCAGCGAGACGCTCGCCGGCAGGCGGGCACGCGCCTGGGCATGCCGCTCGGGCAGCAGTTCCACGCCGGAGAGATGCCCGGGCGCGAAGCCGAGCTGGATCAACTCGACCAGGTTGCTGCCGCTGCCGCAGCCCACCTCGTGCAGGGTGAGCGCCGAAAGATCGTGCCAGCCGAGCCGCCGGAAGAGCGCGAGCATGGCGCGCTGGCGCTCCTGCAGCGGCCACAGCGCGGCGGGGTTGAGCAGGCTGTAGCGCGGGTCCTGCTTCGCGCGCCGCGCGTAGCGCTCGCGCACGGCCTGCGTCTCGTCGGATTCCTTGGACGTGCCCATGCTCACCTCGTCAGGGTTGCAAAGCGGCTGCGGCCGCCAGCGCCGCGCAGCACGTCCCAGGCGCCCATGAGCGAGCCGAGGCCATAGCCCACGTGGTAGGCCGCGATCACGGGCGGGATGCGGCAGGCGACGGCGACCGGCGTGTGCTGCGAGACGGCCACACCTGCGGTCAGCGCAAGCACCGCGGCGACATAGGTGGCCAGCAGCACCGCGAGCGGCCACACGATGCCGACGAGCGCCAGCAGCGCGAGCACGCCAAGTGCCGCCACGAAAGCGCCGGGGATCAGGTGGCGGATGGACGCCGGCTGCCCGTGCTTCTTCATCACGAAAGGCTTCCAGTAGCCGTACTGCAGGTACTGGCGGAACACCTGCGCCAGCCGCGCGCGCGGCCGATAGGTGCTGCGGATGCGCGCGCTCTGCCACACGCGCCCGCCGCCCTGCACGATGCGCAGGTTGTGCTCGTCGTCCTGGTTGCGCACCAGCGTCTCGTCGAAGCCACCGTAGCGCTCGAAGGTGGCGCGCGGCCAGCTGCCGAGGTAGACGGTGTCGGCCGGGCCGTCGTAGGCCAGGTCGCGCGAGCGGGCGCCGCCGGCCACCCAGCGCGACTGGAAGGCCGCGGCCACCGCGTGCTGCATCGCCTCGGCGTCGGCGTCCGGCTCGGCGTGCCATGGGCCGCCGACGTTGTCGGCGCCGGTCTCGGCGTGCACCGCCAGGCATTGCGCGACGTAATCGGGCGCGTACTCGGTGTGCACGTCCATGCGCACGATGATCTCGCCCTGTGCCGCCGCGAGCGCCGCGTTGAGGCCGGTGGAGACGATGCGCGCCGGGTTGTCGATCCAGGCGATGCGTGCATCCGCGGCTGCGAGCGCCTGCAACTGTTCGCGCGTGCCGTCGTCGCTCTCGCCGTCGGCGATCACCAGCTGCAGCGACCAGCCCGCCGGCAGCTGCTGAGCCAGCACCCCGGCGCAGAAGCGCTCGATGTAGCGCCGCTCGTTGCGGCAGGGCACGATCACCGAGACGATGCGCTCGCCGCTCATGCCCTCACCTTCCGGCCGTAGGCGGCATGAAGGGCGACCTCGCGCAGCAGCGTCGTCCAGCGCCTCGCGTGCTCCTCGGGGCTGAAGAGCGCGCGGCTGCGCGCGATGGCGGCGCGGCCCATGCCGGCGCGCAGCGCGGGCGAGGCCAGCAGCTCGACGAGCGCCTGCGCGAGGGCGTGGGCGTCTTCGCGCGCGACCAGCCGACCGGTTTCGGGGCTCAGGATCTCGGACGGCCCGGTCGGGCAATCGAAGGCCACGGCCGGCACGCCCAGCGCCTGCGCTTCGAGCAGCGCGAGCGGCATGCCTTCGTAGCGCGAGGGCAGCACGAACACGGCGGCTTCGCGGTAGAGGCGCTCGACCTCCGGCGTGGGCGCAAGCCACTCGACGCTGGCGCCGATGCCGAGCGTTACGGCGAGCGCTTCGTGCGCGCCGCGCAGGGGCCCGTCGCCCACGATGCGCAGCCGTGCCTGCGGCTGCGAGCGCAGCACCTCGGGCCAGGCGCGCAGCAGCAGGTCGAAGCCCTTCTGCGCCACGTGGCGGCCGACCGCCAGCACCAGCGGCTCTGGCGGATGTGCGGGCGCATCGGCGCGCAGCGACGAGCCGTTGTAGATGACCTGCGTGTGCGCGTTGAGCGCCCGAAAGCGCTGCGCATCGGCCTCGGTGAGGCTCACGACCGCCGCCACGCGCGGATAGAGCCTCGCACGCAGGCGCTGCCACAGCGCCGAGCGGGCGCCGAAATGGTTGTGGTCGCAGCAGACGGTGCGCGCCGCGGTGGCGCGGTCGCATAAGAGCAGCACCGAGCAGGCGGTGGTGAGGCCGTTGAGCAGCACCACGTCGGGCCGCTCCGCGCGGACCAGGCGCGCGAGCGTGCGGCCGATGCGCCACTGCGTGTGCAGCAGCTGCCAGGCGCGGCCGATGCGCGAGCGTGCATCGTGGGCCGCAAGCCGCCGGGACCCGTGCAGCACGCGCACGGCGGGCCGCAGCGGGTAGCGCACCGCCTCGCGCGGCGTGGCGACGCTGCCGACCGCGACGTCGAGCCCTTCGGTGGCGAGGTGGTTGGCGAGCGTGCACACGAAGCGCTCCACGCCGCCGGCGATGTCGAGGCGGTCACAGAGCAGGAGGATGCGTGGCGGGCGGCTCATGGGGCGAGGCGGGGCTTCGACCCTTCGTCCCAGCTCAGGACAGGCAGGCTCAGCCCGAACGGAGTTCTGCTCAGCCCGAACGGAGTTCTGCTC
>JBIQJS010000010.1:25646-53480 GCA_044507405.1 Rubrivivax sp. | reverse complement strand
GCCCGAACGGAGTTCTGCTCAGCACGATCGCTTGCTTCATGACCGGCGAATCAGCGCGTGCACGTCCACACGCTGGTAGTCGGGCGCCGGCAGGTCGAGGCCGCTCTGGCGCACGGCACGCAGCCGCTCGCGCGCGGCGCGCAACGTGTCGATGAGGCCCCAGTGCGCAAGCTGCCGCACGAAGCGCTGGCGCGCCGTGGGCGCCACATCGGTCGCCGCTGCCGAGGGGCCGGTGAGCCACTCGTCCTGCGCGTAGTCCGACTGCTGCGGCGCCGGCAGCGGGCCGGTCTCGCGCAGCTTGCGCGCCAGCACCAGCATGTAGACCTCGTGCGCGTTGCAGAGATTGACGCGGCGCTTCACCTCCATCGGGTTGGCCACGCGCCACCAGTGGCGCCGGTCGCCCTTGACGGCGAACCACAACCCGCGCAGCTCGAAACCGTTGGCCGCGCGGTAGAGGTTGAAGAAGAGCTCGGGCGAGAACTGGTAGAAGCCGTGGCCCGCGAGGTTGTTGGCCGGCAGGGCGTGCAGCACGTGGCCGCCGACCTTGCACACGTCCACCACGTTGCGCCACGCCACGGGGAAGTTGAAGACGTGCTCCAGGCAGCCGAAGTCGAGCACGGCGTCGTAGGCGCCGCGCTGCGCGCTGGCCTCGGGCCAGGGCAGGTTCATGTCGTGCAGGTGGGTGGCGTGTTCGTACGCCGAGGCATCCACCGACTCGGCGGCGTGGGCGCCCAGCCACTGCTGCATCAGCGGCTCGAAGTAGCGTGGCGCGCCCGCGGCACGCGCCGGCTCGGCCAGCGGCGGCAGGCCGCGCAGGCGGCGGTGATCCTCCAGCTCGAAGGGCTCGATGAAGAGCGCCTGGCGGCCGATGGCGAGCGTGCGCTCGTAGCGCACGCCGAGGTCCTGCGCGTGGGCGAGGAGGTTGAGGTTGTGGATGTCGATGCCCAAGGTCGGTCCTCAGCGAGCGACGCCCCGGATGTTCCGGGTCAGCCCGATGCCCGCCACCGCCACGGCGATCACGAGCAGCTCGACCCCCACCGCCACCCAGGCGAGCCCGGCCGGCGTGGCGGCGCCTGCCCAGGTGGCAGCGGCGAGCGTGCCGGCGAGGCCGCCGACGATCACGCAGGCGCGGTAGGCCACGTCGTAGCGGCCGCTGCCGAGCATCCAGTAGCCGATGAACTTCCAGCCGAGCAGGATGGGCAGCAGCGCACCCAGCACCCACAGCGTCGCGCGCAGGGCGGCCAGGTCATGCGCGCCGGCCCGGTCGAGGATCAGCGGCTCGAGCGTCTGCCATGCCGCGATGCCCAGGCCCCACAGCATCAGCCCGGCCGCGATGCCCCCCACGCTCCAGCGCGCGGCATAGGCCAGGGCCGCACGTGCACTCTCGCGAAAGAGCGTCACGATGCGCGGATAGACCACCGCGAACACCGGCTCGGCCGCGTTGAGCGCCGCGCGCACCAGGCGGTCGGCGAGGAAGTAGGTGCCGAGGTCGGCCTTGGCGAGCTGCAGCGAGGCAGCCGCCGGCAGCGCATGCGAGTAGGCCGCGCCGGCGATGGAGACCGGCATCATGGTCCAGCCGAGCGCGAGGCCGGGGCGCACTGCACTCGCGCTCCAGAGCCGGCCGCCCGCGAGATCGCGTCGCAGCCAGCGCCAGCCCAGCCACGCGAGCACGGTCGAGGCGGCGAGCTGCAGTGCGAGGTAGGCGACGGCGGTGTGGGCGAAGGCCCAGGCCGCCGCGATCAGGAGGCCGTAGACCGCAAGCTCCACGCGTGCCCATTGCGCAAGCTGCTGCGTCGCCTGCAGGTACCAGGTCGCGGGCCAGCCGAGCGCACAGGCGAGCGCCGCCATGAGCAGCGTGTCGGCCCAGGGCTCGCCGCCCTGCCCCACCCACCGCACCGCGAGCACCGCCAGCACGGCTGCCGGGACACACAGCACGCAGCGTGCGCCGAACACCTGCTGGGCGATCTGCCAGCGGCGGGTCGCGTCGGCGTTGACGGCGCGCCGCGTGGCCGCGGCCAGGAAGCCGCCTTCCACCACCATCGAGAGCAGCGCACTCCACACCAGCACGAAGCTCAGGCGGCCGAATTCCTCGGGCCCGAGGCGGCTCGCCATGAGGGGCAGCACCAGCACCGGCAGCAGCAGGCGCACGGCCGCCGCCGCATACACCGCCGGCAGCGTGCGCGCGAGCGTCGGTGCCGCCGTCGTCATGCCTTGACGACGAGGCGCGCGGTGTAGTCCACGCGGTGCAGGAAGACGGGCGACGGCGCGGCGGCGAAGTATTCGTCCACGGCGCGGCGTGCGCCCTGCCAGTGGCCGTAGTCGTCGACGATGAGCACGCCATGCTGCGCGAGCAGCGGGTAGAGGTGCTGCAGCTCGTGGCGGGTGGACTCGTACCAGTCGGTGTCCAGCCGCAGCAGCGCGATGCGCCCGGGCAGCGTGGCGGGGATCGTGTCTTCGACCTTGCCGCGCACGTAGTGGATGCGATCGGCCGGGTAGCCGGTGGACGCGAGATTGGCCTGCACGTCTTCGAGCCCGGCCACGGCCCACAGCGGGTGGTCGCGGGCGGTGCGGGCGAGCTGCGCGGTCGCAGGCTCGCCGCCCAGGGCCTTGTCGTGCTCCGTGGGCGCGCTCATGCCCTCGAAGGTGTCGTAGAGGTAGAGATGGCGCGAGGTGTCGCCGCGGGCCATGAGCGCGAGCGCGATGGCCATCATGCTGCCGCCGCGCCACACGCCGCATTCGACGATGTCGCCCGCGATGCCGTGCTTCACGACGTGGTCCACCGCGCCGATGAGGCTGGCACGGCGCGCCACGCCCGTCATCGTGCAGGGCGCCACGCGCTGCACGATGGCGCGGTCGGCCTCGGAGAGATCGGCGATGGCGCCGGCCTCGCGGTCGGCGGCGCGTGTGAGTTCCCAACCTGCGCGCGCCAGCGCGGCTTGGATCAGTCGTTTCATGGGGGCGGTCGAGGCGTCCGGAGCGGCGGCGGATTGTCGCACCGGGCCACGCAGAAAGCGGGGCTCAAAGCCGGTAGGCCTGGCCCGATTCGGCGACCAGCCGCTCCCAGCGCAAGGCCTGCTGCGCGGCGGCGAGGCGGCGCATCACGGCCTCGCCGTGCGTGCCCAGGTGGTCCAGGCAGGCGAGCACCGCCTCGGCGCTGCGGTCGCGCAGCAGCAGGCCTTCGAGCCCATGGCGGCGCATGAAGGCGCCGAGGTCGCCGGTGTCGGTGCAGAAGAAGACACGCCCGTGGTTGAGCAGGGCGTAGAGCACGCCCGACTGCGAGGCGCGCTGATAGGGCAGCAGGAAAACGGCGTCCTGCGACAGGAGCGCCTGCAGCTCGGTCTCGTCGAGGTAGCCGTCGTGCAGGGCGACGCCGGCCGCCTGCAGCTCGGCCTTCAGGCCTGCGAGCTCGCGCGCCCAGGCGCCGTGCACCGCAAGCGCCAGGCCGCGTTCGCGCAGCAGGGGCGAACGCGCGAGCTCGCGAAAGAGCTCCACGCCCTTGTACGGCTGCACCCGGCCCCAGAAGACGAGCGCGCGCGGCGGCTGCGGCGGCTGCGGCGCATAGGGCACCACCGGCGCTTGCGGCGTGACCGGCAGCAGGCCGTGCGGCAGCACCGTCGCGCGGGCGCGGAAGCGCTCGCCGTAGCGCTGCAGGAAGTCGTCGCGCACGGCCTCGCTCACGAAGACGAGCTCGCGCGCGAGCGATGCGAGCCGACGCGTGGGCCCGTGCACCCGCCCCGCAAAACCATGCGGCACCGCGTTGTGCACCGTGTAGACGAACTTGCGCCGCAGCAGCCCGAACACCAGCCACTCCAGCGGCCAGGCGGCGCTGAACTGGAGGTTGACCGTGCCGTAGCGCGTGGCGCCCAGCAGCACGTTCATGAGCTGTAGCGCGTAGGCACAGGCGCCGGCCAGCCGCGAGGCCACGGTGCCCGAGATCGCCCGCGCCACCACCTGCACGCCGGGCAGCCCACGCATCGCGTCGAGGAACTCGCCGTTGTAGCGCGTGGTCGAGCCGTAGAAATCGACCGGCCGGCCGCTTGCCGCCAGCGCCCGGACCAGATGGAAGTCGTAGGGCAGGAGGAACGAGCCCGGGTCGACGATGGCGATGCGGCGGCTCAAGGGCGCGGGCTCAAGGGCGGCGGCTCAGTGGGCGAACCAGTAGCGTCGCCTGAGCGCATAGGCCGGCACGCAGCCGCGAGCGCCGAGATCGACGGCCGGGTTGCCGCCCACCATGCGGCCAGGGGGCACGTCCTTCGTCACCACGGCCCCGGCCATCACCACGGCGCCCTGCCCCACGTGCACGCCGGGCATGAGCATCGCGCCGGCGAAGACCACCGAATGGTCGTCGAGGCGGATGGGCGCCGACTTGGTGGCGAAGCCCGGGTCGTGCGGGTCGTGGCCCATGGTGTAGAGCTTGGCGTCGTGCGCGATGGAGACGTGCCGCCCGATGGTGATGCCGCCGCGGTTGTCGAGGTAGACGCCCCGGTTCACGAGCGAACCTTCGCCGACGCTGAGCCGCCCGACGTGGAAGAAGCGCACGCCGCCCTGCAGCGTGGCGCTCCTGTGGATGCGAAAGCCGCACAGCCGGTACAGCAGCGGGCGCAGCACGAAGGGCAGCAGGCCGTGCACGGTGTTGATCAGCGCCAGGGCGAGGAAATAGAGCTGATCGAGCGCATGCCTCATGGGGGCTGGATTCTAGGGGCGGCACCTACAATCGCGGGTTCGCTCAACCGCCCGATGCCCTCGCCTGCCGCCATGGAACAAGACACCAACCAGCTCATCGCCGAACGCCGTGAAAAGCTCGCGGCGATCCGCAAACAGGGCGTCGCCTTCCCCAACGATTTCAAGCCCAGGCACCACGCGCTGGACCTGCTGCGCAAGTACGGCACGCTCGACAACGAGACGCTGGAGCCGCAGGGCGTGGAGGTCGCGGTGGCCGGCCGGCTGATGCTCAAGCGCGTGATGGGCAAGGCGAGCTTCGGCACTTTGCAGGACGCCACCGGCCGCATCCAGCTCTTCGTCACCAAGGATGCGCTGGGCGACGAGGTCTACGCCGCCTTCAAGCACTGGGACCTGGGCGACATCCTCGGCGCCGTGGGCACGCTCTTCAAGACGAAGACGGGCGAACTCTCCATCCGCGTCACCACGCTGCGCCTGCTCACCAAGAGCCTGCGCCCGCTGCCGGACAAGTTCCACGGCATGACCGACCAGGAGCAGAAGTACCGCCAGCGCTACGTGGACCTCATCACCGACGAGGACGCCCGCGCCCGCTTCACCGCGCGCAGCAAGGCCATCTCGGCGATCCGCCAGTTCATGGTCGAGCACCACTTCCTGGAGGTGGAGACGCCCATGCTGCACCCCATCCCGGGCGGCGCGAACGCCAAGCCCTTCATCACGCACCACAACGCGCTCGACCAGGACATGTACCTGCGCATCGCGCCCGAGCTCTACCTCAAGCGCCTGATCGTCGGCGGCTTCGAGCGCGTGTTCGAGATCAACCGCAACTTCCGCAACGAAGGCATCAGCGTCCGGCACAACCCGGAGTTCACGATGATGGAGTTCTATGCGGCCTACTGGACGCACCACGACCTGATGGACTTCACCGAGCAGGTGCTGCGCCACGCCGCGCGCTGCGCGACCGGCTCGGCGGTGCTGACCTACGGCGGCCGGGAGGTCAACCTCGACAAACCCTTCGCGCGCCTGACCGTGCGCGATTCGCTGGTGACGCACGCCGGCCTGAGCGAGGCCGAGGCGGGCGATCCGGCCGTGCTGCGCGCGAAGCTCCAGGCCCTGGGCGAGGAAGCGCCGGCCCATTGGAAGCTGCCGGAGCTGCAGTTCGGTCTCTTCGAAGCGGCCGTGGAAGAAAAGCTCTGGGACCCGACCTACATCATCGACTACCCGGTGGAGGTCTCGCCGCTCGCACGCGCCTCGGACGCCGACCCGTCCATCACGGAGCGCTTCGAGCTCTTCATCACGGGACGCGAATACGCCAACGGCTTCTCGGAGCTCAACGACGCCGAGGACCAGGCGGCGCGCTTCCAGGCGCAGGCCGCCAACAAGGACGCCGGCGACGAGGAGGCGATGTACTACGACGCCGACTTCATCCGCGCGCTCGAGTACGGCATGCCGCCCACCGGGGGCTGCGGCATCGGCATCGACCGGCTGATGATGCTGCTCACCGACAGCCCGAGCATCCGCGACGTGATCCTCTTCCCCTCGTTGCGCAAGGAAGGCTGAGGCGGCAGCCGGCCGGCTATTCCTCTTCGGCCAGCTGCTCGATCACCGACTTGCCGGAGCTCTCGGCCAGGCCGAACACGTGCGCGTAGATGTACACGTTGATGTACAGCAGCACGAAGACGAGCGAGATGCGGAACGTCTTCACGCCCAGGCGCTTCCAGTCATCGTTGTCGGCGGCGAGAAAGACGCCCCAGCAGATGGCGCTGAAGGCGAGCAGCAAGCCGACGATGCCGGCAGTGATCCAGCCGTAGATGACCATGCGATCCGGGGGTTGAGGAAGGCCCAACCTTACCATCGGGCCCGCGCTCTCCGCGCCCGGGCGTCTCCCTAGATCATGCGAGGGCTCGCTACCACGCCGGCGCAAGCGCGGCGAGGCCTGCGGGTGCCTTGCGTTCGTCCTCGAAGGTCACGATGTCGTAGGCCGAGGCGTCGGCCAGCACAGCCCGCAGCAGCTTGTTGTTGAGCGCGTGGCCCGATTTGTAGCCGGTGTAGGCGGCGATCAGCGGATGGCCGAGCACGTGCATGTCGCCGATGGCGTCGAGGATCTTGTGCTTCACGAACTCGTCGTCGTAGCGCAGGCCTTCGCTGTTGAGCACGCGGTAGTCGTCGACCACGATCACGTTGTCCATGCTGCCGCCGAGACCCAGGCCGCGCGAGCGCATCATCTCCACGTCCTTCGTGAAGCCGAAGGTGCGGGCGCGGGCGATGTCGCGCTTGTACTGGCCCGAGCCCATGTCGAAGGTGTACTGCTGGCCGGTCTGGTCCACGGCGGGGTGCTTGAACTCGATCTCGAAGGTGAGCTTGTAGCCGTCGTGCGGATCCAGGCGCGCCCACTTGAGCGTGGGGCCCTCGCCTTCGCGCACCTCCACCGGGCGCTTGATGCGCAGGAAGCGCTTGGGTGCCTTCTGCACCTCGATGCCGGCGCTTTGCAGCAGGAAGACGAAGGAGGCGGCCGAGCCGTCGAGGATGGGCACCTCTTCGTTGGTGATGTCGACCACCAGGTTGTCGAGCCCGAGCCCGGCGCAGGCCGACAGCAGGTGCTCGATGGTGTTGACCTTGGGCGCACCCGGGTCGCCGCCGGGCGAGATGGTGGTCGCCATGCGGGTGTCGCACACCGCATGCGGATTGACCGGGATGTCCACCGGCGCGGGCAGGTCCACACGGCGGAACATGATGCCGCTGTCGGCCGGCGCCGGCCGCAGCGTGAGCTCGACCCGTTGGCCGCCATGCACACCCACGCCGACGGCGCGGGTGATCGACTTCAGGGTGCGTTGGGCGAGCATGGGCATGATTTTAGGAGCCGGGGGTTTTCCCCGGGCTTGTGTATGCCTACCACCTCGATAGTCAAAGGACTGGCCGCCCGAGCAGCGTCGCGAGCGGCACGAGGTGCGCCTGCAGGAGCGCAGCCGTACGGGTGTACGGCGAGCACCTCCAGGCGCAGATCGGGCCGCGCAGCAGCTGCGCGGGGTGGTCAGTCGGCCTGCTTGCGCAGGAAGGCCGGGATCTCGATCTCGTCCATGCCGTTGCTGGCGAGCGCATCCACCTTCGCCGCGGCGGTGCGGCCGTTGCGCCACACGCTCGGGACCGACAGGCTGCTGTAGTCGTGCGCCGTCTGCGTGGTGTGCACGGGCTGCGTCAGCACCGGGATGTTGTCGGTGCCGGTGCGCTGGGCCACGGTGTTGTGCACCACGGTCATCGGCGCCTGCTGCTGGCGGCGGGCGGGCGAGAGGCCGGTGGCGATCACCGTCACGCGCAGCTGGTCGCCCAGGCTGTCGTCGTAGGCGGTGCCGAAGATCACGTGCGCGTCGTCGGCCGCATAACGGCGGATCGTGTTCATCGCGTTGCGGCTTTCCGAGAGCTTGAAGCTGCCCCGTGCGGCCGCGATCAGCACCAGCACGCCACGCGCGCCCGAGAGGTCGATGCCGTCCAGCAGCGGGCAGGCCACGGCGGCTTCGGCGGCCTTGGTCGCGCGGTCCGGGCCGCTCGCCTGCGCGGTGCCCATCATGGCCTTGCCCGGCTCGCTCATCACCGTCTTCACGTCTTCGAAGTCGACGTTCACGAGACCCGGCACGTGGATGATGTCGCTGATGCCGCCCACGGCGTTCTTCAGCACGTCGTTGGCGTGCGCGAAGGCCTGGTCCTGCGTCACGTCGTCGCCCAGCACGTCGAGCAGCCGGTCGTTGAGGATCACGATCAGCGAATCGACGTTGGCTTCGAGTTCGGCCACGCCGGCGTCGGCGGCCTTCATGCGGCGGCCGCCTTCGAAGTCGAAGGGCTTGGTGACCACGCCCACCGTCAGGATGCCCATCTCCTTGGCCACGCGCGCGATCACGGGGGCGGCGCCGGTGCCGGTGCCGCCGCCCATGCCGGCGGTGATGAAGAGCATGTTGCTGCCCTTGATCGACTCGCGGATGCGGTCCACCGCCTCTTCGGCGGCGGCGCGGCCGGCCTCGGGCTTGGCGCCGGCGCCGAGACCGGTGGTGCCGAGCTGGATGAGGTGGTGCGCGCTCGAGCGGTTGAGGGCCTGCGCGTCGGTGTTGGCGCAGACGAACTCCACGCCTTGCACGCCCTGCGCAATCATGTGGTCGACGGCATTGCCGCCGCCGCCGCCCACGCCGATGACCTTGATCTGGGTGCCGAGGTCGAACTCTTCGATCATTTCGATAGCCATGTGTTGCTCCAATCCTTCGATGCAGTTGCCATGAGTGTCTGAATCCGTATCGCCGTGCCGGGTCGCTGCCGCCCCGTGTGTCTTCGCCGCGGTGGCCCGGCCGAAGCCGGGGTCCGCGGTCGTCTGGGTCGCCTTCGCGGCGGCGCCCGCCCAACGCCGAGGTGGGCGCCGATGCGCTGATGCGATCTCTTCATCGTCGTCCCCTCGCTTCTAGAAATTGCCCAGGAACCAGTCCCTGGCCCGGCCGAAGAGCGTCTTCACCGAGCCGGCCTGCTGCGCCGCGCGCATGCCGCGGCTGCGCCCGAGGCGCGCCTCCTCCAGCAGGCCCATCACCGTGGCGGAGCGGGGGTTCGCCACCATGTCGTGCAGCGCGCCGTGGTAGGTCGGCAGGCCCTTGCGCACGGGCTTGAGGAAGATGTCCTCGCCGAGCTCCACCATGCCGGGCATCACGGCCGCGCCGCCGGTGAGCACGATGCCCGACGACAGCAGCTCCTCGTAGCCGCTCTCGCGGATGACCTGGTGCACGAGCGAGAAGATCTCCTCGATGCGCGGCTCGATCACGCCGGCCAGCGCCTGGCGGCTGAGCATGCGCGGCGCGCGGTCGCCGAGGCCCGGCACCTCGAGCTGCTCGCCCGGGTCGGCCAGCAGCTGCTTGGCGACGCCGTACTCGACCTTGATCTCCTCGGCGTCCTTGGTCGGCGTGCGCAGCGCCATGGCGATGTCGCTCGTGATCAGGTCGCCGGCGATCGGGATCACGGCCGTGTGGCGAATCGCGCCGTCGGTGAAGATGGCCACGTCGGTCGTGCCGGCGCCGATGTCGACCATGGCCACGCCCAGGTCGCGCTCGTCCTCGGTCAGCACGGCGTGGCTGGAGGCGCTGGGGTTGAGCACGAGCTGCTCCACCTCCAGCCCGCAGCGGCGCACGCACTTGACGATGTTCTCGGCCGCGCTCTGCGCGCCGGTGACGATGTGCACCTTCACCTCGAGGCGGCCGCCGCTCATGCCGATCGGCTCCTTCACCTCGTGGCCGTCGATCACGAACTCCTGCGGCTCCACCAGCAGCAGGCGCTGGTCGTTCGGGATGTTGATGGCCTTGGCCGTCTCCACCACGCGCGCCACGTCGACCGGCGTCACTTCCTTGTCGCGCACGATCACCATGCCGGTGCTGTTCTGCCCGCGGATGTGGCTGCCGGTGATGCCGGTGTAGACGCGCGTGATCTTGCAGTCGGCCATCATCTCGGCCTCCTTGAGCGCCTGCTGGATGCTCTGCACGGTGGCGTCGATGTTCACGACCACGCCGCGCTTGAGCCCGTGCGCCGAGGCGATGCCCAGCCCCGCGACGCGCAGCTCGCCGTCGGGCAGCACCTCGGCCACCACCGCCATCACCTTGGCGGTGCCGATGTCCAGGCCGACGACCAGATCCTTGTATTCCTTGGGCATGTTTCCCTCAGTTCCTTCTGCCGGGCGTTGCGGGCACCGTGGTCGTGGTGGTGATGCCCTTCAATCGCACGGCGTAGCCTTCGTTGTGTCTCAGGTCGGCATGGACGAGCGGGCGCTGGTAGCGCTCGATCACCTGCGTGACGGTGCCGACGAAGCGCTCGCTGCGGGCCACCAGCTCGTCCTGCGTGCCGCGGCCGAGCTCGATCTCGGCGCCGCTGTCGAATTCGGCGTGCCAGGAGCCGCGCCCGCTCAGCGCGAGCCGCTCGATGTTCATCTCCAGCGCCGCGTAGAGGGGCGCGAGACGGCGGTACATGGCGAGCACTTCCGACGAGGTGCCGTCCGGCCCCTGCAGCGTGGGCAGGGCCTCGTCCTCCACGTCGCCGAGGTTGGCCTGGAAGACCTCGCCGTGGTCGTTGACCAGTTGGTCGTCGCCGTCCTTCATCGCCCAGTAGGCGACCGCGTGGTGCTCCTCCAGCAGCACGCGCAGGCGGTTGGGCCACACGCGCTGCACGATGGCCTGGCGCACCCAGGGCACCGCCTCGAAGGCCTCCTTGCCCTGCGCGAGGTCGAGCGTGAAGTAGTTGCCCGCGAGCTTGGGCAGCGCGTTGGCGCGGATGGTCGCCACGCTGTTGCGCGTCACCTCGCCCTCGACCTTGACCGCGCGGATGTTGAACGCCGGCTGGCGGATGAGCCACAGCAGCGCGAGGGCTGCCATCAGCAGCGCGCCCACGGCGAAGAGCAGCGAGGCCGTGACGTTGACCAGGCGCACCTCGCCCGGCAGCTCGACGGCGGCCGGGTGGTAGCGAGGGGTGGCGGCGTGGGCGCGCATGGTCGTGTGTCTCAGGGCCGGTTGCTGTCGAGCGCAGCGCCCGCGAGGATGTGCAGGCAGAGCTGCTCGTAGGGCATGCCTTCAGCGGCCGCCGACTTCGGGACCAGCGAATGCGAGGTCATGCCGGGCGAGGTGTTCATCTCGATCAGGAAGGGCCTGCGGTCGGCGCGGCGGATCATCAGGTCGGCGCGACCCCAGCCGCGGCAGCCGAGCGAGCGGAAGGCCGCGACCGCCAGGCGCTGGATCTCGCGCTCCTCGGCCTCGGGCAGGCCGCTCGGCACGTGGTACTGCACGACGTCGGTGAAGTACTTGTTCTGGTAGTCGTAGGTGCCGTCGGGCGCGGCGATGCGCACCACCGGCAGCGCGACCGGCCCGCCATCGCGCACGAGCACCGGGCAGGTCACTTCCTCGCCGTCGATGAATTCCTCGCACAGCACCTCGCGGTCGTACTGCGCCGCGAGCGCCACCGCGTCGGCCATGCCGGAGTAGCCCGTCACCTTGCTCACGCCGATGGACGAGCCTTCGTGCGGCGGCTTCACGATGAGCGGCAGGCCGAGTTCGTCGGGCACCGTGCGCACGTCCTCGCGCGACTGGCGGTCGGCGGGCAGCACCACGTAGCGCGGCGTGGGCAGGCCGTCGGCGATCCACACGCGCTTGGTCATCACCTTGTCCATCGCGATGCTGGAGGCCATCACGCCCGAGCCGGTGTACGGGATGCCCAGCAGCTCCAGCGCGCCCTGCACCGTGCCGTCCTCGCCGTGGCGGCCGTGCAGCGCGATGAAGGCCCGCGCGAAGCCCTCGTGCTTGAGATGGCACAGCTCGCGCTCGGCCGGATCGAAGGCATGCGCGTCCACGCCCAGCGCCTGCAGCGCGGCCAGCACGCCGCCGCCCGACATCAGCGAGATCTCGCGCTCGGCGGAGCTGCCGCCCATGAGCACGGCCACCTTCCCGAGCGCCTTCACGTCGACGTTCATGCTGAGGCCTCCTTCAACAACTCGGCCACCTGCATCGGCACGCTGCCGATCGTGCCGGCGCCCATGGAGATCACCACGTCGCCGTCCCGCGCCTGCTCGGCGATGGTCTGCGGCATGCACGCGATGTCGTCCACGAACACCGGGTCCACCTTGCCCGCCACGCGCAGCGCGCGCGCCAGCGAGCGGCCGTCGGCGGCGACGATGGGCGCCTCGCCGGCGGCATACACCTCGGCCAGCAGCACCGCATCGGCACTGCCGATGACCTTGACGAAATCCTCGAAGCAGTCGCGCGTGCGGGTGTAGCGGTGCGGCTGGAAGGCGATCACCAGGCGACGGCCGGGGAAGGCGCCGCGCGCCGCGGCGATCACGGCGGCCATCTCGACCGGGTGGTGGCCGTAGTCGTCGATCAGCGTGAAGCGGCCGCCGCCCTGCGCCGGCCAGTCGCCGTAGCGCTGGAAGCGGCGGCCCACGCCGTGGAACTCGCCCAGCGCCTTCACGAGCGGCGCATCGGGCAGCTCGAGCTCGGTCGCCACCGCCACGGCGGCGAGCGCGTTGAGCACGTTGTGCTCGCCGGGCAGGTTGAGCGTGATGTCGAGGTCGGGCATGACCACGCCGTTGCGGCGCTGCGCCGTGAAGCGCATCTGGCCGCCTTCGAGCGCCTGCACGTTGACGGCACGCACCTGCGCGTCTTCGCCGAAGCCGTAGGTCACGACCGGTCGCGAGACCATCGGGATGATGGAGCGCACGCCGAGGTCGTCGCCGCACAGGATGGCCGCACCGTAGAACGGCATGCGGTGCAGGAACTCCACGAACGCGCTCTTGAGGCGCGTGAGGTCGTGCCCGTAGGTGTCCATGTGGTCGGCGTCGATGTTGGTCACGACGCTGATCACCGGCATGAGGTTGAGGAACGACGCATCCGACTCGTCGGCCTCGACGACGATGTAGTCGCCCGAGCCCAGGCGCGAGTTGGCGCCGGCCGCGTTGAGCCGGCCGCCGATCACGAAGGTCGGGTCCACGCCGGCCTCGGCGAGCACGCTGGTGACGAGCGAGGTGGTGGTCGTCTTGCCGTGCGTGCCGGCGATGGCGATGCCCTGCTTCAGGCGCATCAGCTCGGCCAGCATCACCGCGCGCGGCACCACCGGCACGCGCTTCGCGCGGGCGGCCAGCACCTCGGGGTTGTCGCCCTTCACGGCAGTGGAGGTCACCACCGCCTGGGCGCCGTCGATGTGGGCCGCTTCATGGCCCACGTGCACGCGGATGCCGAGCGAGGCGAGGCGGCGCGCCACCGGGCTGTCGCTCTGATCGGAGCCCGAGACGGTGTAGCCGAGGTTGTGCAGGATCTCGGCGATGCCGCTCATGCCGGCGCCGCCGATCCCCACGAAGTGGATGTGCTTGACGGCATGTTTCATGCAGCCACCAGCCTTTCGATCTCGTCGGCGACCCGCGCCGCCGCCTTCGGCCTGGCGAGCGAGCGCGCCTGGATCGCCATCGCCAGCAGCGCCTCGCGCCGCAGCCCGCCCAGCAGGTCGGCCAGCGCCTTGGGGCTCAGCTCGGCCTGCGGCAGGTGGATGCCGGCGCCGTGCGCGGCCAGCCATTGCGCGTTGTCGCGCTGGTGCGAGGTGGTGCTCACCACCAGCGGCACCAGCACGCCCGGCACGCCGGCGGCGCACAGCTCGCTCACCGTCACCGCGCCGGCGCGGCAGACGATGACGTCGCAGTCGGCCAGGCGCTTCGCCATGTCGTCGATGAAGGGCAGCACCTCGGCCTGCAGGCTGAGCTGCGCGTAGGCCGCCTGCACCGCCTCGAAGTTCGCCTGCCCCGTCTGGTGCGTGACCCGCGGGCGCTGCATCGGGTCGATCAACGTGAGCGCCTGCGGCACGCAGTCGTTGAGCGCCTTCGCACCGAGGCTGCCGCCCACCACCAGCACGCGCAGCGGGCCGCTGCGGCCGGCGAAGCGCGCGGCCGGCTCGGGCAGCGCCTCGATGTCGGCGCGCACCGGGTTGCCGGTGACGACGGCGTTCTTCACCCGGCGCGTCGATTCGCCGTCGAAGCCGAAGGCGATGCGGTCGGCCACCGGCAGCAGCGCCTTGTTGCTCATCAGCAGCGCGGCGTCGGCGTTCACCAGCATCAGCGGCTTGTTCAGCAGCGAGGCCATCATGCCGCCCGGAAAGCACACGTAGCCGCCCATGCCCAGCACCGCGCTCGCGCGGCGCCGGCGCAGGATGCGCAGGCAGCTGCCGAAGGCGCCGAGCAGGCGGAACCCGCCCGTGGCCGTGTGCACGAGGCCCTTGCCGCGCAGGCCGCTGAAGCGGATGGTGTCCATCTCGATGCCCGTGGGCGGCACGAGCCGGTTCTCCATGCCGTGCGTGGTGCCGAGCCAGCTCACCGTCCAGCCGCGCGACTGGATCTCGCGCGCCACGGCGAGGCCCGGGATGACGTGGCCGCCAGTGCCCGCGGCCATGACGACGAGGTGGCGGCTCATGCGCGCCCTCCCCGCATGAGCTGCCTGTTCTCGATGTCCACCCGCAGCACGATCCCCAGCGCCACCAGGTTGACCAGCAGCGCCGAGCCGCCATAGCTCATCAGCGGCAGCGTCAGCCCCTTGGTCGGCAGCACGCCCAGGTTCACGCCCATGTTGATGAACGCCTGCCCGCCGGTCCACAGGCCGACGCCCTGCGCGAACAGCCCCGCGAACACCCGGTCGAGCGCGATGGCCTGGCGCCCGATGTGGAACATGCGCCGCGCGAGCCAGAAGAACGCGAAGATGACGCAGGCGACGCCGACGAAGCCGAGCTCCTCGCCGATCACCGCGAGCAGGAAGTCGGTGTGCGCCTCCGGCAGGTAGTGCAGCTTCTCGACGCTGGCGCCCAGGCCCTGGCCGAAGATCTCGCCGCGGCCGAAGGCGATGAGCGAGTGCGAGAGCTGGTAGGCCTTGCCGAGCGTGTACTTCTCGTCCCAGGGGTCGAGGTAGGCAAAGATGCGTTCGCGTCGCCATTCGCTGAACGAGATCATCAGCACGAAGGCCGCCACGAGCACGGTGGTGATGAGCAGGAACATGCGGCCGTTCACGCCGCCGAGGAAGAGGATGCCCATGGCGATGGTCGCGATCACGAGGAAGGCGCCCATGTCGGGCTCGGCCAGCAGCAGCGAGCCCACCACCGCCACGCTGACCGCCATGGGCAGCACCGCGCGGAAGAAGTTCTCCTTCACCTCCATCTTGCGCACCATGTAGTTGGCGGCGTAGAGCGCGATCGCGAGCTTGCCGAGCTCGGAGGGCTGGAAGTTGGTGAAGCCGAGCGCGATCCAGCGCCGCGCGCCGTTCACGCCCTTGCCGATGCCCGGGATGAGCACCAGCACCAGCAGCACGAGCGCCGCGACGAAGACCCAGGGCGCGTATTTCTCCCACACGCTCACCGGCACCTGCACCACGATCAGCGCGGCGACGAAGCCGACCACGATCGACGACGCATGCCGCAGCAGGAAGTGCGTGGGGGCGTAGCGCGCGAACTTGGGGTTGTCGGGCAGCGCGACGGACGCCGAATAGACCATCACGAGGCCAAGCGCGAGCAGCGCGACCACGACCCAGATGAGGTGCTGGTCGAAGCCCTGGAGCTTCGTCGGCTGGCCGGAGGCGCCGGTCCAGTCGCGGATGGGCACGCTGGCGCTGCCGTCGCGCCGGACGAGCTTCATCGCCCGCGCCTTGAGCGTGGCGAGGAACCCGGTGGGCGGCAGCACGGCGCTCACACCACCTCCCCACCGGCCGACGCGAGGGCCTGCACCTCGGCCACGAAGACCTCGGCGCGGTGCGCGTAGTTGCGGAACATGTCGAGGCTTGCGCAGGCCGGGCTCAGCAGCACCGCGTCACCGGCATGCGCGCGCTGGAACGCCCAGCGCGTGGCCTCTTCCAGCGTGGCCTGGCGCTGCACCGGCACGCCGGTGTAGCGCAGCACCTGCTCGATCGCCTCGGCATCGCGGCCGATCGTCGCCACGGCGCGCACATGGCGCTGCACCGGGGTGGCGAGCGGCGTGAAATCCTGGCCCTTGCCGTCGCCGCCGAGGATGACGACGAGCTTGCCCGGCGCCTTGTCCTCGCCCAGGCCGTTGAGCGCGGCGACGGTCGCGCCCACGTTGGTGCCCTTGCTGTCGTCGTACGCCTCCACGCCGTGGACGAGGGCGACGAATTCCACACGGTGCGGCTCGCCCGCGTATTCGCGCAGGCCGTGCAGCATGGGCGCGAGCGGGCAGCCCACCGCCGTGGCGAGCGCGAGCGCGGCCAGCGCGTTGGCGGCGTTGTGGCGGCCGCGCACGCGCATGGCATCGGCCGGCATGAGGCGCTGGATCACCAGGTCTTCGGGCTCGACGGCCGCGCCCTTCTTCGGGCGCTTGACCGCCGTCTCGTCGAGCTCCATCGCCCGCACCATCCAGGCGATGCCGCTCTCGACGACGAGGCCGAAGTCGCCCGGGCGCTGCGGCGCGTCCAGGCCGAAGCGCACCACGTGGCGCTCGACCGGCCTGGCGAAGCGGCCCTTGCCCGGCGTGGGCGGCGGGATCATCTTTTCCACCAGCGGGTCGTCGCGGTTGACCACCATCACCGCCTCGCGACCGTAGATGCGCGCCTTGGCCGCGGCGTAGGCGTCGAGCGTGCCATGCCAGTCGAGGTGGTCCTGCGTCACGTTGAGCACCACCCCCGCACTCGGCTCGAAGCCCTGCACGCCGTCGAGCTGGAAGCTCGAGAGCTCGAGCACCCAGACCTCGGGCAGGTGCTCGAACACCGGGCCCGGCGGCGGCGGCGGGATGAGGTGCGGTGGCGGGCCGCCGCCGGTGGTCTCGTCGTCGGCGGGCGGTGCTTCGACGGGTATGGCCGGCGCATCGGCGAGGGCAGCGGCTTCCGCCTCGGCGGGGATGTCCTGCGCGGCAAGGGCTTCGGTTTCGGCAGCGACCTGGTCGTCGTCGATCGGGGAAGACGGCTCCATCACCGGGGCGTTGGGGACCTCGGGGGTCTCGGGGGAGGCGTCGACGCTGAGGTGGGCGGCGTCATCGGCGATCCGTTCGGGCTGGGCCGCTGACGTTTCACGCTGCGCTTGCAGAATCCCCTCGTCGGCCGTGTCAGGCCCTTCGACAGGCTCAGGGTGAACGGGGAAGGAGGCGTGCTCAGACCCTTCGACAAGCTCAGGGCGAACGGAGGCGGCGGCATCCGGCCCTTCGACAGGCTCAGGGCGATCGGAAGGGGCGGCCTCAGCGCCATCGGCGACGGTCGACTCGGCAACGACGGCAGGTGCCGGCTCCTTCTCCAGCGCCTCCGCCAGCGTCTGCAGCATCGTCGGGCCGATGTTGCCCGCCACCGCCACGCGCTTGCCGGTGCGCTCGATGAGCTGGCCGGTCATGGCGGTGGTGGTCGTCTTGCCGTTGGTGCCGGTGATGGCAATCACCTTGGGCGCGTAGCCGCGCTCGGCCTTGAGGTCGGCCAGTGCACGGGCAAAGAGGTCGAGCTCGCCCTGCACCGGCACGCCCGTCTCGCGCGCGAGCGTGAGCAGCGGCGCGATGCGCTCGTCGGTGGGCGCGAGGCCCGGGCTCTTGAGCACGAGCTGCACGCCTTGCAGCTGCTCGGTGCCGAGCACGCCGCTCAGGCGCTCGGCGGAGGGCACCTGCGCACGCAGGGCCTCGTCCTGCGGTGCCGACGCACGCGAATCCCACACACGCACCCGCGCACCCTGGCCTGCGCACCAGCGCGCCATCGTGAGCCCCGAGTCCCCGAGGCCCAGCACCAGAACGTGAGCGTCCTTCAAGTGATTCATGACCACCCCTCGTCGAACGCAAGCGTTCGCCGATCCCCCGAGGGGATGCGGGCCGGCTTGGGAGCGGCCCGGCGCTCGGCCCGCCCGCGACCTTGAAAAGGGAGGTACGTCATCTGAGTTTCAGACTCGCCAGACCGATGAGACACAGCAGCATCGTGATGATCCAGAAGCGCACCACGACCTGCGTTTCCTTCCAGCCGGATTTCTCGAAGTGATGGTGCAGCGGCGCCATCAGCAGGATGCGCCGGCCGGTGCCGGTCTTCTTCTTCGTGTACTTGAACCAGCTCACCTGCAGCATCACCGA
The DNA here is from genome assembly GCA_044507405.1 of Rubrivivax sp. Taxonomy (GTDB): domain Bacteria; phylum Pseudomonadota; class Gammaproteobacteria; order Burkholderiales; family Burkholderiaceae_C; genus Rhizobacter. The sequence goes on along the minus strand of JBIQJS010000010.1, from coordinate 35,230 downwards.
CAGCGCCTCGGCCACGAAGATGCCGCCCATGATCGCGAGCACGATCTCCTGGCGCGTGATGACGGCGATGGTGCCCAGCGCCCCGCCCAGCGAGAGCGCGCCCACGTCGCCCATGAAGACCTGCGCGGGGTGGGTGTTGAACCACAGGAAGGCCAGGCCCGCGCCCGCCATCGCCGCACAGAAGATGAGCAGCTCGCCCGCACCCGGGATGTAGGGGAAGAGCAGGTACTTCGAGTACACCGAGCTGCCGGTCACGTAGGCGAAGACGCCGAGCGCCGAGCCCACCATCACCACCGGCATGATCGCCAGGCCGTCCAGCCCGTCGGTGAGGTTCACCGCGTTGCTCGCCCCCACGATCACGAGGTAGGTGAGGATGATGAAGCCGAGCACCCCGAGCGGGTAGCTGATGCTCTTGACGAAGGGGATCATCAGGTCGGCCTTGGGCGGCAGGTCGATCGAGAAGCCGCTCTTCACCCAGCCGATGAAAAGCTCCAGCACGCGGATGTTGGAGGTCTCCGACACGCTGAAGGCCAGGTACACCGCGGCCACCAGGCCGATCAGCGACTGCCAGAAGTACTTCTCGCGCGAGCGCATGCCTTCGGGGTCCTTCTTGACCACCTTGCGCCAGTCGTCCACCCAGCCGATGGCGCCGAAGCCCATGGTCACGAGCATCACGATCCACACGAAACGGTTGCTCCAGTCGAACCACAGGAGCGTGCTGACGCCGATGGCGATCAGGATGAGCACGCCGCCCATGGTGGGCGTGCCGCTCTTGGCGATGTGCGCCTGCACGCCGTACTCGCGGATGGGCTGGCCGATCTTGAGCGCGGTGAGGCGGCGGATCACCCAGGGCCCGAAGGCCAGGCCGATCAGGAGCGCCGTCATCGCGGCCAGCACCGCGCGGAAGGTGAGGTACTGCACCACGCGCAGGAATCCGAGCTGGTCGGGGTAGAGGCCCTGCAGCCATTGGGCGAGGCTCAGCAGCATGGGGTCAGCGTCCTTCTTGTTGTGCAGCGGGGAGCACGAGTGCTGCCACCACCTGTTCCATCTTCATGAAGCGCGAGCCCTTCACCAGCACCGAGGCGCATTCGGGCGCCGCCTTGAGCGCGGCCAGCAGCTCGGGCACGGTCGCGAAGTGACGCGCCCCGGGCCCATAGGCGTCGGCCGCGTAGCGGCAGAGCGCGCCGGCCGTCCACAGCGCATCGATGCCGTGCGTGCGCGCATGCGCGCCCACCTCGCGGTGGAAGGCGGGGCCCTGGTCGCCGACCTCGCCCATGTCGCCGAGCACCAGCCAGTGCGGGCCCGGCAGTTGCGCGAGCACCTCGATCGCGGCGCGCACCGAATCGGGGTTGGCGTTGTAGGTGTCGTCCACCAGCGTGATCGGCACGCCGTGCAGCTGGCCACGCTTGAGCTGCGAGCGGCCCTTGACCGGCTCGAAGGCTTCGAGCCCGCGCTGGATGGCCGCAAGCGGCGCGCCGGCGGCGAGCGCGCAGGCGGCAACGGCCAGCGCGTTCTTCACGTTGTGCCAGCCGGGCATGCGCAGCTGCACGGCCGCAAAGCCGGCCGGCGTGTGCAGCATGAGCGACCAGTGGTCGCCGCCGTGGCGGCCGTGCACCCACTCGGCATCGGCGGTCACGTCGGCCGCGCCCTTGAGCGCGAAGGTCAAGGTGGGCCGCGCGCCGGCAAGCTCGTGCCACAGCGGCGCGTAGGTGTCATCGGCCGGGAACACCGCCGTGCCGGCGGGCCCGAGCGCTTCGAACACGGTCGCGTTCTCGCGCGCCACGGCTTCCACGCTCGACATGAACTCCTGGTGCTCGCGCTGCGCGTTGTTGACGAGCGCGACGGTCGGCGCGGCCATGCGGGCCAGGCCCGCGATCTCGCCCGGGTGGTTCATGCCCAGCTCCACCACGGCGGCGTGGTGCGTGTCACGCAGCCGCAGCAGCGTGAGCGGCACGCCGATGTCGTTGTTGAAGTTGCCCTCGGTCCAGAAGGCAGCCTCGCCCTGCCAGGCGCGCAGCACCGAGGCCGTCATCTGCGTGCAGGTGGTCTTGCCGTTGCTGCCGGTGATGGCGATCACGGGCAGCTCGAAGCGCGCGCGCCAGGCGGCGGCCAGTGCGCCCAGCGCCTGCTTGCCGTCGGCCACCTGCAGGCCGGGCAGGCCGGCCTCGGCCAGCCCCCGCTCGGCAAGCGCGGCCACCGCGCCGGCCGCCTTGGCCTGCGCGAGGAAGTCGTGCGCATCGAAACGCTCGCCACGCAGCGCGACGAAGAGGTCGCCCGGCTGCAGGCTGCGGGTGTCGGAGTGCACGCGTGCGACCTCGACCGCGCCGTCGCCGACCAGCGTGGCGCCCGGCAGCAGCGCCAGGGCGTGGGCGAGCGTCATCATCATGAGGCGAGCCTCCCCACGATGGCAGCCCGTGATTCGTCCACGTCGGAGAACGGATGCCTCACGCCGCCGATGTCCTGCTCGGCCTCGTGCCCCTTGCCGGCCACGAGGATCACGTCGCGCGCATCGGCTTCGCGCACGGCATGCGCGATGGCGGCGCGGCGGTCTGCGATCACGGTGGCGCGATCGGCGCGCGCCATGCCGGCGGTGATCTGCGCAAGGATCTGCCCCGGCGGCTCCAGGCGCGGGTTGTCGCTGGTGACGATCACCGCGTCGGCCTCGCGCTCGGCGATGGCGCCCATGAGCGGCCGCTTGGTCGCATCCCGGTTGCCCCCGCAGCCGAACACGCACCACAGCCGCCCGCCGCGCTCGTCGGCGAAGGGACGCACGGCGCGCAGCGCCTTCTCCAGCGCATCGGGCGTGTGGGCGTAGTCGACCACCACGACGGGCACGCCCTGGGCGGTCTGCGGCGCCACCTGCTGCATGCGGCCGGGCACCGGCGTGAGCTGCGCGCACACGCGCGCCGCGTCTTCCAGCGCGACGCCGAGCGCGCGCAGGCCGCCCAGCACCGCAAGCAGGTTGGAGATGTTGTAGTCGCCGATGAGACCGGTGCGCATCACGGCCGAGGCCCCGCCCTCGTGCACGGTGAAGCACAGGCCGCCGTCGCGGTAGGCGATGTCGGCGGCGCGCAGGCGGGCGTCACCCGTGAGGCTGTAGCTCCACACGTCGAGGCGCCCGCCAAGCGTGGGCGCGAGCGCAGCACCCTGCTCGTCGTCCACGTTGAGCACCGCGGCGCGCAGGCCGGGCCATGCGAAGAGCTCGGCCTTGGCGGCCCAGTAGGCTTCCATCGTGCCGTGGTAGTCGAGGTGGTCGCGCGTGAAGTTGGTGTAGAGCGCCACGGCGATCTGCGTGCCCGCGAGGCGGTGCTCCACGATGCCGATGGACGAGGCCTCGATCGCGCAGGCCTTGAAGCCCTGGTCGGCGAAGCGCTTGAACGCCCCCTGCAGCGTGACGGGGTCGGGCGTGGTGAGGCCGGTGGAGGTGATGACGGCATCGGGCGCGGCTGCGGCCGACGGCGGCTCGCCCACGCCGAGCGTGCCCACGACGCCGCAGCGGCGGCCGAGCAGCGAGAGGGCCTGCGCCATCCACCAGGCGGTGGAGGTCTTGCCGTTGGTGCCGGTCACGGCGACCACGTCGAGCAGGCGGCTCGGCTGCTCGTACCACGCACTCGCGAGCGGCCCGGTCGCGGCCTTGAGACCGTGCAGCGCGCCGACCTGCGAACCGTCGAACGAGAACGCCTCCGCGCCGCGCGCTTCGACCACGCAGGCCAGCGCGCCCGCCGCGAGCGCCGAGGGCACGAACTGGCGGCCGTCGTTCGCATAGCCGGGCCAGGCGATGAAGGCATCGCCCGGTTGCACGCGGCGGCTGTCGGTGCGCAGCTGCTTCACGCCGCGGCTCCTGAGCCAGGCGACGGTGGAGCCCACGTCGTGCAGGGGGGTGAGGGCCGCCATCAGAAGCTCTCCTCCACCGCCGGCAGCGCGTTGGTCACGATCTGCTGCTTGACTTCGAGATCGGGCGACACGCCCATGGAGCGCAGCGTCTGCTGCACGACCTCGCTGAACACCGGCGCGGCGACGTCGCCGCCGTAGTACTTGCCCGCGCTCGGCTCGTCGACCATCACGGCCACCACGATGCGCGGCTTGTCGATCGGGGCCACGCCCACGAACCACGAGCGGTACTTCTTGTCGGAGTAGCCCTTGCCCTCCTGCTTGTGCGCCGTGCCCGACTTGCCGCCCACCGAGTAGCCGATGGTCTGCGCCTTGGGCGCGGTCCCGCCGGGAGCAGCGGCCATCTGCAGCATGCGGCGCACCGCGATCGCGGTCTTCGGCGACATGACGCGCACGCCGGGCGCAGCGGCCTCGCCGGAGAGATGGTCGTTCTTCAGGATGGAGGTCGGCACCAGCTCGCCGTCGCGCGCGAACACGGTGTAGGCACGCGCGAGCTGGAAGAGGCTCGCCGAGAGGCCGTAGCCGTAGCTCATGGTCGCCTGCTCCACCGGGCGCCAGGTCTTGTAGGGACGCAGCCGCCCACTCACCGCACCGGGGAAGTCGATCTGCGGCCGCTGGCCGAGGCCCACCTGGGTGTACAGCTCCCACATTTCACGCGCCTGCATCTGCATCGCCATCTTGACGGTGCCGACGTTGCTCGACTTCTGGATCACCTCTTCGACGGTGAGGTCGCCGTGCGGATGCGCGTCGCGGATCGTGGAGCCGGTGATGTTGATCCAGCCCGGCGCCGTGCCGATCACGGTGCGCGGCGAGACGCGGCCGGTCTCCATGGCGAGCGCGACGATGAAGGGCTTCATGGTCGAGCCGGGCTCGAATGTGTCGGTGAGCGCGCGGTTGCGCAGCTGCGCGCCGGTGAGGTTGCGGCGGTCGCTGGGCGTGTAGCTCGGGTAGTTGGCGAGCGCCAGCACTTCGCCGCTCTGCACGTCGAGCACCACCACGCTGCCGGCCTTGGCCTTGTGCTGCGCCACCGCGTCGCGGATGCGCTGATAGGCATAGAACTGCACCTTGGAGTCGATCGAGAGCTGGATGTCGCGGCCATCGACCGGCTGCACGCTCTCGCCGATGTCCTCCACCACGCGGCCGAGGCGATCCTTCACCACGCGGCGCGTGCCGTTGCGGCCCTGCAGCTCCTTCTGGAAGGCGAGCTCGATGCCCTCCTGGCCGCGCTCTTCCACGTTGGTGAAGCCCACGACGTGCGCAGCGGCCTCGCCCTCGGGGTACTTGCGCTTGAACTCGCGCACCTGGTAGAGGCCCTTGATGCCGAGCGACATCGCGCGCTTGGCGACGGCATCGTCGACCTGGCGGCGCAGCCACACGAAGTTGGGGCTGTCGTCGAGCCGGTTCTTGAGCTCGGTGGGGGTCATGCCCAGGAGCTTGGCGAGGTTGGCACGCTGGTGCTTGTCGGCCTCGAAGTCCTTGGGGATGACCCACAGCGAAGGCGCCGGCACGCTCGACGCGAGCAGCATGCCGTTGCGGTCGGTGATGCGGCCACGGCTGGCGGTGAGCTCCAGCGTGCGGGCGTAGCGGATCTCGCCCTGCCTGAGGAAGAAGTCGTTGCCGACGATCTGCACGTAGACCGCGCGGCCCGCGAGCACGCAGAAGCCCAGCCCGACCAGGCCGACCAGGAACTTCGAGCGCCACGGCGGCGTCTTCGAGGCCAGCAGCGGGCTCGTCGAGTACATGACGCTGCGCACGTTGACGGCGCCGGCGCGGTTGTTCTTCTTCACCGCGTGCCCTCCGGGGCGGAAGCCGCAGGCGCATAGGTCACGTACTGCGTGACGGCGGGCGTGGCCGTGCGCATGGCGAGCCGCTCGCGCGCCACCTTCTCCACCCGCAGCGGCGTGGCCTGCGACTGCTTCTCGGCGACGAGCCGCTCGTGCTCGATGTCCAGCTGGCGTGCCTCGCTCTTCGCGCGGTCGAGCTGCGCGTAGAGGCGCCGCGACTCATACGAGACGCGCACGAGGTACAGGCTGGACAGCACCAGCCCCACCAGCAGGAGGACATTGAGCCGCGTCATGACGACACCCTCAGGCCGCCTTTCGATTCCAGAGCACCATGGCTATGCCTCCGTTCTTTCAGCGACGCGCATCACCGCAGAGCGTGCGCGGGGATTGGCGTGGACCTCCTCGCCGGAAGGCTTGACGCGACCCAGGGACTTCAGCCGCATCGCCTTGGGCGCCGCGAACGGCGCGCGGCGGTCGTAGACCTCCTTGCTTTCCTTCGCGATGAAGGTCTTGACGATGCGGTCTTCGAGCGAGTGGAAGCTGATGACCACCAGCCGCCCGCCGGGCAGCAGCAGGTCGAGCGCCACGCTCAGGGCTTGTTCGAGTTCCTCAAGCTCGGCGTTGACGAAAATCCGAAGAGCCTGAAATGTGCGCGTCGCAGGGTCCTGGCCCGGCTCTCGGGTCTTGACCGCACGAGCCACGAGTTCGGAAAGCTCCCGCGTGGTTCGAACAGGATTCCCGCCTTCGCGCCGAGCAACAAGCGCCTTTGCAACCTGTAGAGCAAACCGTTCTTCCCCATAGTTCTTGATCACCTCCGCAATCTGGCGCTCTTCGGCGCGGGCCAGGAAATCCGCGGCGCTCTCGCCCCGGCTCGTGTCCATGCGCATGTCCAGCGGGCCGTCGTGGCGGAAGCTGAACCCGCGGTCGGGGTCGTCGATCTGCGGGGAAGACACACCCAGATCGAGCAACACGCCGTTGACCTTGGAGACACCCTGCGCGGCCAGGGCATCGGCCATGTGCGCAAAGCTCGTGTGATGGATGGAAAAACGCGGGTCCTCGACCCGCGTTGCGCCCGAGGTAGCGGCCGCCACGGCCTGGAGGTCCCGGTCGATGGCGACGACCCTCCCCTCGTCGGACAGGCGCGACAGCAGCAGGCGGGTGTGTCCACCCCTTCCAAACGTCCCGTCGAGATAGATGCCCGCGGGATCTGTCATGAGGGCATCGACCGCCTCGTTGAGCAGCACGGTGGTGTGTTCGAACATGGGGCCGCCTTAGAAGCTGAAGCTCTTCAGCGATTCAGGCATCGGCGACTGCATCACCTTGGCCTCGTGCTCGGCGTAGCGGGCCGCATCCCACAGCTCGAAGTGGCTGCCCATCCCGAGCAGCATGACTTCGCGCGTCAGGCCGGCGGCCGCACGCAGCTCGGGCGCGATCAGCACGCGCGACGAGCCGTCGATCTCCACATCCATCGCGTTGCCGAGGAACACGCGCTTCCAGCCAGCGGCCTCCATCGGGAGCGCCGCGACACGGTCACGGAAGGTTTCCCAGGCGGGACGCGGAAAGATCAGCAGCGACCCCTCCGGATGCTTGGTGATGGTGAGCTGGTTGACGCCCATCGCGGACAGGACTTCGCGATGACGCGACGGCATGGCGATACGCCCTTTGCCGTCCAGCGTCAGCGCTGCTGGCCCCTGGAACACGATGTTTGCCACAAAAACCCACTGAAGTGCACTTATCTGCACTGTAGCTCATCGCAAGAGCCAGGGTCAACGGCTTAGGGCTTAAAAAATCAATGGAATCAACAACTTAGCGGCGGAAGCTGAAAGCATGAAACCGCGTGAAAAATTGCTTAAGAAATAAGGACTTGCGCAGGTCACTGAAAGCAAAGGATCAAGTCACCCCGGCGCCGCCGGCCCACCGGCGGACGCAGATACAGGGTTTCCGAGTGTTTCAGCGCCCCGGGGGCGGCGCGCCCGCGGCTCAGCCGGTGCGTCCGGGCAGGTCAATCTCCGGCGGGGCGGCCGGCTGGACCTCGGGCGTGGGGCTCGTGGGCTGGGGGATCTCGTCCGGCGAGCGGCCGGGCTCGGTCTCGGGCAGGCCGTGCGGCGGGGTGGCGTCGGGCTGCACCGGGTTGGGTACGACGTCCGGGCCGGGCTCGGGCACGGTGTCGGGGACGACATCGGGAGACGTGGACATATCCATCAGAGCACCTCGTTGAAGACATGCAGGACGTTGTCGCGCGCGCGCGGCCACAGCCCGCGTTGCGCCCACTGCCGGGCGTTCAGCTCCACGCACTGGCGCGCATCGCGCTCGAAGATCGCCTCCAGCGCCTGCGCGAGCGCCTCGTCACAGAGGCTGAGCGTGATCTCGTCGTTGGTCTCGAAGGAGCGGTCGTCGAAGTTGCTGGAGCCGATGGCGCACCACTGGCCGTCGATGGTCATCACCTTCTGGTGCAGCAGGCAGGTCTGGTACTCGTAGATGCGCACGCCGCCTTCGAGCAGCTTGTGGAAGTTGCGGTGCGCCGCGTGCTGCACGAGCGGCATGTCGCTCGCCTCGGCGGCGGGCACCATGACGCGCACGTCCACGCCGCGCGAGGCCGCCTCGCACAGCGCCTGGATCGCTTCGTCGTCGGGCAGGAAGTACGGGTTCTGGATGCGGATGCGACGCTTGGCCACGCACACGGCGAGGTGGTGCAGGATCTTCACCGCCGGCGGCGAGCCCTCGGGCTTGAGGCTCGCCACGTGCGCGGCGGCATCGCCGCAGGGCTCGAGCGGCGGGAAGACGGCCTCGCCCACCAGCAGCTCGCCGGTGTCCTCGACCCAGTTCTCGCAGAAGACCGACTGCACCGCATGCACCACCGGCCCGCGCACGCGCACCGAGAGATCGCGCACGCAGCCGCGCTTGTCGGCATTGCCCAGCCAGTCGTCCACCACGCAGTGGCCGCCGACGAAGGCGACGCGCCCGTCGATCACGGCCAGCTTGCGGTGGTCGCGGTCGTTGAAGACGCCGATGTGGCGCAGCTTGTGCGGGTGGTGGACCACGAGCCTGGCCCCGGCCTCGCGCAGCCTGCGCCGGGCCTCGTCGCCCATCTTCTTGCCGCCGTTGCCATCGACCACCACGCGCACCGCCAGGCCCGCGCGGGCGCGCTCGGCAAGCGCCTCCACCAGCCGAGCGCCCAGGCGCCCGTCCTTCCAGAGGTAGGTTTCGAAATGCACCGAACGGCGCGCCCCGCGGATCTCGTCCACCAGCGCATCGAAGAAGGCGCCGTTCTCGTAGAGCTCGACCGCGTTGCCGCGGTGCACGGTGCTTTGCGTCAGGCCCGCGAGCGAGGGCAGCAGCTGGTCGAGCGGCAGCTTGCAGTCCACCGAGAGGTCGGGGTCGCGGTGGCTGCGGATCGACCAGATCACGAGCCCCAGCACCACCGGCAGCAGCATGAGGCCGGCGAGCGCGATGGCCGGCAGCGACACCGGCGTGGTGATGGCGTCGATCACGGCGTGCCCCGACCGTCAGCGCGACGTGCGCGAGGTGGACTTGCGCGCCGCGCCCCGACCGGTGGACGCTTTGCGGGCCGGCGCCTTCTTCGCCGCGGTCTTGCGGGCCGTGGACTTCGTCGCCGTGGTCTTGCGGGCCGCGGCTTTCTTCGGGGCCGCCTTCCTCGCGGTCGTCTTCTTTGCCGTCGTCTTCTTCGCCGTCGTCTTCTTCGCCGTTGCCTTCTTCGCCGGCGTCTTTTTCGTCGCGGTCTTTTTCGTCGCACTCGTCTTCCGGGACGACGTGCTCGTCTTCGCCGCCGTCTTGCGGCTCGTCGTCTTCTTTGCCGGCGCCTTGCGCGCGGACGTCTTCTTCGCCGCCGTGCCCTTCTTCGATGCCGTCGTCTTCTTCGATGCCGCCGTCTTCTTGCTCGCCGCCTTC
>JBIQJS010000010.1:0-25546 GCA_044507405.1 Rubrivivax sp. | reverse complement strand
CTTCTTCGATGCCGTCGTCTTCTTCGATGCCGCCGTCTTCTTGCTCGCCGCCTTCTTCGCCGGCGGCACCTTGCCGCCCTCGCGGCGCGCTTCCGACAGGCCGATGGCGATCGCCTGCTTGCGGCTCGTCACCTTCTTGCCCGAGCCGCCGCTCTTCAGGGTGCCACGCTTGCGTTCGTGCATCGCCGCCTCGACCTTGCTCTGCGCCTTCTTGCCGTACTGCGCCATGTGTCGCTCCTGTGTTCCTCGGTGCGCCGAGGCTAGAAGGGAAGCCGCGCGGGGTCTGTAGGAGCTGCGCGCGCCCGGCTGTCGGCGCAGCGGTGCAGCGTTTAAGCTCCGGCCCTCCGCCAGACCACCGCCAGACCGCCATGTCCTACGTGCTGCTCATCCACGAACCCACCGGCCAGCGCGCCGAGCGCGGCGAACAACAAGGCCGCGTCGTCTACGAGCGGATGCTCCGGTGGGGCGACTCGCTGCGCGAGCGCGGCATGCTGCGCGCCGCCGAGTCGCTCAAGACGCCGGACGCCGGGAGCGCGCGCGTGCAGGTGCGCGGCGGCAAGACCTCGGTGCTCGACGGGCCGTTCGCCGAAGCCAAGGAAATGGTCGGCGGCTTCTTCCTGCTCGACTGCAAGACGCGCGAAGAGGCACTCGCCATCGCCGCCAGCTGCCCGGCTGCCGAGTGGGCGACGGTGGAAGTGCGCCCACTCGCCCCCTGCTACGACTGAGGCGCCGGCACCCAGGGGTTAACCCCTAGGCTCCTGGGGTCGAAAGCGTCGCGGCCCGTGCGTCGTGTGCAGGAGAGCCGGCCTGACCTGCGGCTCCCGCCACGAACGATCCAAGGAGCCGCCATGCGCACGTTCTTCCTCTCGCTCGCCGCCCTCGCGGCACTCGCCCTCGCGGGCCTGCTCGCCGTCGCGGCGACCCGGCCCGACACCTTCCGCTTCGAGCGCAGCACGACCATCGCCGCGAGCCCGGCGCAGATCCGCCCGCTCATCGACGACATGAAGCGCTTCAACAGCTGGAACCCGTATGCGCAGAAGGTTCCGGCCTCGGGCGCAAGCTACAGCGGGCCCGCGGCCGGACCGGGCGCCACCTACGCGTTCGACGGTGGCGAGGTCGGCAAGGGCACGATCCGCATCGTCGAGCCGTCCGGCCCCGACGCGGTCTCCATGCAGCTCGACATGCAGGCGCCCATGGCCACGCGCAACCACATCGACTTCCGCCTGGAGCCGCAGGGCAGCGGCACGCGCGTCACCTGGTCCATGCAGGGGCCGACGCCCTACCTCGCCAAGGTGATGCACGTCATCTTCGACGTCGACGCCATGATGGCCCGCGATTTCGACGCCGGCCTCGCCAGCCTCAAGGCCCTGGCCGAAGGCCGCAGCTGATCCTCCCGCCGACCTCACCAGGAGCACCCCATGAACCGGATGATCTTCGTCAACCTGCCGGTCCAGGACCTGCCGCGCTCGCGCGCCTTCTTCGAGGCGCTGGGCTACCACTTCGACCCCGAGTTCAGCAACGACCAGGGCGCCTGCTGCGTGATCAGCGAGCACATTCACGCCATGCTGCTCACCGAGCCCTTCTTCAAGACCTTCACGAAGAAGGAGATCGTCGACGCGCGCCGGGCCACCGAGGTGCTGCTGTGCCTCTCGTGCGAGAGCCGCGAGGAGGTGGACGCGCTGGTGGCCAAGGCGGTCGCCGCGGGCGGGCGCACCCCGAGCGAGCCGCAGGACCACGGCTTCATGTACTCGCACGCCTTCGAAGACCTCGACGGCCATGTGTGGGAGCTGGTGCACATGGTGGCCGGCGGCAAGCCGTGAGCGTCTGAGGCCGCAGGGCGTGCAACACTCGTTGCATGTCCACGCAGAGCACCCACGAGGCCATCCACCAGGTCTGGCGCCAGGAGGCCGGGAAGATCATCGCGGGCATCGCGCGCATGGTGCGCGACGTCGGCCTCGCCGAGGAGCTCGCGCAGGACGCCCTCGTGAGTGCGCTGGAGCATTGGCCCACCGAGGGCGTGCCCCACAACCCGGCCGCCTGGCTCACCACCACCGCCAGGCGCCGCGCGCTGGACCACCTGCGCCACCGGAAGCTCGCGGCCGAGAAGCACGAAGCCATCGGCCATGAGCTCGAAGCGCAGGAGGCCCTGATCGTGCCGGACTTCGTCGACGCCCTCGACGCCGCCCGTGCCGACGAGATCGGCGACGACATGCTGCGCCTGATCTTCACCGCCTGCCACCCGGTGCTGGGCACCGAGGCGCGCGTGGCGCTCACGCTGAAGATGCTCGCGGGCCTGTCGACCGCCGAGATCGCACGCGCCTTCCTGGTGCCCGAGCCCACCATCGCCCAGCGCATCGTGCGGGCCAAGCGCACGCTCGCATCGGCCCGCGTGCCCTTCGAACTTCCGCGCGGCGACGCGCTCGCGGCGCGGCTCGCGTCGGTGCTGGAGGTGATCTACCTCGTCTTCAACGAGGGCTACACCGCCACCGCCGGCGACGACTGGATGCGCCCGGCCCTGTGCGACGAGGCGATCCGCCTCGGCCGCGTGCTGGCCGGCCTCTCCCCCCGCGAGCCCGAGGTGCACGGCCTCGTCGCGCTCATGGCGCTGCAGGCCTCGCGCACACCCGCGCGCACCGACGACGACGGCCGCCCGGTGCTGCTGATGGCGCAGGACCGCACGCGCTGGGATGCGCCGCTCATCGAGGGCGGCCTCGCGGCGCTCGCGCAGGCCGAGTCGCTTGCCGCCGGCGCGCCCGGCCCCTACACGCTGCAGGCGGCGATCGCGGCCTGCCATGCGCGCGCCACGGTGGCGGGCGAGACCGACTGGGTGCGCATCGCCGCGCTCTACGACACGCTCGCCCAGGTGCAGCCCTCGCCGGTGGTGGAGCTGAACCGTGCGGTGGCGGTGAGCATGGCGCACGGGCCCGAGGAGGCGCTGGCGCTCGTGGACGCGATGCGCGACGACCCGGCCCTCAGGGCCTATCACTGGCTGCCCAGCGTGCGCGGCGACCTGCTCGCCAGGCTCGACCGCCGCGCGGAAGCACGCGCCGAGTTCGAGCGCGCGGCGGCGCTCGCGGGCAATGCGCGCGAGCGGGAATTCCTGCTGGCGCGGGCGCGCTCGATGCTCGATTGACGCGGGCCGCCTGGCGGTGCTCCGGTGTGCAGCCCGCACGCAACGCCTGCACACAGACCCGCTTCGGTGCAGCGCAGGCGCGCCATTGCAGTGCGACGGCACCAAGCCGGCGCGGCCGGTGCGCGCCGCACGCACGGCATCCGTGCTGACACCGGGTCGACGCGGCGTCCGCTGCACCTCACGCGCCCTCGCGGCACGCGCGATTCCCCAGCGTGGCGCACCCCACTGGCCTGCTTCTTGCGCATCCGCACCGCTTTTCCACCGTGTGCACCTTTTCGAGGAATGTGAAATGGCCTATCTCGTGCCCTCCGAGTTCGTCACCAAGATGGTCGACGCGGGCGAATCCAAGATCTTCATGTCCACGCGCGACACCCTGATCCGCGCCTACATGGCGGGAGCCATCCTCGCGCTGGCGGCGTGGTTCGCCGTCACCGTCACCGTCAGCACCGGTCAGCCGCTGCTGGGCGCGGTGCTGTTCCCGGTGGGCTTTTGCATCCTCTATCTCTTCGGCTTCGACCTGCTGACGGGCGTGTTCGTGCTGGCCCCGCTGGCCCTCATCGACAAGCGGCCCGGCGTCACCGTGGGCGGCGTGCTGCGCAACTGGGGGCTCGTCTTCACCGGCAACTTCGGCGGCGCCTTCACCGTGGCGGTGATGATGGCCATCGTCACGACCTTCGGCTTCTCGACCGAGCCCAACGCCGTGGGCCATGCCATCGGCGTGATCGGCGAGAGCCGCACGCTCGGCTACGCGCAGCACGGCGCGGCCGGCATGCTGACGCTCTTCGTGCGGGGCGTGCTGTGCAACTGGATGGTGTCGGCCGGGGTGGTGGGCGCCATGATCTCCACCACGGTCAGCGGCAAGGTCATCGCCATGTGGATGCCCATCATGCTGTTCTTCTACATGACCTTCGAGCACTCGATCGTCAACATGTTCCTGTTCCCCTCGGGCCTGCTGCTGGGTGCGCCGTTCTCGCTGTCCGACTACCTGATCTGGAACGAGATCCCGACCGTGCTGGGCAACCTGGTGGGCGGCCTCGCCTTCACCGGCCTCACGCTCTACTCCACGCACCTGCGCACCGCCGCCAAGCGCCGCGCCGCCTGAGGCGGGCGATGAAGGTCAGCGTCGGCCAGCACTCCGACCCGGGCCGCAAGCCGCTCAACCAGGACTTCTACGGCGCGCGCACGCCCGAGGAGCCCCTGCTGAGCGCCAAGGGCATCGCCGTGGCGCTGGCCGACGGCATCAGCAGCAGCGACGTGAGCCAGGTGGCGGCCGAGTTCGCGGTGATGGGCTTCCTCGACGACTACTACTGCACGTCGGAGGCCTGGTCGGTGAAGCGCTCGGTCGAGCGCGTGCTGGCCGCCACCAACTCGTGGCTGCACTCGCGCACGCAGCGCAGCCCCTACCGCGACAGCCTCGACCGCGGCTACGTGTGCACCCTGAGCGCCCTCGTGCTCAAGGCGCACACGGCGCACGTGTTCCATGTGGGCGATGCGCGCGTGTACCGGCTGCAGGGCGGCACGCTGGAGCGCCTGACCACCGACCACCGCGTGCAGGTGTCGAGCCGGCAGAGCTACCTGAGCCGCGCGATCGGCTTCGACACGCGGCTGGACATCGACTACCACGCGCTGCCGCTCGAGGTGGGCGACGTCTACCTCCTCGCCACCGACGGCGTGCACGCCCACGTGGACGAGGCCACGATGGCGGGCACCGTGGCCGCGCACCGCGACGACCTCGACCGCGCCGCCCGCGAGATCGTGCGCCTGGCCCACGACCACGGCAGCCCCGACAACCTCACGGTGCAGGTGGTGGCGGTGGAGGCGCTGCCGCAGCACGGCGCGCGCGAGCTCACGCAGGCGCTCTCTCAGCTGCCGCCGGCGCCGGTTTTCGAGGCGCGCGCGGTGGTCGACGGCTACCGCATCGTGCGGGAGCTGCACGCGAGCGCGCGCAGCCACCTCTACCTCGCGCTGGACACGCAGACCGACACCACGGTCGTGCTGAAGACGCCCACCGTCGACCTGCACGCCGACCCGGCGCTGCTCGAACGCTTCCTGCTCGAGGAGTGGGTGGCGCGGCGCCTGGACAGCCCGCATGTGCTCAAGCCCTGCCCGCCCGGGCGACCGCGCAGCTGCCTCTACCTCGTCACCGAGTACGTCGAGGGCCAGACGCTCGCGCAGTGGATGACCGACCACCCGCGCCCCGGCCTGGAAACCGTGCGCGGCATCGTGGAGCAGATCGCGCGCGGCCTGCAGGCCTTCCACCGCCTGGAGATGCTGCACCAGGACCTGCGGCCGGCCAACGTGATGATCGACCGGACCGGCACGGTGAAGATCATCGACTTCGGCGCCACGCGGGTGGCGGGCATCGCCGAGATGGGCATGCCGCTCGACCGCGGCGACATCCTCGGCACCGCCCAGTACACCGCCCCGGAGTACTTCCTCGGCGCAGGAGGCACGCCGCAGTCGGACCAGTTCTCGCTCGGCGTCATCGCCTACCAGATGCTCTCGGGCCGGCTGCCCTACGGCCCCGCCGTCTCACGCGCGCGCAGCGTGGCGGCCCAGCGCAAACTGCGCTACGACCCGGTGGTCGACGAGGAGCGCGATCTGCCGAAGTGGATCGACGGCGTGCTGCAGCGCGCCGTCCACCCCGACCCGGCCCGGCGCTACGAGGCGCTGTCGGAGTTCGTGCACGACCTGCGCCACCCGCCGCAGGCCTGGCTGAGCCGCACGCGCGCGCCGCTGGTCGAGCGGCACCCGGTGCTCTTCTGGAAGGCGCTCTCGCTGCTGCTGGGCGCGATGCTGGTGGCGACGCTGGCCGTGCACCACGGCTGAACGCTCAGCACAGGCTGAGCGGCGCACTTTCGGCGGCGACGCGGAACCACCGGTAGCCGTAGGCCGGCAGCTCCACGTCGTGGCCGCCGTCGGCGCCGAGCTGGAAGCGTGCGCCGGTCAGCACCTCGTACAGGCACACGCCTTCCATGCCCTCCACCAGCACCGGCAGGCGCACCTTCACGCGGTGGGCGCCGAAGTTGTGCACGGCGATCGCCGCTTCGTCGCCGTGCACGCAGCGGTGCGCGAGCACCTCCTTCACGCCCGTGTCGATGAAGACGCAGTCGCCGAGGCCGAACGCGGCGCACTCCTTGCGCCGGCGCAGCACGCGCTCCAGCCAGTTGAGCAGCGAGTTGGGGTCGTGCCGCTGCTGCTCGACGTTGACCTGGCGATGGCCGTACTCGCCTTCGGAGATGACCGGCAAGGAAAGGTCTTCGGCCGGCGCGGGCGAGAAGCCGGCATTGGCCTGTCCCGTCCACTGCATGGGCGTGCGCACCGCCTCGCGGTGCGGCAGGGCGAGGTTGTCGCCCATGCCGATCTCGTCGCCGTAGCGCAGCACCGGCGTGCCGGGCAGCGTGAGCATCAGGCTGTGCGCGAGCTCCAGGCGGCGCCGGTCGTTGCCGAGCATGGGCGCGAGGCGACGGCGGATGCCGCGGTCGTAGAGCTGCATGTCGGGGTCGGGCCCGAAGGCGCGGAACACCTCCTGCAGCTGCGAGGGCGTCAACCGGCCGAAGTCGGCCTCGTCGTGGCTGCGCAGGAAGTTGTTCCACTGGCAGCCCTCGGGCAGCGGCGGCAGCTGCTCCCACGCCTCGCGCACCGGCCGTGCGTCGTGCCGCGCCAGCGCGAGGAAGAGGTGCTGGTTGAGCCAGAAGTTGAACGACATGTGGATCTTGTCGCCCTGGCCGAAGTAGTCGGGCACGTCTTCCGGCGGCAGGTTGGCCTCGGCCATGAGGCAGACGTCGCCGCACAGCGTCTGCGCATGCTGGCGCAGCTCGCGCAGGTAGTCGTGCGGGTCGGCCTGCCCCTCGGTCGGCAGGTTCTTGAGCTCGATGAGGAAGGGCAAGGCGTCGATGCGAAACCCCGTGACGCCCAGCTGCAGCCAGTAGCCGGTGATCTTCTCGATCTCGCGGCGCACCGCCGGGTTGGCGATGTTGAGCTCGGCCTGGTGGTCGTAGAAGCGGTGGAAGTAGTACGCCTTGGCCTCGCGGTCCCAGGTCCAGGTGGTGTTCTGCTCGCCGGGGAAGACGGTGCCCTCGGCGGCATCCGCCGGCTTGGTGTCGGACCACACGTAGTAGTCGCGATAGGGCGAGTGCGGGTCCTTGCGCGCCGCCTGGAACCACGGGTGATCGATGGAGGTGTGGTTGACCACCAGGTCGATCATCACGCGCAGGCCCTTGTTGCGCGCGCTGCGGGCGAACTCCACGAAGTCGCCCAGCGTGCCGAAGCGCGGGTCGACGTTGTAGTAGTCGGTGATGTCGTAGCCGTTGTCGCGCATGGGCGACGGGAAGAAGGGCTGCAGCCACACGCAGTCGATGTTGAGCCCGGCGAGATACGACAGCTTCTCGCGCAGTCCGATGAAGTCGCCGATGCCGTCGCCGTTGCCGTCGGCAAAGGTCTTCACGTCCAGGCAGTAGATCAGCGCGTTCTGGTACCAGTGCTCGGCCATGCGGTGGGCTCCTTTCATCGTGACGTGGTCCCTGCCGGCAAGGCACATGCCGCGGCACGGGGTTTGCCGACGCTGCGCATGACACCGACACCGCGCTACAGCTACCACGTCTCGCAGGAGCAGCACTCCCCCGCCGACCTGCTGCGCCATGTGCGGCTGGCCGAGGCGGCCGGCTTCGACGCCGCGTTCAGCTCCGACCACTTCCAGCCGTGGGGGCCGGCGCAGGGCCACTCGGGCCACACCTGGGCGTGGCTGGGTGCGGCGCTGCAGGCGACCGAGCGGCTCGCCTTTTCGGCCATCACCGTGCCGGGCGGCTGGCGCTACCACCCGGCCGTGCTGGCGCAGGCGATCGCCACGCTCGCCGTCATGTACCCGCAGCGCGTGCCGTGGATCGCGCTCGGCAGCGGCGAGGCGCTCAACGAAGCGTGCATGGGGTCAGGCTGGCCCGCCAAGGCCGAGCGCCGGCAGCGCCTGCAGCAGGCGGCGCTCGCCATGCGCGCGCTCATGGCCGGCGAGCGGGTGACGCAGCCGCCGCCGGTCGCGATGGACGATGCGCGGCTGTGGACGCGCCCGGCCACCCCGGTGCCGCTCGTCGGCGCGGCCATGAGCGAGGAGACGGCGCACTGGGTCGGCGGCTGGGCCGATGGCCTGCTCACCGTCGCCTCGCGCTTCGAGGATCTGCAGCGCATCGTGCAGGCCTTCCGCGCGGGCGGCGGCGCGGGCAAGCCGGTGCACGTGAAGGTGGACGTGTGCTGGGCGCCGACCGACGCCGAGGCGCTGGAGGCCGCGCACCGCCAGTGGCGCTACACCGTGGTCCCGGGCGACGCCGACGAGGACGCCTGCCAGCCGGAAGACTTCGACCGCCTCACGCAGGGCGTGACCGCCGACGACATGCGCGGCCACGTCTTCGTCTCGCCCGACCCCGAGGCGCACGTGGCGCACCTGCGCCAGTGGGCGAGCGTCGGCGCGGCCACGCTCGACATCCACCAGGTCGGCCCCGATCAGGCCGGCTTCATCAGGCTCTACGGCGAGCAGGTGTTGCCGCAGCTTCGACGCGCGGCGTAGCGTTTTCGTCCGCCTGGGCGGCCAGGCCTTCGAGCAGCGCCGGCACTTCGGCGAGCAGCTCGCTCGCGTAGTAGCCCACGTGGCCGATGCGCCCGGCGAGCCGGGCCCCGGCGCGTGCGTGCACCGCCACGCCCCACGCAGCCGCCTGCGGAAGCGTGGCGCCGCGTGCGGCGAAGCCGGCCATGAGCCCGGCGAGCACGTCGCCCGAGCCCGCGGTGGCCAGGCCCGCCTCGCCGCCTTCGTGCACCCAGGCCTCGCCGGCGGGCGCGGCGATCACGGTGGTCGCGCCCTTGAGCGCGACGACGGCCTGCCAGCGCTGCGCCGCGGCGCGCGCCGCGCGGTGCGGATCGCCGAGCAGCGCCTCCTTGCGCTCGCCCGTCAGGTGCGCCATCTCGCCGGCATGTGGCGTGAGCAGCACCTCGCCGGGCAGCCGCTCGCGCGCGGCCGCGCCCATGGCGGTGGCGTCGAGCAGCGCCGGGACGTGCGGATGGCGCCGGCACACCTCCAGCGCCAGCGCGATCGTGCTGTCTTCCTCGAGCATGCCCGGGCCGATGAGCACGGCGCCGGCGCGGCTGAGCGGCTTGTGCAGGCGGTCGAGCGCGGCCGCGTCGAAACCGCCGCCGGCGGTCTCGGGCAGGCCGACCACGCGCAGTTCGGGAATGGCGACCGCGATCTGCACCGCCACCGACGCGCCGGTGACGAGCATCACCTTGCCGGCGCCCGCCCGCAGCGCCGCGCGCGCCGAAAGCATGGCCGCGCCCGGCGTTTCGCGGCTGCCGGCGATCACGACCACGCGGCCGCGCGATTCCTTGTCGCCCGCGGGATCGGGCGCGGGCAGCGGCCAGCGGGCGAGGAGCGCCGTGTCGAGCGGCTCTGCGCGCGTGCTCATGGCTTGGGCGCCGCCGGCACGTCGGGCTCGGCGGTGACGGGTGCGCCGGCCTGCGTGAGCGGCGAGACGAAGTTGATGAGCCGCGGCACGAGCTTGCCCTGGCGGCCCGCGGCCGGGTCGAACTCATAGGCCGTCACGCCGCAGTTGGGCACGTCGGCCTGGCGGTCGATCTCGAGGATCTCGGCCTCGCTCTTGCGCTCCAGCAGGTAGCGCATGCAGTTGACCGTGACCTGGTGCGCCACCACCAGCACGCGGTCGCGCCGGTACTCGCGCGTGATCATCTCGATCACGCTGCGCAGGCGCAGGATCACGTCGCACCAGCTCTCGCCGCCGGGTGGGCGGAAATAGAACTTGCCCACGTGGGCACGCTGCTCGGCGAGCTCGGGGTATTTCTGGCGGATGCCGAGCACGGTGAGCCGGTCCAGGATGCCGAACTCCTTCTCGCGCAGGCGCTCGTCGCAGAGCCAGGTGACCTCATCGCGCGCGATGCCGGCCGCCGCCAGCACGCGCTCGGCCGTGGCCTGGGCGCGCACGTAGGGCGAGCACAGCACCACGCGCGGCTGCTGCTTGGGCGGCAGGCTCGCGAACCAGCGCCCGACGGCATCGGCCTGCTCCTCGCCGAGGGGCGAGAGCGGGACGTCCATGTCGCGCGCGGCGATGTCGATCAGGTGGTGGCCGGCGGCCTCGGCGCGGTCACGCGCGACGTTGCCGGCGCTCTGGCCGTGCCGCACGATCCACAACCACTGGGGCCACTTCTGCTCGGGTGGCGGTTCGGGCGGTGTGGGAGTCACGGGACAAGGGATCTGGGGTGTGAGCCGCCCCGCTCCGTGCGCGCGGGGCGCATGGAGGGGGTGGGCCCCGCCCGGCACATGCCGGGCTCAGGCCGCGGCGAGGGGCTGCGCCCTCGCGCGGCCGTCCGGAACCTCAGCGCGCCGACCCGCGGCGGAAGAGGTTGACGATCGCCAGCAGGATGATCGCGCCCAGCAGCGAGACGCCCAGGCCTGCGATGCTGAAGTCACTGCTGTTGATCGTGCCCGTGCCGAGCAGCGGGGCGAGCAGGAAGCCGCCCAGGAAGGCGCCCACGATGCCGACCACGACGTTCAGGATGATCCCTTGCTGGGCATCCGTGCGCATGATCATGCTGGCGACCCAGCCGATGAGACCGCCGACGACGAGCCAGATGATGAAGTTCATGACGTACTCCTGTTGAAAGCCAAGGTGCGGGAAAGTTATCCGGCAGCCGTGGTGTGCAGGAGCGGAGAAGCGCGCGAACGGTCGTAGGCGGTGACCTACGAGGGCGCGCCCGGGCGTCGGAACGCCGTCAGAACAGGGTGCGGGCGACCTCGTAGCCGGCCAGCAGCAGGCTGCAGCCCAGCAGGTTGGCGGCGAGGTGGCGGCCACCCGCGCCCACACGGATGCCCATGCGGGTGGACATGCACGCCCAGAGCATCACCAGGAGCAGCGCCCCGGCGTCGCCCTTGGTGAGGTCCATGCGCGTGACGTGCGCCAGGCCCACGGCCAGCACCCACAGGCCGGCGGCCAGCACGGCCGCGGCGGTGATCTCGTTGAAGTCGGGCCGACGCAGCGGCACGCCGATGAGTTTCATGACAGGACAGCAGGGAGAACGAACAACCCCGTGAGGGTAGCCCCTGTACCTGCGGTTACCACGGCCAATTCCGGGCACAAGTTCGCGCTTGACAGCCGGTCGGCGAGGCCGCCCTGCGGCCGCCCGCTGCAGGGGCTGCGCCGCATGCGTCGACCCGCGCGGGCGCTGGCACGTGTCCTGCTTTGATCTTGCATACAAGAAAGCATGCACAAAGGTAGCGCAGCCATGGCCCCGAGCGATCCGCGAACCCTCACGCAGCTGCAGCAGGCCCTGCGCAGCGGCACCATGACGGTGCGCCAGCTCATGCTGCGCTTCCTCCAGGAAGCCCCCCGCCACGCTGCCAGCGCCTGGATCTCGCGCTTCGATGACGCCGCGCTGCTGGCCCACGCCGACGCCTGCGACGCGCGCCTCCTGGCGCTCGGCCCCGAGGCGTTCGACCTGCAGCCCCTCCTGGGCATGCCCTTCGCCGTGAAGGACAACATCGACGTCGCCGGGCTGCCCACCACGGCCGCCTGCACGGCCCTCGCCGCGCGCCGGGCCGCCGCGCATGCCACGGCGGTGCAGAAGCTGGTCGCCGCCGGCGCCATCCCGGTGGGCAAGACCAACCTCGACCAGTTCGCCACCGGCCTCGTGGGCACGCGCAGCCCCTACGGCGCCGTGCCGTGCAGCGTCGACGCCGGGCGCGTGAGCGGCGGCTCGAGCTCGGGCTCCGCCTACGTCGTGGCGACCGGCCAGGTGCCGTTTGCGCTCGGCACCGACACCGCCGGCTCCGGCCGCGTGCCGGCCGGCTTCAACAACCTGGTGGGCCTGAAGCCCACGCCCGGCCGCGTGGGCACGACGGGCGTCCTGCCGGCCTGCCGCAGCCTGGACTGCGTCTCGGTGCTCGCGCTCACGGTGGACGACGCCGCGCTCGTGCTCTCGCTCATCGAAGGGCCCGACGCGACCGATCCCTACAGCCACTACGCGCCCGGCGTGGCGACGCTGAAGCGGCGCCTGCGTGTGGGAGTCCCGGCGCAGCCGGTGTTCAGCGGCGACGCCGGCTATCGCGAGGCCTGGGCGCAGGCCTGCGCGCAGCTGCGGGCGCTGGGGCACGAGCCGGTGCCCATCGATTTCGAACCGCTGCACGCGACCGCCGAGCTGCTCTACGGTGGCCCTTGGGTGGCCGAGCGCCATGCGGCGGTGCAGGCCTGGCTGGACGAGGTCCCCGAGAGCTTCGACCCCACCGTGCGGCACATCGTGGAAAGCGCGCGGGGCTTCAGCGCCACCGACGCTTTCCGCGGCCTCTACCGGCTGCGCGCAGCGCAGGCCGAGACCGCCGCCACCTGGGCACAGGTCGACCTGCTGATGGTGCCCACGGCGCCCGGACACCCGACCTTCGCCGAGGTCGCGGCCGACCCGCTGGGCGCGAACGCGCAGCTCGGCGTCTACACCAACTTCGTCAACCTGCTCGGCTGGTGCGCGCTGGCGCTGCCGGCCGGCTACACGACGCGCGGCCTGCCCTTCGGCGTGACCTTCATCGGGCCCGCAGGCCACGACGCCGCGCTCGCGCACTTCGGCGCGGCGTGGCAGTCGACGCTCGGCCTGCCGCTGGGCGCGCTCGAGCAGGCCGCCGCGCAACCCGCCACGCTCACCCGCGCCCCGGCGAGCGCGTCCACCCTGCCGATCGCGGTCGTCGGCGCGCACCTCGGCGGCCTGCCGCTCAACGGCCAGCTCACCGAGCGTGGCGCCACGCTCATGGAGGCGACCACCACCGCCGCGCAGTACCGCCTGTACGCCCTGCCCGGCACCACGCCGCCCAAGCCGGGCCTGAAGCGCGTGGCGCACGGCGGCGCGGCCATCGAGGTGGAGGTCTGGCAGCTGCCCATGGCCGAGGTCGGCTCCTTCCTCGCGCTGATTCCCGCACCGCTGGGCCTCGGCAGCATCACGCTGGCCGACGGCCGCTCGGTGCACGGCTTCGTCTGCGAAGGGCTCGCGCTGGAAGGCGCGCGCGACATCACCGGGTTCGGCGGCTGGCGCGGCTACGTCGCGTCGCTCAAGGCCGCCCTTCCTTCCCCTCATCGTCCTCACTAGCCACACGGAGAAAAGCATGTCCCAGAAGCCTGTCATCGACACCCGTCGCCGCCACATTGTCCAGGCCGGTGCCGCCGCTCTCGCCCTGGGAGCACCGGCCGTGCTGCGCGCGCAGGGCGGCCCGAAGATCCGCATCGGCTACTGGCCGATCGCGGCCGGCCTGCCCTTCTATTCGGCGATCGAGCTCGGCTACTTCAAGGAAGCCGGCCTCGACGTGGAGCCGCTCAAGTTCGCCGGTGCGCAGCAGGTGATGGAAGCCGTGCTCTCCGGCCGCGCGGACGGCACGGCCAACGGCACCGGCTCGGCCAACATCGCCATCGGCGAGATCGCCCAGCCCGGCACCTTCAAGATCTTCTGCTCCAACCCGAGCAACGTGAAGAACGTGCTCGACGAGGTGATCGTGCCGGTGAACAGCCCCGCCAAGGTGATGGCCGATCTCAAGGGCAAGCGCATCGCCTCCGGCCCCGGCATCCAGAACGTCACGCTCGCCAAGACCGTGCTGGAGCGCGGCGGCGCGACCGGCGCCACGGTGGTCGAGCTCCCGATCGGCCAGCACGTGGCCGCGCTCGCCGCCGGCCAGGTCGATGGCGCCTACACGCTGGAGCCCACCGGCACCATCGGCCGCATGAACGGCACCACGCGCGTGCTGGAGCCCGGCGTGATCGCGCGCTACATCCTGGGCGACCCGATGGCGCCGTGGTTCGGCGGCTCGGCCTCGCTGGCCTCCGACTTCATCAAGAAGCACCCCGAGGCGGCCAAGAAGTTCGTGGCCGCCTACGGCAAGGGCGTGGCCTACGTGCGCAACAAGCCGGTCGAGGCGCGCCAGTACCTCAAGGGCTACACCGCCATCGAAGGCCCGCTCACCGGCGAGGTGCCGCTCGCGGCCTACACCCTGTACAACGAGTTCACGCCGGCCGACGTGGCGCACTTCCAGAAGTTCTTCGACCTGTTTGCCGAGAAGGGCATCTTCTCGTCGCGGCTGATGGTCGACACCATGCTCTACAAGGGCTGAGCCATGGACGCGAGCACCACCGTGGCGGCCGAATCCGCCGCCCCCGCACCACCGTCCAGGCCCTGGTCGCCGCCCGCGGCCCACGCCCGCATGGCGCCCGAACGCAAGGCGAACTGGTCACGCGCCCTGCCCTTCATCGGCCCCATCGTCCTCTTCATCGTGTGGGACCTGGTGGTGCGCCTGGGCTTCATCAAGGCCATCCTGCTGCCGCCCCCGTCGGCGGCGCTGGGCGCGCTCATCGGCGGCCTGGCCGGCGGGCCGCTGCTCACCGACTTCGCGGTGACCGTGTGGCGCACCGTGCAGGCCTTCCTGATCGCCGCCGCCGTGGGCATGCCGCTCGGCGTGCTGCTGGGCAGCTCGGAGAAGGCCTACCGCAGCGTGGAGTTCCTGATCGACTTCTTCCGCTCCACGCCGTCGTCGGCGCTGATTCCGCTCTTCCTGATGATCTTCGGCGTGTCCGACATCAACAAGGTCGCCATCGCCGCTTTCGGCGCGCTGCTGATCGTGGTGTTCAACAGCGCCTACGGCGTCATCAACGCGCGCAAGCAGCGGGTGATGGCGGCCAAGGTGATGGGCGCCACCCGCTGGCAGGTGTTCAAGGACGTGCTGATCTGGGAGAGCCTGCAGCCGAGCTTCGTCGGCCTGCGCTCCGCGGTGTCGATGGCGCTCGTGATCGTGATCGTGGCCGAGATGTTCATCGGCGCCGACAGTGGCCTCGGCAACCGCATCATCAACGCGCAGCAGGTGATGAACGTCAAGGACATGTACGCCTCCATCCTCGCCGCCGGCGCCCTCGGCTACGCGCTCAACGTGCTCTTCCTGCTGGTCGAGCGCCGCATCGTTCACTGGAGCGGAAGATGAACGCAGTCCTGAACGGCCCCGTCTACGCCGATGTGCCCAAGCCCCGGTTCCAGCCCGGCCCCGCGGGCACGCACATCACCATCCGCGGCCTGACGAAGTACTTCGCCGGCTGGCCGCTCTACGAGAACTTCGACCTCGACATCCCCAAGGGCAAGATCGTCTCGGTCTTTGGCCCCAACGGCTGCGGCAAGTCCACGCTCATCAACATGATCGCGGGACTCATCCCGATCGACTCGGGGCAGATCCTCTTCGACGGCAAGTCGCTCGCCGACACCAAGATCGGCTACGTCTTCCAGAACTACCGCGAGGCGATGTTCCCGTGGATGCGCACCATCGACAACATCGCCTATCCGCTCAAGCTCGAAGGCCGGTCGAAGGCGGAAGTCGATCGCCGGATGGAGGAGCTCGTCGCCTCCTTCGACGTGAAGTTCGACCTGCACCGCTATCCGTACGAACTCTCCGGCGGCCAGCAGCAGACGGCCTCGATCATGCGGGCGCTCGCGCCCAACCCCGAGGTGCTCTTCCTCGACGAGCCCTTCTCGGCGCTCGACTTCGAGATGACGCTCTTCATCCGCGAGAAGCTGCAGGAGGTCTTCATGCAGACGGGCACCACCATGCTGCTCGTCTCGCACGACCTCGAAGAGGCGGTCTACCTCGCCGACGAGGTGCTGCTGCTCACCAAGCGGCCGACCAAGGTGGCGGAGATCCTGCGCTACGGCGACCCGCGCCCGCGCACGGTGGCCACGCTCTCGGAGGCGAGCTTCGTCGCGACCAAGAAGCAGAGCCTGGAGATCTTCCAGCGGGAGGTGCGCCGGTGAGCGCCGACGACCACGCCGACATCGAAGCCCACGTGCGCGCCAGCGCCCGCCTGCTCGGCCTGCCGCTCGACGAGGCCCAGGTGCAGCGCGTGACCACGCACCTCGCGCGCACCCGCCAGCTCGCCGAGCTGCTGGCCGCGGTGCCGCTGGAACCCGCGCTCGAACCCGCCGCGCTCTATTGCCCGGCGCCGTTTCCGACAGGCGGCGCATGAGCGTCGCCAGGAGCCAGGACATGATCACGGGCCTTTCCATCGTGCGCGCGGTGCACGCCGGCGAGATGCAGGCCGAAGAAGCGCTGGAGCACTGCATCGCGCGCATCGAGGTCACCGACACCAAGGTCAACGCCTTCACCGACGGCTGCTTCGAGCGCGCCACGCGCGAGGCGCGTGCCATCGATGCGCTGCGCGCCCGGGGTGAGCCGCTGCCGCCGCTCGCCGGCATGCCCTACGCGGTGAAGAACCTCTTCGACATCGAAGGCCTGGTCACGCGTGCGGGCAGCAAGGTGCGCAACGGCGCGCCACCCGCCGCGGCCGACGCGGTGCTGGTGCAGCGCATGCGTGCGGCCGGCGCGGTGCTGGTGGGCGCGCTCAACATGGACGAGTTCGCCTACGGCTTCACCACCGAGAACACGCACTACGGGCCCTGCCGCAACCCGCGGCGGCTGGACCGCATCGCCGGCGGCTCCTCGGGCGGCTGCGGCGCGGCGGTCGCCGCGGGCCAGGTGCCGGTGACGCTGGGCTCTGACACCAACGGCTCCATCCGCGTGCCCGCCTCGCTGTGCGGCGTGTGGGGGCTCAAGCCCACCTTCGGGCGGCTCTCGCGGCGCGGCAGCTTCCCCTTTGTCGCGAGCCTCGACCACCTGGGGCCTTTCGCGCGCTCGGTCGAAGACCTCGCCACCACCTACGACGCGCTGCAGGGCCCCGACCCCGAAGACCCCGGCTGCCACGCGCTGCGCATCCAACCCACCGCCTGGCAGATCGACGCCGGCCTCAAGGGCCTGCGCATCGGCGTGCTCGGCGGCTACTTCGAGGAGCACGCGAGCCCATTGGCCCGCAAGGCCGCCGAGATCGCGGCCGAGGTGCTGGGCGCCAGACGCGGCGTGACCTGGCCCGATGCCGCGCTCGCGCGCGCGGCGGCCTTCATCACCTCGGCGAGCGAAGGCGGCTCGCTGCACCTGCCCATGCTGCGCGAGCGCGCGGCCGACTTCGAGCCGCTGTCGGTCGACCGCTTCATCGCCGGCGCCTTGCAGCCGGCCGATTGGTACCTGCGCGCGCAGCGCTTCCGCCGCGCCTACCGCGAGAAGGTGCTTGCGCTCTTCGACGCGTGGGACGTGCTCATCGCCCCGGCCACGCCGGTCGCGGCCACACCCATCGGGGCCGAGACCTTCGAGATCGAGGGCCGCACGTTGCCGGCGCGCCCTTCGATGGGCCTGCTCACACAACCCATCTCCTACGCCGGCTGCCCGGTGGTGGCGGCGCCCCTCTGGCCTGAAGGGCGGCAGGCGCTGCCGCTCGGCGTGCAGCTCATCGCCGCACCGTGGCGCGAAGACCTGGCGCTGCGCGCCGCACGCGTGCTCGAAGCGAGCGGCGCCGCCGCCGCGCCGGTCGCCGGCATCTGAATCATCACCCCGCATGGACATCAACCACCCCGCAACGCTCGCCGAGGTCACCGCCGCCTTCGAGCGTTATGAAGACGCACTCGTCCACAACAAGGTCGAGGTGCTGGACGAGCTCTTCTGGAAGAGCCCGCACACGCTGCGCTATGGCGCGACGGAAAACCTCTACGGCTACGACGAGATCGCAGCCTTCCGCGCCGCGCGCCCGGCGACCGGCCTCGCGCGCACGCTGCTGCGCACCGTCATCACCACCTACGGCGACCGCTTCGCCACCGCCAACTGCGAGTTCCACCGCGAAGGTTCGAGCCGGCCCGGGCGCCAGAGCCAGACGTGGATGAAGACACCCGAAGGCTGGCGCGTGGTGAGCGCACATGTAAGCTCGCTCGGATGAAAGCCCCGGCCACGAAGACTGCCGCGACCGCGAAGGACCGGGCTGCCAACCCGCGCGACCTCACCCGCTCCGAGATCGCCTATCGCCGCCTGAAGGCCGCCATCTTCGACTTCGTGCTGCTGCCCGGCGACGGCTTCACCGAGAGCGACATGGCCGAGCGCCTGGGCATGTCGCGCACGCCGGTGCGCGAGGCGCTCTTCCGCCTCGAGCTCGAGGGCTACGTGAAGGTGGCCTTCCGCAGCGGCTGGAGCGTCGCGCCCTTCGACTTCCGCAAGCTGGAGGAGCTCTACGACCTGCGCGTGATGCTCGAGTGCGCCGCCGTCGATCGCCTGTGCACGCTGGACCCCATGCCCGACCTCGGCCTGCTCAAGGCGATCTGGCTCGTGCCCGAGCAAGACCGCAAGACCGGCACCGCCGAGGTCGCCGCGCTCGACGAAGCCTTCCACGCCACGCTGGTCTCGGCCGCGGGCAACCTGCAGATGGCGCGCGTGCACGCCGAGGTGACCGATGGCATCCGCATCGTGCGCCGGCTCGATTTCACGCAGCCGCCGCGTGTCTCGGCCACCTACGACGAGCACGCCAAGATCCTGCGCGCCATCCTCGGCCGGCGTGCCGAGCCGGCCAAGCTGATGCTGCGCACCCACATCGAGGCGAGCAAGGCCGAGGTGCGCAAGATCACCATCCACAAGCTGCACAGCGCGCGACCCGCGAGCTCGCAGCTGTAGGCGCCTCGCTTCGTGACAAAGGTCGCGCTTTCCGCGCTCGCAGGCGCGGACCCCAGGTAGTTGTGGCAGGGCCAGCACGAGGGTGATGCGGCTATGCTCGGCCGCTTCCCAGAGTCCGTGCGTACACGTCGTTGGCCCATGAAAACTGCTGCCTGGAACAGCGTCCTGTGGTTGTGCCTGTGGTTCTGCCTGATGGAGCCGAGCGCGGCCCAGGCCCTGGCCACCGCGACCATCGTCGACGGCGAGGCGCACCTGGTGCGCGGCGCCCTGAAATACACGCTCGCCGAAGGTGTGCGCCTCGACCGGGATGACATCGTCGAGACCACCGGCAAGACGCGCTTCGTGCGCCTGGAGTTCGCCGACGGCGTGATGCTCGACCTCGGCCCGGGCACACGCGCCTTGCTCGGCCCGCGCTTCAGCGGCCCGCGCGCGCGGCAGGCCTCGCGCGCGCACCTGCTCGGCGGCGTCGCCAAGATCACCGCACCCCAGCCGATCACGCCGGGCGCGCCCGCCATCACCTTGGCCGACGCCGACGTGACCGGCGTGGCGCGCAGCGCCGTGGTGCTCGCGCAGGGCGCACAACTGCAGGTGTTCGCCGAGTCGGGCCCGGTGACGGTGCAGGAGCGCCGCGGCGGCCGACCCGCCGGCAGCACCACGGTCAAGAGCAGCGAGTTCTACCACCGCGCGCCCGACGGCAAGGGCAGCACGTCGGCACGCCCGACGGGCGCCTTCATCCAGGCGCTGCCGCGGCCCTTCATGGACAGCCTGCCGTCCCGCGCCGCCGCCTTCGCGGGCCGCGAGGTCGCGCCCAAGCCGATCGGCGAGATCGGATACGCCGAAGCCGCGCCCTGGCTCGTCGCCGATGGGCTGCGCCCGCATTTCGTGAACCGCTGGCGCGCACTCGCCAGGGTGCCCGCCTTCCGCGAACCGGTGGCCGCCAACATGGCCCACCACCCCGAGTGGGACCGCGTGCTCCATCCCGAGAAGTACCTGCCCAAGCCGGGCGCCGCCACCGCGTCCGCCCCCGTGCCCTACGGCCGGAAGCCCTGACGCCCCGCCGGCGCCGCGGCCACGCCATCCGGACATCGAACGATCCACCGAAAGTCGCCCATGAAGCTGCTCGTCAAGTTCAACCTCGTGTTCCTGCTCGTGTTCGCGGTCGGCCTCGGGGCCTCGGGCACGATCGCGCGCAAGCTGCTGCAGCAAGGCGCCCAGGACGAGGTGCTGGACCGCGCACGCCTGCTGATGGAGAGCGCCATGGCCGTCAGCACCTACACCGCCACGCAGGTCGCACCGCTCCTGCAGACGCAGATGACCTACACCTTCCTGCCGCAGTCGGTGCCCGCGTACTCGTCGTCGGAGGTGCTCAACGCGCTGCGCCAGAACCATCCCGAGTACGCCTACAAGCCGGCGATGCTCAACCCGACCAACCCGCGCGACCGCGCGCAGGACTGGGAGGAGGACGTGATCCAGCGCTTCCGCCAGTCGCCCGAGACCAAGGAGTTCATCGGCCAGCGCGACACCCCCTCCGGCCCCGTGACCTACATCGCACGCCCCATCTCGCTCAGCAATCCGAACTGCCTGCGCTGCCACAGCACGGTCGACGCCGCCCCCAAGCCCATGGTGGAGAAGTACGGCCCGGCCAACGGCTTCGGCTGGACGCTCAACGAGGTGCTGGGCGCCCAGGTGGTCTCGGTGCCGATGTCGGTGCCGCTGGAGCGCGCCGACCGCGCCTTCGGCGTGGTGATGGGGCTGCTCACGGGCGTCTTCCTGCTGATCGGCCTGGCGCTCAACCTGATGCTGTGGAAGCTCGTCATCCAGCCGGTGAGCAAGCTCTCGCAGCTCTCCGACCGCGTGAGCCTGGGCGAACTCGACGCGCCCGAGTTCAACGTCAAGTCCAGGGACGAGATCGGCACTTTGGCGGAATCGTTCACGCGCATGCGCAAGAGCCTCGTGCATGCGATGAAGATGCTCGACTCGTGACGCGACACTCGCGCCATGCACACGCCCTCCCTTAGCGCCACGAGCCCGGCCGCGCCGTGGCGGCAGTCGTGAGCCATCCCGCACAGCTCGGCAAGTACCCGATCACCGGCGTGCTCGGCAAGGGCGCGATGGGCGTCGTCTACAAGGGCTTCGATCCGGTCATCAACCGGCCGGTGGCGATCAAGACCATCCACAAGGCGCTGATCGGGCAGGACCTTTCGGGCTCCTCCACGACCGCGCGCTTCAAGAACGAGGCGCGCGCGGTGGGCCGCATGTCGCACCCGGGCATCGTCGCGATCTACGAATACGGCGAAGACGCCGAGACGGCGTACATCGCGATGGAGTACGTCGAGGGCCGCACGCTCTCGCAGATCCTGCACGGCACGCCGCGCCCGCCCGAGTGCGACATCCTGACGCTGATGGACCAGCTGCTCGCGGCGCTCGACTGTGCGCATCGCCACGGCGTGTGGCACCGCGACGTCAAGCCGGCCAACCTGCTCGTCACCAACAGCGGGCAGCTCAAGGTCACCGACTTCGGCATCGCGCGCATCGAGTCGGTGGTGCTCACGCAGATCACCTCCACCATCGGCACGCCGGGCTACATGGCGCCCGAGCAGTACATCGGCGAGCACGTCGACCACCGCGTGGACATCTTCGCCGCGGGCGCCATCCTCTACGGCATGCTGGCCGGCCACCCACCCTTCCAGGGCTCGGCCGAATCGGTCATGTACAAGGTGGTGAACGACCACCCGGTGCCGCCGAGCCGCCTGCCCGAGGCCGGCAGGCCCGCCTTCTACGACGAGATCGTGGCGCGCGCGCTGGCCAAGAAGCCGCAGGACCGCTACCAGAGCGTGGCCGAGTTCCGCGCCGCGCTCGCGCGACGCGACCTCGGCGCCGAGCCCGGCACCGGCGAGACCACCGTCATCGTGGTGCGCGACGACAGCCCGCCCGCACCGCCGCTCGGCGTGCTCGACCCGCCAAGCGGCGTGCCGCGCTCGGCCGGCACGCCCCTGCCCGGCTGGGATCCGGCCACGCTGCAGGAGGTCGAGCTTGCGCTCGCCTCCTTCGTCGGCCCCATGGCCAAGGTGATGGTGCGCAAGGCCGCACGCGAACACGTCGACCTGGACGGCCTGAAGGCCAGCCTGTGCGAGCAGCTCGGCAACGCGCAGGACCAGCAGCGCTTCCTCGCCAGGTTCGCCGCGGTGACGGCGACCAGCGCGCGGCTCACCGGCGCCACGCGCACCCCGCACGGCAGCAGCGGCAGTGTCGGCAGCGCGGGCGGTGGCGCAAGCGGCGCCGTCAGCCCCGAGACGCTCGCCCACGCCACGCGCGTGCTCACCAGCCACATGGGGCCGATCGCGAGCATCGTGGTGAAGAAGAACGCGGCGCGCGCCCAGACGCAGGAGCAGCTCTACCTGATGCTGGCCGAGCAGGTGGCCGCCGGGGCCGAGCGCGAACGACTCATCGCCGCCCTGCGCAAGCCGCACTGAGCCGCCGCCGACGGGGCGGCGGGCCGCGCCTCAACCGGCGTAGTTCTGCGGGAAGAGCCGGCGCTCCACCGACTCGATCAGGATGTGGATGACCTTGATGTGCAGCTCCTGCACACGATCGGCATAACGCCCGCCGGGCGTGCAGACCTCGATGTCGGCGAGCTGGCCGAGCGCGGCGCCTGGCTTGCCGGTGAGCGCAATGACCTTCATGCCCCGGGCCTTGGCGAGCTTCGCAGCGGCCACCACGTTGGCGCTCGTGCCGCTGGTGCTGATGCCCAGCAGCACGTCGCCCGCGCGGCCGTGGCCCTCGACGTAGCGCGCGAAGACCTGCTCGTAGCCGTAGTCGTTGCCCACGCAGCTGAGGTGCGAGGGGTCGCTGATGGCGGCTGCGCCGAGCGCGGGGCGGTCGAGGCGGTAGCGGCCCGAGAGCTCCTCGGCGAAGTGCATCGCATCGCACATGGAGCCACCGTTGCCACAGCTGTACACGCGGCCATCGCGCGCGAAGGTGTCGGCCAGCAGCGTGCCGGCGGCATCGATGGCGCACAGCGCAGCCTCGTTGGCGAGCAGCGCGTCGAGCGCCGCACGGGCGTCGTGGAGGGTGGCGAGGATGTGGGGGCTCATGGGGACAGCTGGGGTGACGGGTCGCCCGCGCAGTCTAGGGCCTGCGCGTCGCCCCGAGGCCTCACGGTCAATCCGAGCCCTTGATCATCCGCCCCGCCGCCGCCTGCACCGGACGTGCGTTCATCGGGTAGAGCCGCGAGAAGATGCCGATCTGCTCGGAGGCGATGGAGACCGGGCTCTTCATCACCATCCAGAGCACCCCCTCGCTGCACGGCGGCGTGGTCAACGACCCCATGTAGGTGTAGTAGCCGCGCTCGGCAGGCAGCAGGCCGTTCAGGTCGATCGGGTGCCGCGCGGCCAGCTCCTCGTGCTTTTCCAGCGGCAGGTTGTTCCACACCTGCTGCACCACGGGCTGCGGGCTGCCGCGGTCGAGCAGCACCGCCACCACGGCGAACTTGCCTTCGACGTCCTTGTGGACGAGGTGGGCCACCATGTCGTACTGGCGGCCGTTGATCCGCTCCTCCGACGGGCGGTGGAAGTGGAACTGCTGCAGCTCGTAGCGGCGGCCCATCACCTCGATGGTGTTGCCCGGCGCGACGTTGACCTGCACCGTGTGGCCGTTGTCGATCACCCGGAAGGCGCTCGGCCGGTAGTCGAACTGCACCGGGTCCATCTGCACCGAGATGCCGTCGCGGATGTCGATCGGGCTCTGGCGCTTGCCGTTGCCGCACTGTGCGTACTCCGGCTTGAGGTGCGCCCAGTGCTCGGGCCCGCCCTCGCCTTCGTACGACCAGTGTTCGGGCTTCTTCTTCGGCGCGGGCCTGGCCGCGGCACGCCGCGGCTCGGCGGTCGCCGCTGCGGCGGGCGGGGGCGTGGCCGGGCGCGCGATCACGCGCAGCACGCCGGGCTCGGGCTTCTCGGCCGCACGCTGCGACGAGGCCTGCGCGCCCAGCTTGCGGGCCAGGCGCTCGCGCAGCTGGTCGATGGTCTCGCTGTCCTCTTCTTCCGTCACCGCGCGGCCGAGCGGCGGCTTGATCGGCTGGCCGTCGGCGTCGGGCTGTACGCGCCACTGCGCCGGACGGCCAGGGGATGTGCGCAGGGGCTCGGCGGCCCAGGCGGGCAGCGCCCAGGCCAGGATGCCCAGGGCCGACAGGGCGGCCGCAAGCAGGCGAGGCGTGGTGTGCATGTGCGTTTCTCCAATGCATGGCCCTGACCCCAGGGCGTCTGCATCCGATATCGGCCGGCGAGCGGGAGGCTTGAGCGAGGCGAGCGCTCGCCCGCCGTCAGAGCGGCGCCGGGCTGCGCGGCGGCGTCACGCGGGGCTTGACCCACAGCCAGGCCACGACGCCGATGCCCAGCATCAGGAGCGAGGCCACCGCGAGCGCGATCGTGGAGTGCATGACGAGCGGCGCGATGAGGCCGGCCACGAAGCCGTTGGCCACGCTCCCCACGCAGGCCTGGAAGGACGAAGCCATGCCGCGGCGCTCGGGCACGAGGTCGAGCACCATGAGCGTGACCACCGGCACCATCAGCGCCCAGCCGAAGGCGAAGATCGCGATCGGCAGCAGCGCCCACCACACGCTGGGCTCGAAGACGAGGTTGAGCGCGAGGTTGAGGATCGAGATCCCCAGCATGATCACGAAGCCGTGGCGGATCTGGTGGTGCGGCTTGATGCGCCCGGCGAGCCGCCCGGAGAACCAGGCGCCGCCCATGATCCCGGCGATGGTGAGCAGGAAGAACCAGAAGAACTGCTGCGGCGGCAGCGCCAGGTGCTCGCCCAGGAAGACCGGCGCCGACAGCACGTAGAGGAACATGCCGTTGAACGGGATGCCGCTCGCCAGCGCGAGCGTCAGGAACCGCGGGTTCGAGCCCAGCTCCCAGTAGCCGCGCATGAGGTTCTTCACGTTGAACGGCTGCTTCTGCGTCTCGTGCAGCGTCTCGGGCAGCAGCTTGTAGTTGCCGATCCACAGCGCCACGCCCACGGCCGTCAGGAACCAGAAGATCGCGTGCCAGTCGAGGTGCACGAAGAGGAAGCCGCCCACCATGGGCGCGATGGCCGGGGCGATGCCGAAATAGATCGTCACCTGCGACATCACGCGCTGCGCATCGGCCGGCGGGAACATGTCGCGGATCACGGCGCGCGAGACCACGATGCCGGCACCGGCCGACATGCCCTGCACCGCACGCCAGAAGACGAGCGTGCCGATGTGATCGGCGAGCGCGCAGCCGGCCGAGGCGAGCGTGAAGACCGCGATGCCCCACAGCACCACCGGGCGGCGGCCGAGGCTGTCGGAGAGCGCCCCGTGGAAGAGGTTCATCACCGCGAAGCCGAAGAGATAGGCCGACAGCGTCTGCTGCATCTCGACCGGCGTCGCCCCCACCGACTTCGCGATGCCGGTGAAGGCCGGCAGGTAGGTGTCGATCGAGAAGGGCCCGAGCATCCCCAGGCAGGCCAGCAGGAGGGCCAGGGCCCATTTCGGAGCTCGCCAGAGGGTATGGGCGTCGGGATTCATGGAAGCGGGGCAGTGTAGCGAGGGGGTGTTTCCCCTGCGTGGCCAAGCCCAAGCGAAAAGTGTGAAGCGAGCCGATAGGCCGGATTCTGTGCACGCAGTCGCCTGCGCGTGACCGCCATTCCTCTGGGCCATGCATCGCTGCATGGCTCGATGCCACCTACCCGCCGGCTCCGCGGAGCCACATCATCGCCGGCCTATTTGGTGTTGCTGCGCGTAGAGATTGCCCGTTTCATTCACCGCACGTCCTTGCGGACGCCGTGATTCGTTTCTGTTGCTCTGATCCTCACCTCACGGTGGACAGCCGTTAGCTGCTACGCCGCCC
>JBIQJS010000114.1:0-10883 GCA_044507405.1 Rubrivivax sp. | reverse complement strand
AGGACTCATAATCCTTTGGTCGCAGGTTCGAGCCCTGCACGGCCTACCAGTTTGGGCGCATCACCGCCCGGTCGGGACGACCGCGGCTGTCGTTCTAGGGGATGCCCTTCTGCCGCTGCAGCGATACGCTCGGCGCCTCCAGGAGGTGCCATCCGATGCTGCTGCGTCCTCACGCCCCGTCGCGGCTCGTGCCGCTCGTCCTCGGCCTCGCGTGCGCTGCGGCGCAGGCCCAGGAGCACCAGGGATCCCGTTGCCCCGACGACGCGCGGCGCGAAGGCTGCGCCAGCCCCGAGGAGCAGGACCGCCGGGTGCGCCACCCCGAGGCCGGCGCTGCGCAGGTGGTGGGCGATGCGCCCCTGCCGCCGGCGGGTGGCCCGGGCGGACCGCCGCCTTCGCTGCGCTTCGAGCGCGGGCCGCTCAAGCTGCGGCACCTCGGCGTGAGCGTGGCGGTGGACCACGTGCTCTCGCCGCAGTGGGTGCTGGGTGGGATCGTCAACGTGTCGCGCGGCAAGCTGCAGCGCCAGCAGACCGAGTTCGACGCCACCAACGGCCCGCCGCCCGACGTGATCCCCAGTAACACCCAGGTCGACACGCGCAGCACCTCGCTTGCCGCCATGCTCAGCTACTTCACGCGCGACGCGATCGCGATCGATGGCGCCGTCTCCTTCATGCGCACGCGGCTCGACACGCGCCGCGTGAGCAACGACACCGACGAGTTCACCGGCGAGAACGTGAGCCACGCGTGGGGCCTGTGGGTGAGCGCAAGCCGCATCTGGCGCTTCGGTCCGCGCGCGCTGGTGCCGCAGATCGGCCTGGAGTACACCGACACGCGCACCGATCCGCTCACGGCGATCTACCAGGATCTCTCCGACCCGGCGAATGGCGCCAACGGCACGGTCGGCTTCACGGTGGGCGAGCAGAAGCAGCGGGTGCTCGCCAGCCTCGTCGGCGTGCAGCTGCAGCAGCCGTTCAGCCTGCGCTTCGGCACGCTCACCCCCTATGGCCGCCTGTCCTGGCGGCAGCGCCTGTGGCGCGATGCGGACGCGATCGGCGCGACCAACGCCAACGGCCTCACGCGCGAGCTCGACCCCGACAGCGCCGAGAGCCGCAGCTCGATCGCGGTGGGCACCGGCGTGGTCGCGCAGTTCACGCGCGGCGTGAGCAGCTTCGTCGACCTGTCGTACCGGCGTGGCGCCAATGCGCTGCGCGAGACGCGCGTCGGGCTGGGCCTCAAGTTCGAGATCTGAGGGGCGTTGATGCGCCGTGCCATCCGCACGCTGCTCGCGCTCGGTGCTGCGATGCTGGCCGGGTGCGCCGGCGGGCCGGCGGCGGTGCCGGTCGACCTGAGTGAAGAGCAGCTCATGATCGTCGACTGCCTGCTGCCGGGGCAGGTGCGGCAGCTGGGCAGCTTTGCGACTTCGATCTCGGCGCGCCGGCCGCAGAAGCTGCCGGCGCATGAATGCGCGCAGGCGGGTGGCGAGTTCGCCCTCGCCGCGCGCGACCCGGCGCGGGCGCTCGCGATCTGGCTGCCGTTCGCGCAGCAGGGCAACGCCGAAGCCCAGACGCAGGTGGGCGAGATGTACGAGCGCGGCATTGGCGCCGTGGCCGACCATGCCACCGCCGCCGCCTGGTACGCCAAGGCGGCGGCACAGGGCGACAGCCGCGCGCTCATCAACCTCGCCTCGCTGCACGAGCGCGGCCTGGGCGTGAAGCGCGACCCGGTGCTGGCGGCGCGACTCTTCCGCCAGGCGAGCGGACAGGGCGGCGCGCCGGGCCGCATCACGCTGCACCTGGTCGATCCGGTGGTCGTGGTGCCCACGCCCGCGGGCGACGGCTCGGCGCCGTTGGTGCCGCTCGGCGGCGAGGGCATGCGCCGCGTGTTGCGCGGCAAGGTCCACGCCGAGGCCGGCGTGCGGCAGGTGCTGCTCAACAACCGGCCGCTGCCGGTGGACGCGCATGGAGTCTTTCGCGCAGAGATCGAGGTGCCGCCGGGCGGAGCCGACACGCGCTTTACCGCGGTGGACCGCCAGGGCGGCCAGGCCACGGTGCATTTCCGCGCGGTGCCGGGCGGCGCCGAGCCGCGCGCGGCGCGTGTGGACCCGCGGCTCCTCACCGGCCGCGCGCACGCCCTGCTGATCGCCAACCAGTCCTATCGCCACTGGCCGAAGCTCCACAACCCGGTGCACGACGCGCAGGACCTGAAGCGCCTGCTGGAAGACCGCTACGGCTTCGAGGTGACGCTGCTCACCGATGCCACCCGGCGCGACACCTACGCCGCCTTCAACGCGCTGCGCGCACGGCTCGAGCCCGAGGACCGGCTGCTCGTGTTCTATGCCGGCCATGGCGACCTCGACGAGACGACGCAGCGCGGCTACTGGGTGCCGGTGGACGGCGAGCGCGGCAACCGCAGCAACTGGATCTCGGTGGTCGACATCACCGACCAGATCAATGCGCTCGACGTGCGCCAGGTGCTGGTGATCGCGGACTCCTGCTACTCGGGGACCATGGCCCGCACCGCGCTGCCGGTCGCCGATGCCGACCTGGTCGGCGAGCGCCGCTGGCAGGCGCTGCAGGCCATCTCACGGTTGCGCGCGCGCGTGGCCATGACCTCCGGCGGCCTGGAGCCGGTGGTCGACGGCGGGGCAGGGCGCAACTCGCTCTTCGCCGGCAGCCTGCTCGACGTGCTGCAGGCCGTGCGCGAGCCCATCGAGACGCGGCGGCTCTTCGACGCGGTGGCGGCACGCTTCAGCCTGCGCGCGCAGCGCCTGCGGGTGCAGCAGACGCCGCAGTACGCGCCCATCCGCTACGCGGGCCACGAGGCGGGCGATTTCATCTTCGTGCCCCGGCGCTGAGCCGGCCGCAGGGGCTCACGCTTTGCGGTATAGAGGCGGCAGCTCCCCACTCGCGCTGCCACCATGAACACGCCCACCCTGAAGCGCCGCCACCTCTGTCTCGGGGGCGCGTGCGCCGTCGCCGCCGCCGCATGGCCTTCGGCGGCCATGGCCACGCCGTCCTACGACGGCCCGCTCTTCGACGCCCACCTGCACTACAACGTCGAAGCCGCCGAACCGTATCCGCTCGCCGACGTCCTGGGCCGCATGCAGCGCAGCGGCGTGAGGGCCGTGATCGCCAACAGCCGGCCCAACGACGGCACGAAGGCGCTCGCCACGGCGCGCGAGGCGCGGCAGCGCGCGGGTGTGGCGGTCGTGCCGTTCGTGCGCCTGTACCGCAACCGCGCCGACTACACCGGCTGGCCGACCGATCCGGGCATCGTCGAGATGGTGCTGCGCGAGCTGGCCGCCGGCACCGACGCGGGCCCGTACCGCGGGCTGGGCGAATTCCATCTCTACGACAGCGCCAAGGCCGATGGCCCGACCGCCAGGCGGCTGATGCAGCTCGCGCAGGAGCGCAACCTCGTCGTGCTGGCGCATGTGGACGACGTGGCGGTGGGCAAGCTCTACGCCCACGCGCCCCGGGTGCGCATGATCTGGGCCCACACCGGCATCGGCGGCGTGCCCATCGAGCGTGTGCGGGCGCTGCTGCAGAAGTACCCGGGGCTGCACGGCGAGCTGTCGTACCGGCCGGGCCTCACGGTCGAGTCGGGCCGGCTGAGCCCGCAATGGCGTGCGCTGCTCGCCGAGCAGCCCGAGCGCTTCTTCGTCGGCTCGGACACCTGGACCAACAGCCGCTGGGATGCATACGAAAGCCTCATGCGCGAGGCGCGGGCGTGGCTCGGCGACCTCCCGCCCGCCGTGGCACGCCGCATCGCATGGGACAACGGCGCGGCGATGTTCGGCCTCACGGCGCCCTGATGCAGCCGGGCCTCTTCGCCGACCTGCCGGCGGCACTGCCCGAAGGCGCCGCGTATGAAGACGACTTCATCACCCGCGACGAGGAGCGCGCCCTGCTCGTGCGCATCGCCACGCTGCCGCTCGTCGAGGCGAAGTACAAGGACTACACGGCGCGCCGCCGCGTGGTCAGCTTCGGCGGCGTCTTCGACTACGACACGCTGGAGCTGAAGCCCGCCAGCGACCTTCCGGCCGACCTCGACTGGCTGCGTGAGCGCGCGGCTCGCTGGCTGGGTGTGGCGCCGAGCGACTTCGTGCATGCGCTGATCGCCGAATACCGCCCGGGCACGCCGCTCGGCTGGCACCGCGACGTGCCGCAGTTCGAGTGCGTGGTCGGCATCTCGCTCGCCGCACCGGCGCGCCTGCGCTTCCGGCCGTATCCGCCCGATCAACCGCGGCGGGCCGACATCGTGAACGTGGAGCTGCAGCCGCGCTCGATCTACAAGCTCACCGGGCCGGCGCGCTGGGCCTGGCAGCACAGCGTGCCGCCGGTCGAGGCCCTGCGCTACTCGGTCACGCTGCGCACGCCGCGCGGCGTGCTGCCGCGCCGTCCGTAGTTCAGGCGCCCTGCAGGCGTCGGTACTCCCGCTGCTTCATCGCGAGGTACTCGGCGCGCTCGATCTCGTGCAGCTGCCGGGCGTACTGCTCGGTGGCGCTGAACCAGCGCTCGAGCCGCACGGTGCGTTGCTGCGCGGGCGGTGCGGCAAGCGAGGCGAGATACGCCTCGATCGCGAGGTAGTAGCGCATGGTGTTGCGCTCGATCGCGCCGCGCATGCCGCCGATGTAGTCGTCGCCGTCGCGGGTGAAGCCCACCTTGCTCGCGCCCTTGGTGGCCAGGTAGCCCTGCATCGCGAGCCGCGCCGGCAGGCCGATCCCGTAGGAGTAGCCGAGGTGCAGGTAGGTGCGGCTGCCGCCGGAAAGCGGGATCGCCTGCAGCTGGATGCGGAAATCGCGCGTGGAGTAGGGGCCGCTCGCGGCCACCAGGCGCATGCTCATGTGGTCGTCGCCCGCCGCTTCCGGCTGCAGGGTGAAGGCGATCCGGTAGGCGTCTTCCAGCGGCTGGTCGTGCTTGCGGCCGATGTGCACCACCAGCTCGCGGCCCTGCACCGCGCATTGCTTGGTGTTGATCTGCAGCATGAGGATCTCGCACAGCGCCTCTGGCCGCTGCAGGTGCTCGCGCGCGAGCGCATAGGGTTGCGGCATCACCGCGTCGACGCTGCCGCGCAGCTCGCTGCCGCTCTCGCTGCTCTGCACGACGAGCGGGCGCTGGAAGGGGCTGGCGGCGATCTGCGGGGCGAGCCGCGCATGCCGCTCGCGCAGCGCCTCGCTGGCGGCCGGGATCGCGAGTGCCGTGCTCGTGACGGCGGCCAGGGCCGCGCCCATGAACAACCTGACCAGCAGGAACATCGATTGCAGCGGCGGTGTCGTGTGGGCCAAGCGGGTCTCCCGGTACAGCTGAGGATCGCGCTTGGAGAGCTTGCGCCCGCGGCAGTTCCATGCCGCCGCAGATTTCGCGCAGGCGACGCGTGAACGGATGCCGCTGCAGTAGGCTTGCCGTCTTTCATCGAACGTGGAGACGGTTCATGGGCAGCAGACTGCAGGGCAAGGTGGCGGTGATCACGGGCGGCACGAGCGGCATCGGCGAGGCGACGGCGCGGGTGTTCGCGGCCGAAGGCGCATCGGTGGTGATTGCCGGCCGCAGCGCGGAGCGTGGCGAGGCGCTGGCGCGCGAGCTGGGCGAGAAGGTGATCTTCCAGGCCGCCGACGTCATGCGCGAGGCCGACATCGCCGCACTGGTCGACACGGCCGTGCAGCGCTTCGGCCGGCTCGACTGCATGTTCAACAACGCCGGCGGCAACGCACCCGGCACGCTGGACGACGTGACCGAGGCGCAGGTCGACTACGCCATGAAGCTGCTCTACGGCAGCGCGCTCTTCGGCATCAAGCACGCCGCGCGCGTGATGAAGGGCCAGGGTGGCGGCAGCATCATCAACAACTCCAGCATCGCCGCGCACCGCCTGGCGCAGGGCTCGATGCTCTACTCCTGCGCCAAGGCGGCGGTGAGCCACCTCACGCGCCTGATGGGTGTGCAGCTCGGGCCTGCCAACATCCGCGTCAATTCGATCTCGCCCGGCGCCATCGCCACGCCCATCTTCTGGGGCGGCGCGGCCACCGCCACCGACGAGGTCAACGCCAAGCGCCTGGCCAAGCTGCAGCAGAACCTCGCGCACGCCACGCCCACGCCGCGTTCGGGCCTGGCCGAAGACATCGCGCATGCGGCGCTCTTCCTCGCGAGCGACGAAGGCAGCTTCGTCAACTGCCACGACCTGGTGGTCGACGGCGGGCGCATCTGGCAGTTCAACGAGCGCTCGCGCGAGGCAAGCTGAACGCATGCCGGACGACGGCTCGCAGATCGAGGTCCCGCCCTCGTTCATCGCCCTCTACGTGCCGCCGGGGCGCATCCGCCCCACGGCACCGTGGGCGGAGATCCGCGAGCGCTACGAATATTGCGAAGACCTCGCCAACCTGCTCACCGAGACGGCGAGCACCCAGCTCTGGCAGCTGGGCATCACCGAGGCCGACGTGCTGGAGCGCATGGCGCAGGGCCTGGCCGGCGGGCAGGCGGGCGTGAACGAGGCCGAAGCGCAGTGGGTGCTGCGGCGGCTCGCCGAACTGCTGGGCTGGGAGCCCTTGGGCTGAACCTGCCTGACAGGGCTCAGGCGTCGAGTTGCAGCTCCTTCTGCTCGTCGTAGCCGGCGCTGCGCACGAGTCGGCCACGGCCTTCGGCCTTGGCCTGGTAGAGCGCGGCGTCGGCGCGCGCCAGGATGTCGTCGATCGTGCGATCGCCCGCCTGGCGCAGCGCCACCCCCGCGCTGTAGTGCAGTGCGGGGCCTTGAGCCTGCGCATGCAGCGCCGCTCGCAGACGGGTGTCGAAATGCAGCGCGTCGTTGACGTCGGCGCGCGTCAGCAGCACGCAGAACTCCTCGCCGCCGTAGCGGCACACCAGGTCGCTCGCGCGATGGCAGCTGCGCAGCGCGCGGGCCATGTTCTGCAGCGCAAGATCGCCGGCGGCATGTCCGTGGGTGTCGTTGATCTGCTTGAAGTGGTCGATGTCGATCATCACCACCGCCAGCGGCTCGTCGTAGCGCGCGGCATGCGCGAGCGCGAAGGCAGCACGCTCGAGGAACGACTGGCGGTTGGGCAGGTGCGTGAGCCCGTCGGTCTGTGCCTGCCGGCGCAGCTCGCGCTCGGCCTCCTCACGCCACGCGGCAAGCATGCCGAGCGTCACCAGCATCAGCGCCACCAGGTTGGCCACGGCGGCGGTCAGGTTCACCGGGTGCATCGCGCGGTAGAAGGGGTAGGCATCGGTGAAGAAGGCGCCGAGCACGCCGCGCCATGACGTCACGACGAGGAGCGTGACCATCGAGACCAGGACCAGCGCGCGCCAGCGCAGGCTGCAGCGCGGCGCCGGCCAGGCGAGCGCGATGCAGATGAAGAGCATCTGCAGCGCAAGCATGGCGTTGGCGGCGCCCACCCGCGCGGGGTAGTCCGGATACAGCCACGCATAGACGAAGGGGATGAGCGCGGCCATGCCCCACACCACGCGCCGCCCCGGACGCGGGCCGAGCCACGCGACGAGCGCTGACCAGGTGAGCGCGAAGCTCCACGCCAGCAGGCCCAGCGAGAACGCCGTCAACGCACGGTCATGGAGGCGCGGCGCGATCAGGAAGAGGGCCCATGCCGCGCACTGCAGGACGGCCGCCAACTGGAAATGGCGAGCGGCCCGGCTCACCTGCCATCCCATCAGGAGGGGCAGGGCCACGGCGGTGGCGCACACGTTGGCGAAGAGCGCCACCAGGAGGGTCTGGACGTCGAGATTCATGCGGGAGTGCCGCATTCTGTGGCCCCACGGTCGCCGGGGCGCCGGAGGCCCTGCACGGCGGTCGGCATCAACCGGCCAGCGGCAGCGTGATCTCGTCGATGCGCGCAAGCACCTCCGGCGTGAGCTTGGGAATGATCTCGGCCGCGGCGAGGTTGCTCTGCAGCTGGCTCATCCTCGACGCCCCGGTGATGACGGTGCTCACGCGCGGGTTGCGCGCCGCCCAGGCGATGGCGAGCTGGGCGAGGCTGCAGCCCAAGTCGGCGGCGAGGGGCTCCAGCTGCGCGACGGCGGCGTTCCTGGCCGCATCGGTGAGGCCCTCGACGAGGAAGGCCATGTCGCGCCGGGCGCCGCGGCTGTCGTCGGGCACGCCTTGCTTGTACTTGCCGGTGAGCAGGCCGCTCGCGAGCGGGCTCCAGGTGGTCAGGCCCAGGCCCATGTCGTCGTAGAGGCGCAGGTACTGCTTCTCCACGCGCTTGCGGTGGAACAGGTGGTATTGCGGCTGCTCCATCAGCGGCTTGTGCAGGTGGTGCTTGTCGGCGATCTCGTAGGCGGCGCGGATGTCGCCCGCGCTCCACTCGCTCGTGCCCCAGTAGAGCGCCTTGCCCTGGCTGATCATGTCGTGCATGGCCCAGACGGTCTCCTCGATCGGCGTGTGCGGATCGGGCCGGTGGCAGAAGACGAGGTCGACGAACTCCAGCTGCAGGCGCTTGAGCGAGCCATCGATCGCCTGCATCAGGTACTTGCGGTTGAGCGTGGCCTTGCGGTTGGGCGCCACCGCCTCGCGGCGCGCGAGGCCGAGATAGAACTTGGTCGAGACCACGTAGTTCAGCCGCGGCCACTTCAGCGCCTTGAGCGCCTCGCCCATGACCACCTCGCTCTGGCCGTCGGCATAGGCCTCGGCGTTGTCGAAGAAGTTGACGCCGGCGTCGTAGGCGGCGGCCATCATCTCCCGGGCAGCGCTCACGTCGACCTGGTTCGCATACGTCACCCAGG
Source organism: Rubrivivax sp. (assembly GCA_044507405.1). Classification (GTDB taxonomy): domain Bacteria; phylum Pseudomonadota; class Gammaproteobacteria; order Burkholderiales; family Burkholderiaceae_C; genus Rhizobacter. Next base: position 2,159 of record JBIQJS010000114.1, on the reverse strand, counting down.
AGCCCAGGGAGAGTTCGCTCAGCTGCAGGCCGCTGCGGCCCAGACGTCGATAGTTCATGCGCAGTGCTTTCGTTCGGATCGGTGTGGAGGAGCTGGCCGTTATACCGAAGCGATGCGAGGCGGTGGGTGCGCGCGGCGGAACACCCTGCTGATATCGTGCCGCCCATGCCACGCTTTGCTGCCAACCTGAGCTTCCTGTACGGGGAGCACACATTCCTCGACCGCTACGCCGCTGCACGGCGCGATGGCTTCGAGGCGGTGGAGTTCCTCTTTCCCTACGAACACCCGCCGGCACGCCTGCAGGCGCTGCTGCGCGATCACGACCTGCGGCAGGCGCTCTTCAACGCACCGGCCGGCGACTGGGCCCGCGGCGAGCGCGGCATTGCCTGCATCCCCGGCCGCGAGGCCGAGTTCCGCAGCGGGATCGATCGGGCGCTCGACTACGCCGCGGCCCTGGGCTGTCCGCGCGTGCATGTGCTGGCGGGCCTCGTGTCGGCCGGCGCCGACCGTGCGCCGCTGCAGGCGCTCTACCTGCGCAACCTGGCCTGGGCGGCCCAGCGCGCGGGCGACGCGGGCGTGCAGATCCTGATCGAGCCCATCAACCGGCGCGACATGCCCGGCTACTTCCTCAACCGCCAGGACCACGCGCACGACCTCGTCGAGGAGATCGGGTCGCACAGCCTGAAAGTGCAGATGGACCTCTACCACTGCCAGGTCGTCGAGGGTGATCTCGCGATGAAGCTGCGCCAGTACCTGCCCACCGGCCGCGTGGGTCACCTGCAGATCGCGGGCGTGCCCGATCGCGGCGAGCCCGACGTGGGGGAGGTGAACTACAGCTACCTTTTCGAGCTGATCGATGCGCTCGGCTACGAGGGCGACATCGGTTGCGAGTACCGCCCGCGCGGTGAAACGTCGGCCGGGCTCGGCTGGTTCAGGCCTTGGAGGCGAGCAGGTTCGTGACGCCGGCGGCCACGTGACCCGAAGGCACGTGGGGCAGGGCGTTCTCGATGTGGCCGGTCTGGTCGTCGAAGAAGAAATCGGGCTCGAATTCACGGAGGAAGGCGCCCTTGGGCAGGCCGCCGAGGAACATCGCCTCGTCGATGTCGATGTTCCATTGCATGAGGGTGCGGATCGCGCGCTCATGGGCTGGCGCGCTGCGCGCCGTGACGAGCGCGGTGCGCAGGCGCATCGCGGCCGACTCCTGGTTCTGCAGCGTCTTGAGGGCCTCCAGCAGCGGCTTGAAGGGGCCGGCAGCGAGCGGCAGGTCGGCGCGGTCGCGCTCGTGCGCCTGGAAGGCATCGAGCCCTGCCTGCTGGAACACCAGCTCGGCTTCGTCGGAGAAGAGCACGGCGTCGCCGTCGAAGGCGATGCGCACCTCGTTCGGATGGGCGTCCGACGCGCGCGCCGCGTGCGGGTAGACCCGCGCCGCCGGCACGCCGGCGCCCAGCGCCGAGCGCACGTCGGCCTCGTTGGTGGAAAGGAAGAGGTGCGCGTTCAGCGGCTTCAGGTAGCGCCACGGCGACTCGCCGCGGGTGAACACGCCACGCTGGATCGGCAGGCCGTAGTGCTTGGCCGAGCGGAAGACGCGCATGCCCGAGACCGGGTCGTTGCGCGAGAGGATCACCACCTCGACCGCCGGCGACTTGGCATTGAAGGCGAGCAGCTTGTGGACCAGCGAGAAGGCCACGCCCGGCTTGGCCGGCACGCCGACCCGTTCGAGCTGCAGCTGCATGTAGGCGCGGTCGTCCTTGGCCTCGAAGAGGTGGTTCTCTTCCTCGAAGTCGAAGAGCGCGCGCGAGGAGATGGCAACGACCAGCTGGCCGGCAAGGGTGGCGGGCATGCGCGTGATCTTAAGTTCAGCGCGTGGAAACAAACGACACACAAGCACCCGCCCCTGAAATCTGCCTGACACAGACCGGCGCCACAGTGCGGCTTGACGCCAGGAACCGCAGGAGCCGCCATGACCGACCTCGTTGCCCAGACGCTGCGCCACATCTTCCAGCCGCACCCCGGGGCGACGCCGCACCCGGTCGGCGGGCCGGGACCCGAGCCCGCTGCGCTGTGCTCGGCCGATGTGCGCCGCCGTCCCGATTTCGCCGAGTCCCGTCCGGTGGTGTTTCGCAGCGAGGCGTTTGCCGAAGACCTGCAGCTCGACCCGA
>JBIQJS010000113.1:0-11194 GCA_044507405.1 Rubrivivax sp. | reverse complement strand
AAGATCGACATGGCCTCGCCCAACATCAACCTGCGCGACCCGGCGCTCTACCGCATCAAGCGCGCCACGCACCACAACACCGGCGACACCTGGTGCATCTACCCGATGTACACCTACGCGCACCCCATCGAGGACGCGCTGGAGCAGATCACCCACAGCATCTGCACGCTGGAGTTCGAGGACCAGCGCCCCTTCTACGACTGGCTGCTCGACAAGCTCTGCGAGCTCGGGCTGCTGGCCCAGCCGCGGCCCCACCAGTACGAATTCGCGCGGCTCAACCTCACCTACATCATCACGAGCAAGCGCAAGCTCAAGCAGCTCGTCGACGAGCGGCACGTCGACGGCTGGGACGATCCGCGCATGCCCACCATCGTCGGCCTGCGCCGCCGTGGCTACACACCCGAGAGCCTGCAGCTCATGGCCGAGCGCAGCGGCGTGAGCAAGGCCGGCGGCTGGATCGACTACAGCTCGCTCGAGATCGCGCTGCGCGACGACCTCGACCCCAAGGCGCCGCGCGCCTGCGCCGTGCTCGATCCGTTGAAGCTCAAGCTCGTCAACTACGCCGAGGTCTTCGGCAGCGAGGCGCACCAGGAGCCCTGCCACGCGCCCGTGCACCCCGCTCACCCCGAGCGCGGCCAGCGCCAGTTCACGCTGTCCAACGAGGTGTGGATCGAGCGCGAGGACTTCATGGAGACGCCGCCCAAGGGCTACCACCGCCTCTACCCGGGCAACAAGGCGCGCCTCAAGTACGGCTACGTGATCGAGTGCACCGGCTGCGAGAAGGATGCGAACGGGGAGATCACCGCGGTGCTCGCCAACATCGTGCCCGACACCAAGAGCGGCACGCCCGGCGCCGACGCGGTCAAGGTCAAGGGCGTCATCACCTGGGTCAGCGTGGCCACCGGCGTGGCGGCCGAGGTGCGCCTCTACGACCGCCTCTTCACCGAACCGCAGCCCGACGCTGGCGGGCGTGACTTCCTCTCGGTGCTGAACCCGAACAGCAAGAAGGTCGTGGCCGCCTACGTGGAGCCGGGCCTCGCGCAGGCGCAGCCCGACGACAAGTTCCAGTTCGAGCGCCACGGCTACTTCGTCGCCGACCGGCACGACCACCAGGCGGGCAAGCCGGTGTTCAACCGCGCCACCACGCTCAAGGACACCTGGAGCAAATGAGCGCCGCGACGCAGGCGGTGCTGCCGGCCCACTTGAAGGCCGACTGCACCGCCTGCGTCGGGCTGTGCTGCGTCGTCTCGCCCTTCGATGCGGTGCAGGGCTTCGGCTTCGACAAGCCGGCCCACACGCCCTGCCCTCACCTCTGCGCGGATTTCCGCTGCGGCATCCACGAGACGTTGGAGGCCCGCGGCTTTCGCGGCTGCGTGGTGTTCGACTGCCAGGGTGCCGGCCAGCGTGTCACGCGGCACTACTCGGGGCGCAACTGGCGCGACGACCCCGAACTCGCGCAGGCGATGTACGAGGCCTACACCGTGATGCGCGGGCTGCACGAGACCATGGCGCTGCTCTACACCGCCTCGGTGCATGTGGCCGATGCGCGCATCGCCGCGATGCTGGAAGCGATCGAGGCGCTGTGCGAGCGCGGGGCAGATCGGGCGGAAGCGGAACGGGTGCGCCGTGAGGCGCTGGCGCTGCTGGCAGAGCCGGGCGTGCGGGAGTCCTTGCGGGGGCTTCGACCCTTCGACAGGGCTCAAGGCAGGCAGGCTCAGCCCGAACGGTAGAGACGCCCCGCGGTCACCGCCCCGTGGGCCGGCGCTGCGCCGCCCGCTGCGCCTTGCGCTCCGCCCGCGCCGCATCGGCCTCGCGGGCCGCGGCCAGCCACACCTCGTACTCCTCGGGCGTCTCGATCGTCAGACTCCCCAGGTGCCCCGCGCGGAAGTCGTTGAGCACCGCCTCGGCCGCCTTCTGCAGGTCCACGCGGCCGCCGCTCTGCAAGGCGCCGCGCTTGCGGCCGACTTCGGTCAGCAGGTCTTCGTCGGCAAGCGTCTCCACCGCCTCCAGCCGGTAGCGCTCGGCGAGCCGCCCGGGGTAGTGCTGCTTGAGATACGCCAGCAGCTCCAGCGCGACCTCCTGCTCGTCGTAGGCATTGCGGCCCACCGCGCCACTCGCGGCGAGGTTGTAGCCGCTCTTGTCGACAGAGATGCGCGGCCACAGCATGCCGGGCGTGTCGAAGAGGTAGACGTCTTTCGCGAGCGCAAGCCGCTGCTCCACCTTGGTGATGCCGGCTTCGTCGCCGGTCTTGGCGGCGCGCTTGCCCATGAGGGTGTTGATGAGCGTGGACTTGCCCACGTTGGGCACGCCGCAGATGAGCACGCGCAATGGCTTGTCCATGCCGCCGCGGCCGGGCGCGAGCGCGCGGCAGGCGTCCACCAGGCGCTGCGCCGGCGCCGTCTCCGAAGCGTCCAGGGCCAGTGCGCGCGTGCCGGGCTGCGCCTCGTACCAGGCGAGCCAGCGAGCGGTGCGCTCGGGGTCGGCGAGGTCCTGCTTGTTGAGCAGCTTGAGGCGCGGGCGGCGGCCGGTGAGCTCGGCGAGCAGCGGGTTGGCGCTGGAGGCGGGCAGCCGCGCGTCGAGCAGCTCCATCACCACGTCGATCTGTTTCATGCGCTCGGCGATCGCCTGGCGCGTGAGGTGCATGTGTCCGGGGAACCACTGGATGGGCATGGGCGCGATTGTCCACGCGCCCGCAGGCTCAGAAGTCGAGCCTGCGGAACGCCCGCGCCACGGCGGCCGGCGTGAGATCGGTTTCGTTGGCTGCGACGAGCGGCGTGGAGAGCAGCAGCAGGCCGTTCTGCAGCACGCGGCGGCGCTCGTCGCCTTGCTGCATCTGCGCGCCCGCGAGGTTGCGGCAGGTGGTGGCGTTGTCGCAGCGGTAGAGCGTCACGCTGTACCCGGCGGTCGTCGGCGCGGCGACGTCGTTCGCGGCCACGGCGGATTCGAGCGGCGCAACGGCGTACTGCGCCGCCTCCAGCACCCCGGCGGGCAGCCTCACGCTCTCGGGCAGGCGCGTGACCACATGGCGCAGGCCGTCCTGGTCGAGCGCCTGCGAGAAGGCGGTCATCGCATCGGCTGCCGTGAGGGCCTCGGAAGCGCCTGCCGGTTCCGGCAGGGACGCCGGCGCAGCCGCCGGGCTTGCGAGCGGCAGGCCGTGCGCCCGGGCGTATTCGCGCTCCTGGAGCTCGAGCGCCGGCAGCACGAACACCACGATGACGCCGGCCAACAGCGCGAGGCTCACGACGTTGGCGACGAAGGGCCGCGTGACCGAGGTCTCGGGATCGTCGCGATGCTGGATGAGGGTGTAGAGCGCGCCGGGCGCGCCGACGAAGAAGGTGAGTGCCGCAAGCGCGCCGCTGGAGCGGGCCACACGAATGCAGAGCCAGACCTGGGTCGCCAGCACCGAGGCCAGCAACAGCAGCAGCACCCATTTCATTCCAGAGCCCTCCGATCGAGACGCGCGGCGCCGTGGCCGCGCGACGATTCTGTCAGAGGGTTCCGCCGATCGCGCAGGCGGAAGCGGCGCCTGCGGCGCCGCCTGTCAGGGTCTGCTCAGTGCAGGTCGCTCAGTTGAACCGCCGGGGCGGCGAACTCGCGGCCCACCACCGCGCGGGCGTAGAGGTAGTTGTGGCGCGCCCGTTCGCTCAGCGCATCGAGCTGCACCTGCCCGCCGGCATCGCAGGGAAAGGTCAGCGCGCGGCCCTCGTTGAAGAGGGAGACGAAGCGCAACTCGTAGGCCGGTTTTGTGAGGTCGGTATTCATGGCAACGAACTCCTGCTGCTCTACCGTGATGACAACGTGGCGCCAGCTTAGGTCTGCGCCCGGGCGCCGTCCTTAGGTGGTCGTCTCGGCGTGGCGTCCCAAAGTGGATGAGACCAATGTAGGAATTGATCCGACAGGTTGCATGTGACTTAGGGCCTGTCGAGACCCCCCAGACGCGGGTGCCCGGCGAGCGCCTCAGTAGCCCGAGGGTGGCGTGCCGGGCTGGCTGTCGCCGGCGACCAGGGTGTTGCCCATGCCGAGCAGCTCGCGGGCGCGCTGCAGGTTGAGGAGCTGGTCGCGGCTGCGGCGGGCGTGGGCGCGGTCGCGCTCGATCTCCCACACGAGCTTGATGAGCTCCTTGTGCGTGGTCGCCGCGCGCACGCGGCCGACCGCGAAGGTGGCGAAGAGCAGCGAATCGCGGCGCAGCGTGTCCAGCAGCAGGTCGCGCACGTATTGCAGTCGCGCCTCGTCGGTCATGCGCGGTGCCGGGCGCGCATGGTCGGCCAGCTTGAAGGGCGTCTCGCGCACGCCCTGGGCCCACTCGGGCAGGCGCGGCGTGTCGGTGATCGGGACGGCCGGCGCGTGCGCCGCCGACAGCGCCGCAGCAGGCGGCGGCGCAGCCGGCCCGGCGGGCGCCTCGGCTATGCCTCCCACCTCGATCACCGGCAGGCCCTGGTCGGCGCCCTTGAGCACCTCGCGCTGCGCCAGCGGCACGGGCTCGTCCTCGAACACGCGATGCGGCAGTGCCGGCTCGATCGGCGCCGGCGGCGCGGCGTCGGGCAGCTCGTCCTCGTCGGGCAGCAGCTCGCCCATGGGCGTGAGCGCCGCTTCGGCGTAGACGTCGAGCTCCACGCTCGTGAGGCGCGGCGTGTCCAGGGCGCCGGGCTCGGTCTCCACCGGCTCGGCGGCGGCCGCCGCGCTGGGCACTTCGACCAGGCCCATGCGCACCAGCTCCTCGAAGTGGCTGGTCTGCGCGCCGGCCTGGTGGGCCATGGCCAGCACGTCGCCCAGCGGCCGCCGGCCATCGACCAGCAGCAGCACCGTGCGATAGCGCTGCCCCAGGCCGCGCGTGCGATGACGCAGCTCGTCCTGGCCGAGGGCAGTCTTGACGGGGCAGAGGTTGGGCATCGGTCGAAACGCTCGGCGCGATTGTGGCGCGGGCGCGCCCGCAAGGCACGCCGCAGTGCGGCAAGCGCTACCGCACCACCCGTGCGGCCTTGAGCTGCGCCACGTCCTCGGGCGTATAGCCGGCCTGCTGCAGCACGGCCTCGGTGTGTTCGCCGAGCGAAGGCGCCCCCCGGCCGGGCTGCACCGGCGTCCTGTGGAAGCGGATCGGGTGGCCCGAGGCCTTGTAGGGCCCCAGGTCGCGGTTGTGCAGCTTCCAGATGAGGCCGAGCGCCTGCGCCTGCGGATCGGTGTAGAGGTCGCTGCGGTAGTTGACCGGGCCGCAGGGCACGCCGGCCGCTTCGAGCACCTGCATCCAGTGCGCATTGCCGTGCTCGCGCAGGCGCGACTCGATGGTCTTCATCATCTGCTTCTGGCGGAAATAGACCTCGTCGGAGACCTCGCCCGTGTCCACGTGCACGTCCTCGTCGACCAGGCCGAGCGCCGTGCAGAAGCGCTCGCGCAGCCGGCGGTTGAGCGCGGCGATGCCGAGGTAGCCGTCGCCCGTCGGATAGACGCGGTAGTACGGGTAGACCTGCCGGTCGGTCGGGCGGTGCAGGCAGTCGGGCACCTCGATCGGCCGCGTGGTGTGCGGCAGGTCGCGGCGCAGCCGCAGCTCGGCGAACTCGTCGATCACCTGCGTGTGCTTGCGGCCCTGGCCGAAGGCGGTCTGCAGGATGTGGCGCTCATCGCGGTGCTGCTCGGCGTCGAGTGCGTCGATGTGCAAGAGGCTCATCGCCTGCAGCGCCATGCCGGTGGAAAAGAGCGAGGTCTCGATCTTCTGCCCCTCGCCCGAGACGTTGCGGTGGTAGAGCGCGGCCACGATGCCCAGCGCATTGAGCATGCCGGTGCCGATGTCGATGTAGGCGATGCCGCCGGGCCCGCGCGGCGCGCCGTCTTCATCGGCGTAGTGCGACATCACGCCCGAGGCGGCGTGGGCAATGATGTCGAAGCCCTTGCGCTTGCGGTAGGGGCCCACCTCGCCGAAGGCGGTGCTGGAGAGAAAGACGATGCGCTTGTTGATCGCCGCGAGCGTGTCGTAGTCGATGCCGAGCTTCTCGGCCGCACCGGGCACGAAGTTCTGCACCACCACGTCGGCCTCGCGCACCAGCCGGTGGATGATCTCGCGGCCCTCGGGCGTGTGCAGGTCCACCGACAGGCTCTCCTTGCCGCGGTTCATGGCGAGCGACATGCGCGTGTTGCCGCCGTAGCGCTGCATGGAGCCGCCCATGCGCCGCTCCTCCGCGCCGTCGGGAGGCTCGATCTTGATGACACGCGCGCCCAGGTCGGCCAGCAGGAAGCCGCAGTACGGCCCGGCGATGTACTCCGAGAAGTCCAGCACGGTGACCCCGTGCAGCAGTGCGTTCATGGGTGTCTCCGTGTCGTTCTGGTGAGGGGTTAATCAGCGCTGGCTGCGCGCCTTGCGGCCGTCGAACTCGGCCAGCTGCTGCTTGAGCAGGAGCAGCAGCACGCGCGCCGTGGCCTCGTCCATGCTCAGCGTGGTGCCGGCGTCGTCATCCGCGCGGGTGCTCTTCGGCAGCACCAGCGCGTCGATGCGCGCTTCGATGAGCCCGTTGCGGTTGCTCATCGCCTTGATCTTCTGCAACTCGATCTGGAAGGTCTTCACGCGCGGCTCCTCTCAATCGAGCTTGATGCCGGCTTCCTGGATCACACGCGCATTGGCGGCGTGCTCGCGCCGGATCTGCGCGGTGAACTGCTCCACGCTGGCCGGGCTCACGATGTTGTCGAGCCGGGCCAGGCGCTCCTGCACCTCCTTGTCGGCGAGCAGCTTGTTGACTTCGGCATTCACGCGGCGCTGCACCTCCGCCGGCGTGCGCGTGGGCGCGAAGATGCCGAAGACGGAACTCAGGTTGGCGTCGGGGTGGCCGAGCTCGGTGAAGGTGGGCGCATCGGGAAACGCCGGCAGGCGCTGCCCCGCGGCCACCGCGAGCACGCGCAGCTCGCCCTGCGCGATGAGGGCATTGACGGCCGGGCTGGGGTTGGTGGTGAAGAGCTCGAAGACGCCGCCGGCCGCGTCGTTCACCACCTGGCCGCTGCCTTTGTAGGGAATGTGGTTGAAGCTCACGCCGGCCTTGCGGCCGATCTGCTCCAGCATCAGGTGGCCGACGCTGCCCATGCCGGAGGTCGCGACGTTGAGCTGCCCCGGCCTGGCCTTCGCCTGCGCGATCACGTCGGCGAAGGTCCTGCCGGTGAAGGTGGACGTCGCGACGAAGTACACCGGCGAATACATCACCGTCGCCACCGGCGCCACGTCCTTGAGCGCGTCGTAGGGCACCTTGGCCTGCAGGTGCGGGTTGAGCGTGAGCGGGCTGATGGCCGAGAAGGCGAAGGTGTGGCCGTCCGTGGACTTGGCCATCGCGTCCATGCCGGTGGTGCCGCTCGCGCCGGGGCGGTTCTCCACGATCACCGTCTGCCCGAGCGCGGGGCCCAGGCGCTCGGCCAGCAGGCGTGCGGCCGCGTCGCTGGTGCCACCGGGCGAGTACGGCACGACGATGCGCACGGTCCGGGTGGGCCAGGTCTCGGCCTGGGCGGTGAAGGCGGCCACGACCAGGCTGGTCGCGACGAGGAAGGCACGGCGGTGTTGCATCACAGGGTCTCGTACAGGGTGTTGAAGCGGCGAAGAGCATAGCCCCAGCACCGCGGCGTAGCATCCGCGCATGAACCTCATCTACGTCGCCGACCCCATGTGCTCATGGTGCTACGGCTTTGCACGCACCATGGACGAGCTGCTGGCCGCGCCCGGCGACCTCGCGCCCCTGCAACTCGCCCTCGTGATGGGCGGCCTGCGCCCCTACACCACCGAACCCACGCCAGCCGAGCGCGCCGACGAGCTGGCCGGCCACTGGAAGCACGTGGCCGAGGCGAGCGGCCAGCCCTTCGCGCAGGCGCCCCACACGGCCCTGCACCGCCCGGGCTTCGTCTACGACACCGAGCCCGCGGCCCGCGCCGTGGTCACGGTGCGCAAGCACTGGCCCAAGGTGGTGTGGCGCTACCTCAAGGGCGTGCAGCACGCCTTCTACGCCGAGGGGAAGGACGTGGTGCAGCCCGAGGTGCTGGCCGACGTGGCCGAGACGCTGGGCATCCCGCGCGCCGACTTCGCGCGCGCGTTTGCGTCCGAGGAGATGCGCGAGACCGTGCGCCAGGATTTCGCGATCACGCAGCAGTGGGGCATCACCGGCTTTCCGGCCCTGATCGCCGAGCATGGCGACCACCTGCACCTGGTGGCGCAGGGCTACCTGCCCACCGACGCGCTGCGCGAGCGCCTGGTCCAGGCGACGCAGGCGCACGACTGAGGCGTCAGGCTTCCGCCAGCCCCACCACCCCGAGCCGCTCCGACAGCCACGCGTCGATCCTGCGCGGCTCGTTGATCACGCGGATCTCCATGTACGCCTCCTGCGCCTGCGGATGACGCCGGCGCAGGTAGTGCAGCCACTGCTTGAGGCGGCCGGCCTGGTGGCGCGGCGCCACGTGCGCACCGATCAGGTCCCAGTAGGCCTTGAGCAGCGGCTGCACCTGCGCCCAGCCCACGGCCTCGCGCTCCGGCGCGGCGATCGCCCAGGCGAGGCCGGGGTCGCTCACCATGCCGCGGCCGAGCATCAGGCTGTCGCAGCCTGACACCTCGCGGCAGCGTTGCGCGTCGTCGGCCGTCCAGATCTCGCCGTTGGCGATCACGGGGATCGACAGCGCCTCGCGGATCGCCGGGATGCGCTCCCAGTACGCCGGCGGCCGGTAGCCATCGGCGCGCGTGCGGGCGTGCACCACGAGCTCGTCGGCCCCACCCTCCTGCAGCGCGAGCGCGCATTCGACGGCCCGCGAGGCATCGGCAAAGCCGAGCCGCATCTTGGCCGACACCGGCATGGCCGCCGGCACTGCGCGGCGCACCGCCGCCACGATGCCGACCAGTTGCTCCGGCTCCTGCAGCAAGGCCGCGCCGCCGCCGTGGCGGTTGACCACCTTGGCCGGGCAGCCGAAATTGAGGTCGATGCCCGCAGGCCCGAGCGAGGCGAGGCGCGCGGCGTTTTCCGCCAGGCACACCGGGTCCGAGCCCATGAGCTGCGCGCGCACCGGCACACCCGCGCGCGTGCGCCCGCCGTGGCGCAGCTCCGGCACGATGCGGTAGAAGGCCCGCTCGGGCAGCAGCGTGCCGGTCACACGGATGAATTCGGACACGCAGCGGTCGATGCCGCCCACCCGCGTGAGGATGTCGCGCAGGGTGTGGTCGAGCAGACCCTCCATCGGGGCGAGCATGAGCATCGGCATGGCGGGAGTGTAAGAAGCAGGGCGTTGGTGGCACAGTTGCCCTTCCCTTCGACACCCGGGCCCCCGCATGACCCTTGCATCCGCCTACTCCCTGGAAGGCCGCACCGCGCTCGTCACCGGCGCAGGCCGCGGCATCGGCACCGGCATCGCCACCGTGCTGGCCGAAGCCGGCGCCACCGTCATCGTCAACGCGCTCACCGACAGCCACCTCGGCCCCTTCGTCGAGCGCCTCGCGCGCGAGACCGGCCGCGCGGTGCACGGCATCACCGGCGACTGCACCACCGCCGAAGGCGCCGCACGGCTCGCGGCCCGCGCCGCCGACGTGGCGCCTCCGGTGGACATCCTCGTCAACAACCTCGGGGATGCGGTGCGGGCGACCTTCCTGCCGCTGGATGACGCGCCCGACGCCGGGCCCGTCTCCGACGCGGTGATCGCCCAGTCGCTCGACCTCAACCTCATGGGCGCCATCTACTGCACGCGGGCCTTCGGCGCCGGCATGCTGCAGCGCCGCCGCGGCAAGGTGATCAACATCTCGTCGCTGAGCGCCTTCAACGGCTCGCCGCACCTGAGCCTGTACGCCGCGGCCAAGGCGGGCCTCGGCGGCTTCACCCGCTCGCTCGCGCTCGAATGGGCGCGCCACGGCGTGCAGGTGAACGCGATCGCGCCGGGGCTCTTTCCCGATGCCGCAGCACTCGGCCCCGAGCGCTACGCCGCCGTGGTGGAGAAGACGCGCAGCCGCATCCCCATGGGGCGCGTGGGCGAGTTCCGCGAGGTGGGGCTGCTCGCGCTCTACCTCGCCTCCAGCGCCTCCGACTACATGACGGGCCAGGTGCTGTCGCTCGATGGCGGCATGACGGCCTGAACCTGGGCCTGGCATGGACGCCCCGGCCTGCACCCTGGTCGACACCGCCATCGGCCGCTGCGGCATCGCCTGGGGGCCCCGGGGGCTGCGTGCCTTCCAGTTGCCCGAGCCCGACGACGAGGCGACGCTGCGCCGCATGTTCCGCCGCGGCGGGCCGCTGCCGCAGGCTGCGCCGCCGGACGAGGTGCGCGGGGTGATCGCGCGCGTGCAGGCGCTGCTCGAGGGCGAGCCCGTCGACCTGCGCGACGTGGTGCTCGACGAGACCGGCATTCCCGACTTCCACCGCCGCGTCTACGCGCTCACGCGCCAGATCCTCGCGGGTAAGACCCGCACCTACGGTGATCTCGCCCGCGAGCTCGGCGACGTGAGCCTCTCGCGTGCCGTCGGCCAGGCGCTGGGCGCCAATCCGCATGCGGTCGTCATGCCGTGCCACCGGGTGCTGGCCGCGGGCGGTGCCTCGGGTGGGTTCTCGGCCGGCGGCGGTGTCTCGACCAAGCTGCGCATCCTGCTGATCGAGCGGGCGCAGATCGGCGAACAGCCCGGCCTCTTCTAGGCGGGCACCGCTTCCTCGTCGGCCTCCTCGCCGAGGAAGCCGCCGCTCTGGTGGGCCCACAGGCGCGCATAGAGGCCACCCTTCGCCAGCAGACTGCGGTGGTCACCCTCCTCCACCACTCGGCCGCGGTCGAGCACGATCAGCCGGTCCATCGCGGCGATGGTCGACAGGCGATGCGCGATCGCCACCACCGTCTTGCCTTCCATCAGCTTGTAGAGACTCGCCTGGATGGCCGTCTCGACCTCCGAGTCGAGCGCGCTGGTGGCCTCGTCGAGCAGCAGGATGGGCGCGTCCTTGAGCATCACACGCGCGATGGCGATGCGCTGGCGCTGCCCGCCCGAGAGCTTGACGCCGCGCTCGCCCACGTGCGCGTCGTACCCGCGGCGCCCCTTGGCATCGGCCAGGCCCTCGATGAACTCGTGCGCCTCGGCGCGTTTCGCGGCCGCGAGCATGGCGTCGTCCCCCGCGTCGGGCCGGCCGTAGAGGATGTTGTCGCGCACCGAGCGGTGCAGCAGCGAGGTGTCCTGCGTGACCATGCCGATCTGCGCGCGCAGGCTGTCCTGCGTGACGTG
>JBIQJS010000112.1:0-11292 GCA_044507405.1 Rubrivivax sp. | reverse complement strand
TCAGGACACCCGCCGACCTCAGCGGCAAGAAGCTCGGCGCCCCGGTCTTCGACGCTGGCCGCAAGGCCTGGCCCATCTTCGCCAAGGTCAACAACGTCTCCGGCGTGACCTGGACCGCGATGGACCCGCCGCTCCGCGAGACCATGCTGGTGCGCGGCGACATCGATGCGATCACCGGCTTCTCGTTCACCTCGCTGCTCAACCTCGAAGCCCGCGGCGTGAAGACCGACGACGTGGTGATCCTTCCCTACCCGCAATACGGCGTGAAGCTCTACGGCAACGTGATCATCGCGGGCGAGGACTTCCTCAAGAAGAACCCCGAGGCGGTGAAAGCCTTCCTGCGCGCCTTCACCAAGGGCGTGCGCGACGTGGTGGCCGATCCTGCCGCGTCCATCGCGACCGTGAAGGCCCGCGACGGCATCATCAACGAGGCCCTGGAGCTGCGCCGCCTCAAGCTCGCGCTCGACGCCACGGTGCTCACGCCCGACGCCCGTGCCGACGGGTTCGGCGCGGTGAACCCCGGCCGCCTGTCGCTGATGGCGAGCCAGGTGTCCGACGCCTTCGGCACCAAGGAGCGGGTGAATGCCGCGGCGGTGTGGAAGGGCGACTACCTGCCCTCGGCCGCCGAGCGCGACGTCGTCTTCAAGGCTGCGAAGAAGTAGGCCCGCGCAGGCGTCGCACCACCGAAACGGGCCGCATCTGCGGCCCGTTTTTCCTTGCAGGCCGGCGCCGGTTCACGCGAGCTCGAACACCGCCTCGATCTCCACCGGCACGTTGGCCGGCAGCGTCATCACGCCGACCGCCGCGCGCGCATGCCGGCCCTGCTCGCCGAAGAGCGCGACGTAGAGATCCGAGGCGCCGTTCACCACCTTGGGCACGTCGAAGAAGTCGGCCTCGGCCTGCACGAAGCCGCCGACGCGCACCACGCCCTTGAGCGCATCCAGCGAGCCGGCGACCAGCGCCGCCTGCGCGATGGTGTTGAGCGCGGCCACGCGCGCGGCGGCCTGCGCCGCCTCCAGGCTCACCACCGAGCCGACGCGCCCGGTGCACACCGGCTGGCCGTCGACCACCGGCAGCTGGCCCGACACGAAGATGAGCTGCCCGACGCGGCGGGCGCCGACGAAGTTGCCCACGGCGGGCGGCGGAGGCGGCAGCGTGATGCCCTGCCGGGCGAGCGATTCGGAGAGTGTCATGGCAGTCCTTGGGGTCAGGCGCTCAGGAGCGCGGGGGCTTCGAGGCGGTCGGTGTAGTCGGCAAGCTCCATCACCGTGCCGGGGTAGGCGATGAGCACGCGCATCTGCGGGCAGGCGCGGCGCACGGCCGCGGCGAACTCCGTCCACGGGGCCGAGCTCACCTCCATCATTTCGTGGAACTTCTCGTGGGGCGGGTACAGCATCACCACCTCGGGCTGCAGCGCGCGCGCCCCGCGCACCACGTCGTCGATGAAGTTGAGCTGCATGCCCGCGAGCAGCACGTCCACGCGCGGGAACTGCTGCCGCAGCGCGACCAGGTCCTGGTCGGTCATCTTCGAGTTGAAGCCCTCGTTGTAGTTGAGCACCGTGCGCCCGTCGGGGAGCGTCACGCAGAACCCCGTGTAGCCCGAATAGAAGGGCGCGTTGGTCGCGCTGCTCCACGCCCAGGAGAGCTGGGTCGCGTTGCCGTGGAAGACGGCCTTGGTCATCGCCTTCACGAGGTTGATGTCGCGGTGCTTCCAGGGGAAGAGCCCCACCTCGAAGCCCTGCACCCGCACCTTGGCGCCCCATTCGGTGGGCAGCAGCTGGGCGTCGGGCACCTTGTTGCGCCGGGCGAGGAAGCGGCACACCGAGGGCGTGGCCACCACCTGGGCCCCGCTTTGCTTGACCACCGCCGGCACGTCGAGGAAGTGCTCCTCGTGGCCGTGGGTCACGCACACCACGTCGGCGTGGGCAAAATCCGGCAGGTCGAACCAGTGCGCCCCGCAGTAGGGGCGGTAGAAGGGGTCGAAGAAGATCGACTTGCCCCCGGCTCGCAGTTCGATGGCCGACCACCCGTAGTACTTGATGAAGTCTCGTCCACTCATGTTGGGCTCCGTTGGTTTGTAGAATTAAATCCACTATCGAGGATTCGAGCGTGCAGAGCAAGAAAAAGGCCACCTCGCGGCGCAACGCCGCCGCGGCACCGACGCAGCCGCCCGCGGCAGCCGACACGCCCGACCGTCGCGACGAGCGCACCCAGCACCTGGCGCACCTCGCCGAATCGTTGCGAGGCCAGCGCAAGGCGCGCGGCCTGGCCATCGAGCAGCTGGCCGAGCTGTCGGGGGTGAGCCGCTCCATGATCTCGAAGATCGAGCGGGCGGAAGCGGTGCCGTCCACCTCGGTGCTGTCGCGCCTGGCCGAGGCGCTCGGCGTCACCTTCTCGCAGCTGCTGGTCGAGCCCGACGAGCACGACGTGGTGCTGCTGCCCCAGCGCGTGCAGCCCGTGCTGCGCGACCACGGCTCGGGCTTCACGCGCCGCTGCATCTCGCCCATCCTCCCAGGGCGCGGCATCGACTGGGTGCTCAACACGCTGCCCGCGGGCTCGTCCACCGGCGAGTTCACCGCCCACCGGCGCGGCACCGACGAATACATCTACGTGCTCAGCGGCACGCTGGAAGCGCGCCTGGGCAGCCAGGTGCACAAGCTCAACGCCGGCGACGCGGTCTATTTCCAGGCCACCACCACGCACGAGTTCCGCAACCTCGGCAGCGGCGACTGCCAGTACTTCCTCGTCATCGACAGCACGCCGTTCAGGCGCTGAGGGCGCCCACCGCGCGCCTCCGATAGGGGAAAAGCTTCCCCTATCGGGTGCAACCGGCTTCGGCGCGGCACCGCGCAGGTGCGGCATCCGGCGCGGAACGCGTCCACTTTCATGGAAAGTCGTCCAACTCGATTGGCACGACCCTTGCGGTTCCGGGGGCACTCTCATCCCACCCTGGAGCCCTGCCATGAACCCGGATCGCAAGCCCACCCCGTCGACCTCCACCGCCCGCCCCGGCCGCCGCCACGCCTTGAAGCTGGGCGCGGCGCTGGGCGGCATCGGCCTGGCCGCCCCGTCGGTCTCGGTGGCGCAGACGGTGAGCCTGCGCTTCCAGAGCGCCTGGCCGGCCAAGGCGATCTTTCACGAGTTCGCGGTGGACGTGTGCAAGTCCATCGAGCAGGGCACCGGCGGGCGCCTGAAGATCCAGATGCTGCCCTCGGGGGCCGTCGTGCCGCCGCTGCAGCTGATCGACGGCGTCTCCAAGGGCACCATCGACGGCGGCCACGGCGTGCCGGGCTTCTGGTTCGGGCGCAACACCGCCTTCGGCCTCTTCGGCGCCGGCCCGCACTTCGGGCTGGATTCGAACCAGCTGCTGGGCTGGATGGAGCACGGCGGCGGCAAGGCGCTCTACGCCGAGGTGCTGGCGGCCGCCAAGCTCGACGTGGTCTCGCTGCTGTACGGCCCGGTGCCCACCGAGCCGCTGGGCTGGTTCAAGAAGGAGATCAAGACGCCGGCCGACCTCAAGGGCCTGAAGTACCGCACCGCCGGCCTCGCGGTCGACCTCATGAAGGAGCTGGGCGCCGCGCCCGTGCAGCTCGGCCCGGCCGACATCGTGCCCTCGCTCGAGCGCGGCGTGATCGACGCGGCCGAGTTCGCCAACATCACCGACGACCGCATCCTCGGCTTCCCGGATGTCGCGAAGAACTACTACCTGCAGAGCTACCACATGGCGAACAACGTGTTCGAGCTCAGCTTCAACAAGGCCAAGTACGACGCGCTGCCGGCCGAGCTGAAGGACGCCATCGGGATGGCCACGCACGCCGCCAGCGCCAAGATGGCCTGGAAGTCCATGGACCGCATGTCCACCGACCTGCTGGAGATGCAGGCCAAGGATGGCGTGAAGGTGATGAAGACGCCGCAGTCCATCCTCAACGCGCAGCTCGACGCCTGGGTGAAGGTGCTCAACGCGCGCAGCGCCGAGAACGCGCTCTTCGCCAAGGTGGCGGCCTCGCAGAAGGCCTGGGCGAAGAAGGTGGTGTATTGGCACGAGCTCAACACC
Source organism: Rubrivivax sp. (assembly GCA_044507405.1). Lineage (GTDB taxonomy): Bacteria > Pseudomonadota > Gammaproteobacteria > Burkholderiales > Burkholderiaceae_C > Rhizobacter. The sequence continues at coordinate 7,238 of JBIQJS010000112.1, read as the reverse complement.
ATCGAAGCGCAGAACGCCTACCGCAAGTTCTTCGCCTGACCGGAGGGCCGACCATGTCACGCGCCGCGCAACCGTCGCTGCAGGCCCTGCTGCGCACGAGCGACCGCATCTCCTCGGCGGTGGGCCGCACCTTCGGCTGGCTGATCGTGGCCATGGTCGGCCTGATCGTCTTCGAAGTGGCGGCGCGCTACCTCTTCCGCACGCCGCATGCGTGGGTGCTCGACGCCTCCATCATGGGCTACGGCGCCCTCTTCATGATGGGCGGCGCCTACACGCTCGCGCAGCAGAACCATGTGCGCGGCGACATCCTCTACGGCATGCTGCGCCCGCGCACGCAGGCCGGCATCGACCTCGCGCTCTACCTGGTGTTCTTCTGCCCCGGCCTGGTCGCGCTCATCTGGGCGGGCTACGACCACGCCGCCGAGTCGTGGGCGATCCGCGAGCTCTCGCCGCTCACGGCCGATGGCGCGCCGGTCTATCCCTTCAAGGCGCTGATCCCGCTCGGCGGCGCGCTGCTGATGATGCAGGGCATCGCCGAGATGCTGCGCTGCGTGGTGTGCCTGCGCACCGGCGTGTGGGCGTCGCGCGAGCCCGACGTGCAGGAGGTCGACGTGGACAAGCTCAAGGGCCAGCTCGCGGGCGCGGCCACGACGGAGGCCCGGCCATGAGGAAGGAACTGCGCTTCGGCGTGTCGCTGATCGCCCTCGTGCTGCTCGCGGTCGCCTTCTTCACGCCCTGGCACGACCTGCACAACGGCCACATCGGCCTGCTGATGCTCGCGCTGGTGGTCGTCACCATCATGCTGGGCTTTCCCACCGCCTTCACGCTGATGGGCATGGGCGTGATCTTCGCGTTCATCTGCTACGCGCGGGTGGACAGCTCGCAGGCCTGGTCGCAGACGCTCAACCTGATGGTGCAGCGCACGTACTCGGTGATGACCAACGACGTGCTCATCTCCATCCCGCTCTTCGTCTTCATGGGCTATGTGGTCGAGCGCGCCAACCTGATCGAGAAGCTCTTCCACAGCCTGCACCTGGCGCTCGCCCGCATGCCGGGCGCGCTGGCGGTGGCGGCCATGGTCACCTGCGCCATCTTCGCCACGGCCACCGGCATCGTGGGCGCCGTCATCACGCTGATGGGCCTGCTGGCCATGCCGGCCATGCTCAAGGCCGGCTACGACGTGCGCGTGGTCGCCGGCGTCATCACCGCGGGCGGCTGCCTCGGGGTGCTGATCCCGCCGTCGATCCTGCTCATCCTCTACGGCGCCACGGCCGGGGTGTCGGTGGTGCGCCTCTATGCCGGCGCGCTGCTGCCGGGGCTGATGCTCGCGGGCATCTACATCGCCTACATCGTGCTGCTGGCCAGGCTCAGGCCGTCGCTGCTGCCGCCCATGTCGTCGGCCGACCGCGAGGTGCAGCTCTCCTCCGGCCTGCAGGCGCTCGCCGGCTCGCGCCGCGCCCCCGTGCTGCAGACCGTGTTCGGCGCGCTGCTGCGCCCGGGCGGCGCGGTGTCGCGCCCCCGGGCCGCCGGTTATGCGCTGATGATGATGTCGCCGGCGCTCGTGCTGGCGGCGCTGCTGTGCGCCACCATGCTGGCCTCGTCGCCCGCAGGCGCGCCCGGCGGCGCCGGGATCGTCGCCACGGCGCAGGCCTCCACGGTGGACGCCGCCGACGAGGAGCCCGCCAGCGGCGGCAGCCTCTTCGACCTGCAGCCCACGCTCGACGCCCCCGCGGCCGAGGCGCAGGACGCGGCGCCGAGCGTGCCGGCCTGGCTGCCCTGGGCGGCGCTCGCGGTGCTCGCGGCCGGCACCGTGTGGTTCTACGGCGGGCTCACGGCCGGGCGGCTGCAGATCCTCAAGATGCTGCTGGGCTCGTTCGCGCCGCTCGCGGTGCTCATCGGCGCGGTGCTCGGCAGCATCGTGCTCGGCCTGGCCACGCCCACCGAGGCGGCGGCGGTGGGCGCCTTCGGCGGCATGCTGCTCGCGCTCGCCTACCGGCGGCTCAGCTTCGGCGTGCTGCGCGAATCGGTCGCCCTCACCGCCAAGACGAGCAGCATGGTGTGCTGGCTCTTCGTGGGCTCGGCGATCTTCTCGGCCGCCTTCGCGCTGCTCGGGGGCCAGGAGGTCATCGAAGGCTGGGTGATGTCGCTCGGGCTCACGACGATCCAGTTCCTGCTGCTGTCGCAGCTCGTCATCTTCCTGCTCGGCTGGCCGCTGGAGTGGACCGAGATCATCGTGATCTTCATGCCCATCTTCGTGCCGCTGCTCGACAACTTCGGCGTCGATCCGCTCTTCTTCGGCCTCCTGGTCGCGCTCAACCTGCAGACGGCCTACCTCTCGCCGCCGGTGGCCATGTCGGCCTTCTACCTGAAGGGCGTCTCGCCGCCCGAGGTGACGCTGAACCAGATCTTCGCGGGGATGATGCCGTTCATGGGCCTGCAGGTGCTGGCGATGGGCGTGCTCTACGCCTTCCCGGCGATCGGGCTGTGGCTGCCCTCGGTGCTCTACGGTTGAACCGCAGGTCCACGATGAAATTCGGCTTCCTGCTCTACCCCGGCGTCGAACCCATCGACCTCGCCGCCATCGGCGTGGTCTCGATGGGACGGCGGCTGATGCCGCAGCTCTCGTACGTGTGCGTGGCGGCCACGCTCGAGCTGCAGACCTTCTCGAACGGGCTGCGCGTCGCACCCGACGTCGACTACGCCGGCTGCCCGCCGCTCGACGTGCTCATCGTGCCGGGCGGCCCCGGCTGGGAGGCGGCCAGCGCCGATCCGGCCCTGCTCGGCTTCCTGCGCGAGCGCGCACCGCACACCACGCTCGCCTCGATCTGCACCGGCGCGATGATCCTCGCCGCGGCCGGATTGCTCGACGGCCGCCGGGCCACCACCAAGAGCGAGGTGGTGCCGCCGGAGGTCTCGCCGCTCGCACGGCTTGCGCAGGAGCACCCGGCCGTGCAGGCGGTGCCCGCGCTCGTCGTCGACACCGGCCCGGTGGTCACGGGCGGCGGCGTGAGCCTGTGCATCGACACCGTGCTGCACCTGATCGCCACGCGCGTGGACGCGCACCTGGCGGTGGAGCTGGCCCGCATCCTCGAATACCAGGACGCGGCGCAGGCGAACCGCCGGCGCCTGCTGACGCTGCTCGACGCGTCGCCTGCCTGAGCGCCAGCCCGGGCCGGCTCAGGGCAGGTCGATCGAGAGCTGGAACATGAGCGCCGAGTTGCCCAGCACGTTGGCCTGGAGCGAGTAGCGCGGCGTGAACTGCCAGCCGATGGCCAGCACCACGCCCGGCGAGAAGCCGCGGTGGTTGAACGGCACCTTGTCCTGGTACTCGCCCTTGTAGCCGTACATCACGCCGGCCGTCCATTGCGCGAAGAGTTGCGGGTAGGGGCTGAAGTCGTAGAGTCGCTGGCCGCCATAGACCATGCCGCTCGGCTGCCCGAACGAATTGCTGAAGTAGCACGCGCCCCAGAGCATCCCGTCGACATGGCGCTCGCGCTCGAAGCCGATCATCCAGACCGGACGATGGTTGGGGTCGTGTGAATAATGGATCGTGTAGGGCGATGCCATCAGCCGCCACGTGCCGCCCTCGGCCGAAGGGGTGCGGCGCGTGCTGGAGGGGGCAGGATCCTGCGATGCGGCCGCCGCGGCGCGGACCGGCAGCGCCGTGCAGGCGGCCACCGCCACCAGCGCGATAACAAGGAACTTCATGCCGTCGATTGTCGCCATGTTTTTGAGCACTCACGCCCGCCGCGGGCGGCATCACGTAACGCTCTGTGTGACGCTTTGCCTGGCTCTGCTGACCGGCGGCTGCGCCTGGTGGGACGCCAAGGAGCGCGAGCTCGTGTACCGCCCTTCGCCCGGCCGCCCCGCGGATTTCCCGGGCCTGAAACCCGGCGACGAGATGTACACGCTCGAGGTGCCGGGCGACCAGGCCGGCGAGCGGCACGCGCTCGCCTTCTGGTGGATGCCCCACGCCGACCCGCAGGCGCCCACGCTGCTGTACCTGCACGGCACCTTCCGCAGCCTCTACAAGAACCACCCCAAGATGGAGGCGCTGCGTGAGGCGGGCGTGTCGGTGCTGGCGGTCGACTACCGCGGCTGGGGCGACAGCGAGCCCATCATCCCCTCCGAGGAGAGCATCCTGGCCGACGCCGACACGGCCTGGGCCGAACTGGTGCGCAGGCAGCCCGACCCGAAGAAGCGCGTGATCTTCGGGCACTCCATGGGTGGCGGCGTGGCGGTCGACCTCGCAAGCCGCAAGCGCTACCGCAGCGACTACGGCGGCCTCATCATCGAATCGACCTTCACGAGCCTGCCCGACGTGGCCGCCGCGGTGGGCACCATCGGCGTGATCGCCAGCTGGATCACGCGCCAGCGCTTCTACTCCGACCGGAAGATCGCGCAGGTCGACGCCCCCATCCTCATGATGCACGGCGACCGCGACAAGACGGTGCCCGTGGAGCTGGGCCGGAAATTGCGTGATGCCGCCCGACCCCGCAGCGTGCGCTGGGTCGAGATCTCCGGCGGCTCGCACAGCTGGCTGCACCGTGAAGCCCCAGGGATCTACCGAGAAGCGGTGAAGTCCGCCCTGAACCGATTGCCGAAGTGAGATTTATGCAGAGTTTTGTGGATTTCCGCCACGTCTGGCTGGCCTACGACGAGGCCTTGCTCGCGAAGAAACAGTACGCCGTCGAAGACATCACGCTGCAGGCGGCCGAGGGCGAGTTCATCGCCATCGTCGGCCCCTCGGGCTGCGGCAAGTCGACGTTCATGAAGCTGGCGACCGGGCTCAAGAGGCCCTCGCAGGGCACCATCCTCATCGACGGGCGCGAGGTGAGCGGCCCGCTCAAGATCACGGGCATGGCGTTCCAGGCGCCCTCCCTGCTGCCATGGCGCACCACCCTGGACAACGTGCTGCTGCCGCTGGAGATCGTGGAGCCCTACCGCTCGAGCTTCCGTGCGAATCGCGCCGCATACGTCGAGAAGGCGAAGCAGCTGCTCGCGAGCGTCGGCCTCGCGGGTTATGAAGACAAGTTCCCCTGGCAGCTCTCGGGCGGCATGCAGCAGCGCGCCTCCATCTGCCGCGCGCTCATCCACGAGCCCAAGATGCTGCTGCTCGACGAGCCCTTCGGCGCGCTCGACGCCTTCACGCGCGAGGAGCTCTGGTGCACGCTGCGCGACCTGCACGCGGTGCAGAAGTTCAACGTGATCCTCGTCACGCACGACCTGCGCGAGGCGGTCTTCCTCGCCGACACGGTCTACGTGATGAGCCGCGGCCCGGGGCGCATGCTGGTGCGCCGCGAGATCGAGATGCCGCGCCCGCGCGAGCTGGAGCTCACCTACAGCAAGGCCTTCACCGACGTGGTGCTGGAACTGCGCGAGCACATCGGCGCGATCCGCCAGCCCGTGGGCGGCGTGGGGGTGCCGCAATGAGCCGCAAGCAGAAGGAAGCCCTGGCGCCCTGGGCCCTGCTCGTCGCCGTCATCCTGCTGTGGGAGCTGCTGTGCCGCGGCTTCAACGTGTCGGAGTTCATCTTCCCCGCGCCCTCGCGCATCGCCGAGCAACTGATCGAGTTCCGCGGCGTGATCGCGGGCCATGCCTGGCGCACCTTCTGGGTGACGATGGCGGGCTTCGGCCTTTCCATCGTGGTGGGCACGCTGCTGGGCTTCCTGATCGGCAGCTCGCGCATGGCCTACGCGGCGATGTACCCGCTCATGACCGCCTTCAACGCGCTGCCCAAGGCGGCCTTCGTGCCCATCCTCGTGGTGTGGTTCGGCATCGGCGTCGGGCCCGCGGTGCTGACCGCCTTCCTGATCTCCTTCTTCCCGATCACGGTCAACATCGCCACGGGCCTCGCCACGCTCGAGCCCGAGCTGGAAGACGTGCTGCGGGTGCTGGGCGCCAAGCGCTGGGACGTGCTCATCAAGGTCGGCCTGCCGCGCTCGATGCCCTACTTCTACGGCTCGCTCAAGGTCGCGATCACGCTCGCCTTCGTGGGCACCACCGTGTCGGAGATGACGGCGGCCAACGAGGGCATCGGCTACCTGCTGATCTCGGCGGGCTCGTCCATGCAGATGGGCCTCGCCTTCGCCGGGCTGGTGGTAATCGGCGTGATGGCGATGGCGATGTACGAGCTCTTCGCCGTGGTCGAGAAGCGCACGACGGGCTGGGCGCACCGGGGGTCGAACGGCTGAGCGTGCTCATGCCGGTCGCCCCGAGCAGAGCCTGGGCTGGGTCGAAGGGGTAGGCCCTTCCTTCGCTCCGTTCGCCCTGAGCAGGGCCTGAGCCTGACGAAGGCCCGTCGTCGAAGGGCCCCCTAAACTGCCGCACCCCTCTCCAACACCGATCCCACCATGGGCTGGCACGGCCACCTCAAGCTCGACTACCGCCACACCCGAGCGCGCACCACGGTCCATGACACGCACGACGGCCCGCTGCGCGTGCTGCAGAGCCTCTATCCCGAGGGCGATGCCATCTGCCACAACGTGCTGGTGCATCCGCCCGGCGGCATCGTGAGCGGCGACGTGCTCGCGATCGACGTGAACCTGCAGCCGCAGAGCCACGCCCTCATCACCACGCCGGGCGCCACGCGCTTCTACCGCAGCACCGGCGAGTCGGCCCTGCAGACGCTCACCGCGCGGGTGGCCGAAGGCGCACGCCTCGAATGGCTGCCGCTCGAGACCATCCTCTACCGCCACACGCACGCCGAGAACCGCATGCGCTTCGAGCTCGCGCCGGGCGCCGAGATGATGGGCTGGGACGTGCTCGCACTCGGCCTGCCGGCGAGCCAGGAGCCCTACGACGCGGGGCGCTACACCCAGAGCATCGAGCTGCCCGGCGTGTGGCTGGAGCGCGCGCGCATCGACGGGCAGGACACGCGCCTGCTCCAGTCGCCGATCGGCTGGGCCGGGCACGGTGTGCTCGCGACGATGTGGTTCGCGGGCGGATCGCCGATCGGCGCGGCGCGGCGCGAGGCGCTGCTCGACACGGCGCGCGAGGCGGTGTCGTCGCATGCACTCAAGGCCACGGCCGGATGCACCGCGCCGCACGCCGAAGCCGTGGTGCTGCGCGCGCTCGCGCACCGCGTGGAGCCGGCGATGCAGCTGCTCACCGAGGTGTGGAAGCGCTGGCGCCAGGCGGCGTGGTCGCTCGACGGGGTCGTGCCGCGGGTCTGGCGGACCTGACGGGTGCCGTTCGGGCTGAGCTAGTCGGAGCCCTGCGCTGCACTTCGACAAGCT
>JBIQJS010000111.1:0-11594 GCA_044507405.1 Rubrivivax sp. | reverse complement strand
GGGCGACGACGACCAGAGCATCTACGCCTTCCGCGGCGCGCAGGTCGGCAACATGACCGCCTTCGAGCGCGAGTTCAACGTGGAGCAGGTCATCAAGCTGGAGCAGAACTACCGCTCCTACGGCAACATCCTCGACGCGGCCAACGAGCTCATCTCGCACAACGCGCGGCGCCTGGGCAAGAACCTGCGCACCGAGGCCGGCCCCGGCGAGCCGGTGCGCGTGTTCGAGGCGACGAGCGATTTCTCCGAGGCGCAATGGCTGCTGGACGAAGCCAAACAGCTGCACCGGGACGGCCTGGCACGCAGCGACATCGCCGTGCTCTACCGCAGCAATGCGCAGAGCCGCGTGATCGAGAGCGCGCTCTTCAACGCCGGCGTGCCCTACAAGGTCTACGGCGGCCTGCGCTTCTTCGAGCGCGCCGAGGTGAAGCACGCGCTCGCCTACCTGCGCCTGATCGAGAACGCGAACGACGACACGAGCTTCCTGCGGGTCGTCAACTTCCCCACGCGCGGCATCGGTGCGCGCACGCTGGAGCAGCTGCAGGACGCCGCCCGCCAGAGCGGGCGCAGCCTCTCGCAGAGCGTGACCGCGGTGCCCGGCAAGGGTGGCAGCAACCTGCAGGCGTTCGTCGCGCTCATCGATGCGATGCGCGACGCGACCAAGGGCCTGAACCTGCGCCAGATCATCGAGCACGTGCTGCACGAGAGCGGCCTCATCGACTTCTACAAGACCGACAAGGAAGGCCAGGACCGCATCGAGAACCTGGAGGAACTGGTCAACGCCGCCGAGGCCTTCGTCACGCAGGAAGGTTTCGGCAAGGATGCGGTGGCGCTGCCGGTCGATGAGCACCGCGAGGCCGTGGCGGCCGAGATGGCGCCCGACGCCGAGACGGGCGAGATCATGTCGCCGCTGGCCGCCTTCCTCACCCACGCGTCGCTGGAGGCCGGTGACAACCAGGCGCAGGCCGGGCAGGACGCGATCCAGCTCATGACGGTGCACTCGGCCAAGGGCCTGGAGTTCGACGCCGTCTTCATCACCGGGCTCGAAGAAGGCCTCTTCCCGCATGAGAACAGCGTGGCCGACGTCGACGGGCTGGAGGAGGAGCGCCGGCTGATGTACGTCGCCATCACGCGCGCCCGCAAGCGCCTGTACCTGAGCTTCAGCCAGACGCGCATGCTGCACGGCCAGACCCGCTACAACATCAAGAGCCGCTTCTTCGACGAGCTGCCCGACAGTGCGCTGCGCTGGATCACGCCGCGCAACCAGGGCTTCGGCTCGGGTTATGCGCGTGAATACCAGAGCGCCTGGGCGCGTGGGTCGGGCCTGGGCTCCATCGTGGGCGCGGGCGACGTGGGCCGAGGCGCGGCCGCCTCCGCCGGGCCCCGGACCGAGGCCGCGGGCGGCCTGCGCACCGGGCAGAGCGTCTTCCACGGCAAGTTCGGCGAGGGCGTGATCGTCACCATCGAAGGCAAGGGCGACGACGCCCGGGCACAGGTCAACTTCGGCCGGCACGGCATGAAGTGGCTGGCGCTGTCGGTGGCCAAGCTCACGCCCATCGAATGAATTTTCCGAATAAGCACATGACTCGATAGTCGTTGTGCGCATGAGCGCTCCTGCCTATCGTCGCGCCTGTTTCGTTTTCAAACAGGAGAGAGAGATGGCGTCGTGGAAGAAGTGGTTCGCCCGTGCGGTGGCGAGCGTGTCGGTGGCCCTGATCGGCACGGCCGCGCTGGCCCAGGCGTCGGCGGACGGCAGCGGCCCGCTGGTGTCCACCGAGTGGCTCGAGAAGAACCTGCGCAACCCCAAGGTGCGCATCATCGAAGTCAGCGTGAACCCCGGCGTTTATGAGAAGGGCCACATCCCCGGCGCGCACAACTTCTCCTGGCACACCGACCTGAACGACCGCATCCGCCGCGACATCGTCGGCAAGGCCGACTTCGAGAAGCTCCTGTCCAGGGCCGGCGTGGCCAACGACAGCACCGTGGTGATCTACGGCGACACCAACAACTGGTTCGCCGCCTGGGGCGCCTGGGTCTTCGACATCTACAACGTGAACAACGTCAAGCTGCTCGATGGCGGCCGCAAGAAGTGGGAAGCCGAAGGCCGCGTGCTCGACACGCGCGCACCTGAAGTGGCGGCCACGCAGTACAAGGTCACCAAGGTCAACGAGAACCTGCGCGCCCGCCTGTCGGACGCCGTGGCCGCGGCCGAGGGCAAGACCAGGACCAAGCTCGTCGACATCCGCTCGGCCGATGAATACAGCGGCAAGATCTTCGCGCCGGCCGGCGTGCCCGAGCTCTCGGTGCGTGCCGGCCACATCCCGGGCGCCGTGAACGTGCCCTGGGGCCGCGCGGTCAACGACGACGGCACCTTCAAGAGCGCTGCCGAACTGAAGGCGCTGTATGCCGGCGTGGGCATCGACGGCAAGCTGCCCGTCATCACCTACTGCCGCATCGGCGAGCGCTCCAGCCACACCTGGTTCGCGCTGAAGAAGATCCTCGGCTACGAGGTGCGCAACTACGACGGCTCGTGGACGGAGTACGGCAACGCGGTCGGCGTGCCCGTGAACAACCCCTCGGGCACGGTCTGGTCGGCGAAGTAAGCTTCGCGCCCCGTGTGCCCCATGAGGCCCGCCACGCGCGGGCCTCGTCGTTTTCAGGAGCCTTCATCGTGATCTCTACCTTGGCGACCCGGGTGCTGCCCGCTGGTGTCGTCGCACTTGCCCTGTGGACGCTCGCCGGCCAGGCCGGTGGCTGGACGGCCGGGCGCACGCTCGTCTTCACGCTCGGCCTCGGCATCGCGCTCGGCGTGGTGCTGCAGCGCACGCGCTTCTGCTTCTTCTGCCATGCGCGCGATTTCATCGAGCGGGGTGATGCGCGCGGCGTGCTGGCGCTGCTGCTCGCCATCGCGGTGGGCGCGGTGGGCATGCATTTCATGCTCGGCAGCTGGCTGCCGGTGCCCGCGCCGGGCCGCCTGCCGCCCGATGCGCACATCGGGCCGGTGAGCTGGGCGCTGGTGCTCGCGGGCCTGGCCTTCGGTCTCGGCATGGTGATCTCGGGCTCGTGCATCAGCGCGCACTGGTATCGCCTCGGCGAAGGTTCGCCGATCTCGCCCTTCGCGCTCGTCGGCAGCGCCTTCGGCTTCATCCTCGGCTTCGTCACCTGGAACCCGCTCTACAGCGCGACCATTGCCGAGGCGCGCCCGTACTGGCTGCCGCACTGGTTGGGCTATGGCGGCTCGCTCGCGGTCACGCTCGCGGTGCTGGGCGTGATCGGATGGGCATGCTGGCGCCGCGCCCGGCCCGCCACCGAGGCCCCGCGCCCGCCGGTCGCGGGCCTGGGCGATCTGCTGGGCCGCCTCTTCAGCCCTTCGCGCTGGCCCTACTGGGTGGGCGGCGTCGCGGTGGGCTGGCTCTCGACGCTGATCCTGCTGCGCACCAAGCCGCTGGGCGTGACGGCCGCGCTCGGCGCCGCGTCGCGCGAGGCCGGCAACGGCTGGGGCTGGCTGCCCGAGCGGCTCAACGGGCTGGACGAGCTCGGTGGCTGCGCGACGGCCGTCGTGGGCGCCTGGTGGCAGACGCCGAATGCGATGCTGATCGCCGGCCTCGTGGGCGGCTCCTTCGCGGCAGCGCTGCTGTCGCGGCAGTTCCAGCCGCGTGTGCCCAGCCTGCTGCAGGCGGCGCGCGGTCTCGCTGGCGGCGTGCTGCTCGGCTGGGGCGCGATGACGGGCCTGGGCTGCACGGTGGGCAACCTGCTGTCGGGCACCATGGCCGGCGCGCTCTCGGGCTGGGTGTTCGGCGCGGCGACCTTCGTGGCGGTGTGGGCGGGTGTGAAGCTGCGCTGGGCGCCGTGAGGTTCAGCGCAGGAGGCGCCCGCCGGAGGCGATCACGGTCACTTCGACGAAGCGCGAACCCACGCGGTTGTCGCCGCCGAAGCTGACCTTGAAGCCGCCGGTGTCGAAGTCGCGCATCTCGGCGAGGTTCTGCAGGATGCGCTCGCGGCTCGGGTCGGCACGCGAGCGCTTGATGGCCTCCACCAGCACCTTGGCCGCGATGTAGCCCTCCATGCTCGCGTACGAGATGGTCTTGGTCGGCTGGTGCTGCTTCATGGCCGCGTGGTACTCGCGCACCACGGCGAGCGGCGAGTTCGCGTTGTAGGGGAAGGGCATCACCTGCGAGATGCCCACGCCGCGGGCCAGGTCCTCGCCGGTGTTCTTGAGCAGCTCCTTGAAGTTCACGACCGAGATGCTGAAGAGCCGGGCGCGGTTGCCCTCCTCGCGCAGCTTCTTGATGAGCGCCGACGACGCGCGGTTGACCGCGACCATGATCACCGCATCGGGCTGGGCCGCCGCGATGGCGCTGGCCGCGGCCTGGATGTCGTCCGGCCGGGTGCGGTCGTAGTGGCCGGTGGCCACGGCCTTGAGGTTGAGCTTCTCGAGCGCGCGCTCGGCGCCGACGAGACCCCCCTTGCCGAAGCCGTCGTTCTGGTAGAAGACCGCGAACTTGCGCAGGCCGAGCGTGTGCAGGTGCTCCACCATCTTGGCCGTCTCGTCGGTGTAGCTCGCACGGATGTGGAAGAGGTTGGGGTTGGGCGGCACGCGCAGCTCCTCGGCGCCGGTGTAGGGCGCGAGGAGTGCGATGCGGTTGTCGGCGAGCACGTTGTTCTTGTTGAGCGCGGCGATGTTGGCCGTGCCCACGTAGCCGAAGAGCGCGACGGGGTGGTCCTTCTCCAGGATCTCCTTCGTGTGGGCGACGGTCGCGTCGGGCTTGTACGCGTCGTCCTTCTGCACCACGCGGATCTTGCGGCCATAGACGCCGCCCCGGGCGTTGACGCTGGCGAAGTACGCCGCGGCGCCGGCGGCGTATTCATCGCCGGTGCCGGCGATCACGCCGGTGAGCGGCACCACCTGGCCGATGACGACCTCGTTCGCCGCGCTGGCGGCCAGGCTGGTGCAGGCGAGGGCAACGGCCGACAGCAGCGGCGCGAGCAAGGTCCGGATCAGGCCTCTGACGTGATGCATGGGGGCTCCAGGTGCATGCGGCCGCAGCCGCTGGTTTTGGGTGCGCCGCAGTCTAGGGGCGTGTGTGCGGTGATCGCACACGGGTCGGCCCTGCACGCCGTGACGCCCTCCACACCGCTGGATGTTTTGGCGCCAGATGGCACGCGCCCTGCGCCGCGCGCCCGCGGCGAACCGCCCCGGGGCGCGCGTGCGCAGGACGTGACACGACGCTGTCATGACGCGTTCCTAGCATCCGCGGGCATTTCAACCCCGGAGAACCTCTGCCATGTCCTACATCACCGATCGCCTGCGTGCCGAAGCCGCTGCCGCCAAGGGCCGCCAGGAGCCGCAGGCCGTCCCCGGCCAGATGCTCGATGACGTGCTGCGCCACGCCACCGTCAAGCGCCGCTCGCTGCTCAAGGGCAGCTTCGGCGCGACCATCGCCGCCGCCTTCGGCAGCGCCTCGCTCGTCGCCTGCGGCGGCGGTGGCGACGATGCGCCCGGCACGAGCTACGACGTCGGCTTCGAACGCGTGGGTGCGACCACCGGCCAGCGCGTGGTCGTGCCCGAGGGCTACACCGCCGAGGTGATGTTCTGCGCAGGCGATGCGGTGGTGGCCGGCTCGGTGCCGTTCACCGGCACCTTCCTCGATTCGAGCGCCACCGAGCAGTTCGCAGGCGGCCAGCACGACGGGATGCACTTCTACGCGCTGCCCGGCGTGGACCCCAACCGCGGCGGCCTGCTCGCGATCAACCACGAGGCGCCCGATGCGCGCATCCTCTTCCCGGGCGGCAGCATCCCGTCGTCGCCCACGGCCGAAGACCGCCGCATCGCGCTCTCGTCGGTGGGCGTCTCGGTGGTCGAGGTCGAACTGGCCGGCGGCGCCTGGCGCGTGAAGCCCGATTCGCCCTACAACCGCCGCTACACCGGCAACACCGTCTACAACGTGAGCGGCCCCGCCGCATCGGTCGTGGGCGCGACGGTCGTGGGCACGCTCAACAACTGCGCCAGCGGCGACACGCCCTGGGGCACCTACCTCACCTGCGAAGAGACCACCGACAACTACCTCGACCCCACGCAGCCCGAAGAAGGCTACGGCTGGGTGGTCGAGATCGACCCGCGCGGGGAGCTCGCCGGCCTGCCGGTCAAGCGCACCGCCCTCGGCCGCTTCGACCATGAGAACACCGCCTACCTGCTGGGCGCGAACAACGAGCTCGCGGTCTACATGGGCGACGACGGCACGCCGGGCTGCATCTACAAGTTCGTGTGCGCGGGCCGCTACAACCCGGCCGACCGCGCCGCCAATGCCAGCCTGCTGGACGAGGGCACGCTCTACGCCGCACGCTTCAACGCCGACGGCACCGGTGAATGGATCGCGCTGGTGCAGGGCCAGAACGGCCTCGTGCCCGGCGCCACCGACCCGGGCAACGTGTCGCAGGGCGCGCAGACGCCGCGCAGCGTGGACTTCAACACGCAGGCCGACGTGCTTGTTAACACCAAGGCCGCCGCGCGCGTGGCCGGCGCCACGCTCATGGACCGCCCCGAGTGGATCACCGTGGCGCCCGATCGCAAGATCTACGTCACGCTCACCAACAACGGCAGCCGCCAGGTGACGGACGCCGCCAACCCGCGCGCGAGCAACCCGCACGGCCACATCATCCAGTGGGCGGAGAGCGGCGACTCGCCCACCGCGACCACCTTCCGCTGGGAGGTCTTCATGCTCGGCGGCGACCAGCGCCTGACCGCGTCGAACCAGAAGGGCAACATCAGCGGCGACACCTTCTCGAGCCCCGATGGCATCCGCGTGGATCCGCAAGGCCGGCTGTGGGTGCAGACCGATGCGGGCACCGGCACGAGCATCACCAACACCTTCGGCAACAACGCGATGTACCACGTGGACCCGGTGACCCGTCACTCCACCCGCTTCCTGGTGGGGCCGGACGGCTGCGAGATCACCGGCATCGCCTACACGCCGGACCTGCGCACCTTCTTCGTCAACATCCAGCACCCGGGCGGGAGCTGGCCGTCGAACGAGCAGGGCAACACGCTGCCGGCGCGCTCGGCCACGATCGTGGTGCGCCGCACGGATGGGCGGCCGGTGGGGGCGTGAGGGGAGAGGGCCGCAGGGCTGGGCTTCGACAAGCTCAGCCCGAACGGGGAGGGCTCAGACGTCGATCTCGTCGAGCTCGCGGTAGAGGTCGCGCATCCACATCTTGAGCCGCTGCCGCTCCATCAGCCCGAGGGCGCTCGCGCCGTCCTCGGGCGTCTTGGCCTTCCAGAAGCTGCTGCTCGTGGCGTCGATCTTGTTGATGACGGTGTCGTGCAGCTTGCGCATGGTCACCACCTGCGCGCCGAGCGACATCGCGCGCGACTGCTCGCCCGACTGTTCCAGCACCGAGAAGTCGCTGCCTCGCACGTGGTTGCGCACCAGCACGTAGCGCAACGCAGGGCCGAAGCGGTCGAGCAGGCGCTTGAGCAGGTCGACGGAATCCTTGCCCGTGTCCATCACGTGCCAGTAGTGGATGGACGAGCCCATCTCGTCGAGCAGGTTGAGCACGCCCGAGTCGTCCATCCAGCGCACGAGCGGGTCGTGCGTCTGCGCGGCGAGGTCCACGAGGATGCGGCGCTGCGGCTGGTCGACGGTGGCTTCGACGATCGAATCGAGCGCTTCGTAGCGGTCCACCACCACCGGCGAGGCATAGCCCGCGTAGAAGCGCATCAGCGCGCCGTGCGAGCGGTCGGTGTCGAAGCCGAGGAAGGGCAGCTGCTTGTCGATCATGTACTGCGCCAGCACGCGGGCCAGCAGCGACTTGCCGACGCCGCCCTTTTCGCCACCGATGAAGTGGATGTTGCTCATCGATTCGTTCTCCTGTTCCTGGGGCTGAATCGCACGAGTATGACGGCAATTGACCCCCGCGCCGGCAGGGTCGCCCGCTCCGGGGAAACCAGGGGGAACCGCCGATGGGCGGTGAGAACCAACAGGCTGAGAGCGTTCGGCCGCGGCAACCCCGCGGCCTTTTTTTGTGCGGCGTCCGCGTCGCGTCGTGCGCGGTAGATTCGCGCGCATGGCCGAGCGCACTCCCACCGATGAACGCATCATGGTCTCCGAGGTCTTCGCCCGCCGCGAAGACCGCCCGCCGCGCGCCGACCACGGCACCTGGGTCGAGCCGGCACGTGAGTTGCCGATCTACCACCGCTGCCAAGTGCTCGTGGTGGGCGGCGGCCCCTCGGGCACGGCCGCCGCGGCCTGCGCGGCACGCGCCGGGGCCGAGGTCACGCTGCTGGAGCGCTACAACCACCTCGGCGGGCTCGCGACCGGCGGCCTCGTGATCTGGATCGACCGCATGACCGACTGGGCCGGCGAGCCGGTGATCCGCGGCTTCGCGCAGGAGGTCTTCGAGCGCCTGCCGGCAGGCGCCGTCGCCGGGCCCGATCGCGACGAATGGGGCTCGAGCGATGCCGCACGCGCCGCGCACTGGGCGCCACGCACGGCCGCCTTCCACGGCATCGTGACCTGGTCGCCCACGCTGGACCCGGAGGCGCTCAAGACCCTCTCGCAGGAGCTGCTCATCGAGCGCGGCGTGAAGCTCGTGCATCACGCGTGGGCGGCCGAGCCCATCGTCGAAGACAACGTCGTGCGCGGCGTCACCTTCGAGAGCAAGGAGGGCCGCATGGCGCTGCTCGCCGACGTGGTGGTCGATGCGACCGGCGACGGCGACCTCTATGCGCGCGCCGGCGCCGCCTACGACAACGACATCGACGCCGAGGACATCCACCACTGCATGAACACCGCCTTCCTGTTCGGCGGCGTGGACATGCAGCGCTGGATCGCCTTCCGCACCGGCGAGCCCGAGGCTTATGCCGCCTTCATGCAGAGCGGGCGCGAGGCCTGCGGGCTCTTCGACAAGCCCTTCGTCTCATGGCGCGACGACGTCGCGCTCTTCCTCGGGCCGCGGCAATCGGGCTACTCGGCGCTCGACGTGGACGACCTCACCGCGGTGGAGGTGCGCTCGCGCCGCGCGATGGCGCAGCACCTGCGCCACTACCGCGCGCATGCGCCGGGGTTCGAAAACGCCTGGCTGCTGCAGGGCGCGCCGCAGATCGGCGTGCGCCATGCGCGGCGGCTCCGGGGCGTGGATGCGGTGCTGCGCGCGCGCTGGCCCGAAGGCACGCCGCTCGCCGACGAGATCGGCATCTCGCCGTCGGTCTCGCCGAAATTCCCGAGCATCTCGATCCCCTACGGCGCACTCGTGCCGCAAGCGCTCGACGGGCTGCTCGCCTGCGGTCGCCACATCTCGTGCGACCCGGCCTCGCATGGCTTCATGCGCGAGATCCCGCAGTGCTGGGTCACCGGCCAGGCCGCGGGGGTGGCCGCGGCGCTGGCGGTGCAGCAGGGCGTGCCGCCGCGGCAGGTGGATGTGCCCGCCTTGCAGCGCGCCTTGCTGGCGCAGGGGGTGCTGCTGCGCCAGCCGGCCTTCAGGGCGTCGTCGCCAGCAGCGACTTGAAGGTGTCCTTCGACGCCGGGGTGAGGTCGGAGGTCTGCTCCGGCCCCGGGAACTGCCGCGCGCCCACGTCGGCCACGTAGCGGCGTGCGGCCGCCGCGATGTCCTGCGCCACGTTGAGGTAGCGGCGCGTGTGCCGGGGCTGGAAGTCGGTGTAGAGCCCGAAGAGGTCGTGGAAGACCTGGATCTCGCCATCGCAGCGCGGCCCGGAGCCGATGCCGATGGTGGGCACCGTGAGGCGCCTGGAGACCTCCTCGGCCACGGTGGCGGGCACGAGCTCCAGCACCACGGCGAAGGCGCCGGCCTCCTGCAGCGCGAGCGCATCCTCCAGCAGCGAGACGGCGGCGGTCGGCTCCTTGGCCTGCACGCGCGGGCCGCCGAGTGCGTGCACCGATTGCGGCGTGAAGCCGAGGTGCCCGCACACCGGGATGCCGCTCTTGACCATGCGCTGCACCAGCGGCGCGATCTCGCGGCCGCCCTCGACCTTGACCGCGCCCACGCGGCCTTCGGCCATCAGCCGGCCGGCGTTGCGCACGGCGTCGTCGGCCGAAGCCTGGTAGCTCATGAAGGGCATGTCGCCGATGACGAGCGCGCGCTGCGTGCCGCGCACCACCATGCGCGCGTGGTAGATGACGTGGTCCAGCGTCACCGGCAGCGTGGTGTCTTCGCCCTGCACCACCATGCCCAGCGTGTCGCCGACGAGCAGCAGCGGCACACCGGCGGCGTCCAGCATCTGGGCCGAGGTGTAGTCGTAGCAGGTGAGGGCGGCCACGCGCTCGCCGCGGGCCTTCATGGCGACGATGTCGCGGGTGCCGAGTCGGATCGTCTTCATGGTCGTGGAGGACGGAAGTGGAGACGCGCCGGACCATGCCACCGCCCTGGATAGCAGTCAACGCTAAGATTTGCGGCATTCCCATTAGCTGAAGCTTGGAGATGGCCGTGACGCTCGAAGACCTGCGCATCCTCGTCGCCGCCTGCGAAGCGGGCAGCCTCAGCTCGCTGGCGCGCGACCTCAAGCGCACGCAGTCGGCGGTGAGCCAGCACATCGCACGCCTGGAGGCCGAGCTCGGCGTGAAGCTCTTCGAGCGCCATGCGCGCGGCGTGGCGCCGACCGCGGCCGGGCGCATCCTCAAGGACTTCGCGCTCGAAGGGCTGGATGCGATCGAGGTCGGCCTGCAGCGCATCCGCGCGCTGCAGCAGGGCGAGGCCGACACGCTCACCATCACGACCGGCGGCACCACGGTGCGGCATTTCATGATGGACGCCATCGTGAAGTTCCGGAAGCAGCACCCGGCCGTGAACCTGCGCTTCCTGCCGGCCGGCTCCACCAGGCGCTGCTTCGAGATCCTGCGCCTGTCGCAGGCGGACCTGGCCTTCGTCACCGTCGGCGAGCCGGCGCGCGGCATCCGCGTGCGCACGGTGGGGCAGGCGAAGCTCTTCCTGCTGGCCGCGCGTGACGACGTGCTCGCCACGCGGCGGCGCCTGCGCGTGGCCGACCTCGGCGGCATCCGCTATCTCGGGCTCTCGGGCGGCACCACGCACCAGAGCGCCATCGAGCAGGCGGCGCAGGAGCGTGGGCTCGATCTCAGGCCCGAGATCGTGTTCGACGACTTCGACACCGCGCGGGTCTTCGTGGAGCTGGGCCTGGGCCACGCCATCGTGCCCGCGGTGCATGCGCACAACTTCACGCGCGCCGGCACGGTGAAGGCGGTGCCGATCACCGATTTGCCGTCGGTCTCGATCGGCTGGGCGTTCCGCCATTGGCAGCACCTGTCGCCCGCGGCGCGCGATTTCGTCGCGCTGATGGATCAGGAACTCGCGCGCATGGCCCGGGCGGTGCCCGGGTTCACACTGGCCGATTGAGGATCAGCCGCGCCCGACGTAGGGCATCTTGGTGGCCATGATGGTCATGAACTGCACGTTGGCTTCGAGCGGCAGCGAGGCCATGTGCACCACTGCATCGGCCACCAGGTTCACGTCCATGCGCGGCTCCACCATCATCTGCCCGTTGGGCTGCAGGATGCCGCGCGCCATGCGGTCGGTCATCTCGGTGGCGGCGTTGCCGATGTCGATCTGGCCGCAGGCGATGTCGT
>JBIQJS010000222.1:0-1823 GCA_044507405.1 Rubrivivax sp. | reverse complement strand
CCCCGTTCGCCCTGAGCCTGTCGAAGGGCCCCTACAACGTGTCCGCGATCTCCTGCGTCGCCGACCCGTCGTCCGACTTCATGGCCAGCACGCGCAGGTCGCCGGTGAAGATGGAATTCGGCAGCAGCGTCACCAGCCAGTCCGCGTTGTGGCTGAGCGTGATCGGGGCCTGGAAGATCGGCGCCTTGTTGCCGGCCAGGGTGACCGTGAGCGTGTACCCCGCGCCGCCGACCGCCAGGTCGAGCGAGTTGCTGCCGGAGGCGGGCGCCGCCGTCTTGTAGGCCACGCCCGCCAGCGTGGGCGACACGTTCGCGATGTCGGTGCCGCCGGACGTGAGGTAGACGTCCAGCGCGCCGGTCGTGTTCGCCGCCGCATGCAGCACACGCACGCGCGCGCTCGCGACCGCCAGGCCCCAGTCGTAGGGGTCGTCGATGCGCAGCAGCTCGGCGCCCGTCAGCGAGAAGTCGGGCACCGCGACGAAGGTGTAGCGGTTGCCGCGGCGTGCCTCCAGGGTCTCGATGCCGATGGGAAAGTCGCCCACGTTCGTCGCCACGCGCCACTCCGCCGCGCCGGTGGGCACGTCGATGTAGCGCGACGCGCCGCGATAGGCCACGCCGCTCGCCTGCGGCTCGGGCGTGCCGTTGCGCGAGAGGGTGACCGGGCCGCTGAACACGGCTGCGTGTACCACGCGCACCTTCGGTTCGGCGCTCGCCAGCCGGTCGTTGAGGTCGGCGGTGTCGTCGCCCCCGCCGCAGGCGGCAACGAGGAAGGCGGGCAGGGCGGCGAGCAGCAGCGTGCGCAGGGGCTTCATCCGCGCGCCGATCACGGCGTGTCGGTGATCTCGGTGGCGGTGGTGCCCGAATCGGCCGTCACCGCGAGCACCTTGATGTCGCCCAGCCCGTCGGGCACGGTCACGAGCAGCAGGTCGGCGTTCTGCGAGAGGTTGAGCGGTGCGCTGAAGATCACGGCCTTGGTGCCGGCCGCGGTGATGCGCAGCTGGTAGTTGTTGGCGTCGAACTCGTGCGAATCGGCCCCGCTGCCGGGCACCGCGCTGCCGAGCGCCACGTTCGAGTAGTTCGCCGAGACGGTATTGATGTCGGTCGTCGGCGCGGTGATGTACACGTCAACGTTCGCCGCGTTGGGCGAGCCGTTGAGCACGCGCACGCGCGCCTCGTTGCTCGTGAGCGAGCGGTTGTACGGATCCTCGATGAAGGCCACGCCGCCGGGATACGCGACGAAGGTGTACTTGTCGCCCTGGTGCGGGTCGAGGTTCCGGCTGTCGAGCGTGATGCCGCCGACCGTGGTGCGCACGCTGTAGTCGGCGGCGGTGCTGCTCACGTCGAAGTAGTTCGACGCAAACCGGTAGTTGACGTTGTCGGCGCCGCCGATGGTGCCGCCGTTGCGATAGAGGCCGAGGGCGGGGCCGCCTTCCTGCGCATGCACGAAGCGGACCTTGGGGTCGGCCAGGCTCAGGCGGTCGTCGACGCTGTCGTCGCCACCGCCGCAGGCGGCGAGGAGCATCAGGGGCGCGCAGGCGAGCGCGAGCGTGCGGAGCATCTTGTGCATGTCAGTCACCTCTGCATTCGGGTTGTCGATGGCTGGCTGAATGTAGGGACGAGGCGTGCGCCGGCGATGTCGGAAGCGGCTTGCGTTACGTGTCGGACAACGCCGCCCGTGTTGACCCTCGTGCGGGTCTGCCGGCATCTCGACACAATGCGGCCCTCCTCATCACGGGCGACCCCATGATCACCGTCCATCACCTCAACAACTCCCGCTCGCAGCGCGTGCTGTGGCTGCTCGAAGAGCTCGGTCTGCCCTATGAG